>BTUX01000035.1:0-24140 GCA_045863315.1 Candidatus Hydrogenedentota bacterium | reverse complement strand
CTTGCGTGAATGTCGCTTGAAGCGACTCGATGTGCTCGCGTTTGGCGACAAACTCGGCAAAGAACTTGTCGATCGCGGACTCATCGGCCGCCGAGAAGGCGGCGACCGTCAACCAGATTGCCATCATGGCTTCTCGTTGTCCCGCTCGTTGTATTCCTTCCGCCGCGCGTCGCCGGCCTGAGGATCTCCTGCAACGTAATCCTCGCGGTGACGTTCGGGTTTCGACTCCGTCTCGATATCGTTTCCTTCGTCGTCCGGAGGCAGGTCGATCGCGGGCAATTCCATGACCGCCTCGCGCTGATCTTCGACCGGCGCCGTCACTTCAAAGAACCCGGCTTGCGTCGAACTTCGGTCCTCCGGCACGAGGCTGTCGATGAGCTTCCGGTGCGTTTCCAGGATGGATAGGATTTCGATGCGCAGCCTCGCCCGTTGTTGTTCCATGACGTGGATGTCGCGGGCGAGTGCCGTCGGCAGCTTCGCGGCCTCGAAGTGCGCGTGCGCCTTTTTGACTTTGGCCTCCTCAATCATCGCGTTGGCCTCGCGCTTGGCAGCTTCAATGACATCATCGCGTAGCCGCTGCGACGACAGCATGGCGTCGCGAAGAGACGTCTCCATTCCACGCAATTCCTCGATCGTCCGCCGCTGTTCTTCGATCCGCTCCTTCAACGTACGGACCTGCATGATCAGGCCTTCGACCACCGCCGCGACCCGTTCGAGGAAGTCATCGACCTCCCTTCGGTCGTAACCGCCGAAGGTCGAGCGCGAGAACTGCTGGCTCAACACGTCGCTGGGCGAAAGCGTAAGTTCTTCGCCCAGAACGTCCTGAACGACCTTGTCAATTTTCATTCAACCGGCTCCATTGGAATGCTGACGGAATTCCCCGCTTCGTATTCATAGCTGGATGCATTTTCAAGGGTCTCCGCGGCCAACGCGGGGTCCTCGTCCGAGCGCCTTCGACTTCTTGCGTCTATACTACTGCCCCAACTCTTTCGCGCGGTCGACCGCCGCTTTGACCCCCGCTCCGATAATGCGCTCGAGTCCGGAGGAGCGGAACGCATTCAAGGCGGCCTCGGTCGTGCCGCCTTTGGACGTCACTCGCTCGCGAAGCGTGGATGCGGACTCGCCGGACTCGCGAAGGAGGAGACCGGCGCCTACGAGGGTCTGCGCGGCCAAACGGGTGGCCTGGGATTCCTCGAGCCCCTGTTCCCGCGCGGCTTTCACGAGGCACTCGACAATATAGAAGAAATAAGCCGGGCCGCTTCCGCTGAGCGCCGTAACCGCGTCAATCAACTCCTCCGGAACAAGTTCGACGATGCCGATCGACTCGAAGATTTCCCGCACGACGGCCCGATCGCGATCGTTGCAGTTGGGCCCGAACGCCATGCCCGCTGCGCCGGCGCTTACAAGGGCCGGCGTGTTTGGCATAACCCGCGCCACTCGGAACGATTCGCCCAAGCGGCTGCGTATGTACTCAATCGAAATTCCTGCTGCAATCGAAATGACCAACGCCGATTCCCTCAGGCCGGCTTTAATCTCGTTCAGGGCGACTTCCATGGTCTGGGGTTTCACGGCGAGCAGAACATTTTCACACGCTTTGGCGAATTCGACCGGATTGTCATAGGCCGTCGCGCCCAGCAGTTCGGCTTGTTCGCGTTTCTCCAGCTCGACGTCGTATACGGCAATGTGTTTGGCGGATATTGTCCCATGCTCGAGAAGGCCCACCGCAATTGCCCGGCCCATATTGCCGAAGCCCATGAAACCCAGTGTTCCTTGGATCATTCCTTGTGCAGGTCCTTCCGCCCCCTGGCTGCGCCGAATGGCCACGGTTTACTCACTCGCCGGTCTCGCGTAGTCTATCACAGGCGGTTCGGCGGGTGGCAAAGTCCGCCGGGAGGCACCGGAACCTCTGTCCAGGGGCGGTCTCGATGGCCGACGGGGAGGAACGGACGAGCTTCACCGACCATACGCATCGTGGTATCGTGAGGTTCCGGGGGCGATGAGAGTGTGGCGAAACGGTCGGCGCTCGGACCCGCCTACGAAAGGGGAGTGGTCGGATCATGAAGTGGGGCATCGTTCGGCTGGTCATTGTCGTCGTGTCCGTAATGGGAGCGGCAGCCGCGGAGCCGCGCATTCCCATGAACTCGCTGTTCGTGACCAGTACGCCGGTCACGGGCATACCGATTGGGTTCACGGTGGATTCCCTCTCGCAGGGATCGCCCGCGACGCCGTTCGGGAACGACTACGAGGACGGGGCCGCAATCCAGCTTTCAGCGCCCGCAACGTATCAGGGCAGGAGCTTTGTCGAATGGCAGCGTAACGGATCCACCCTGACCGGCGACCCGACTGTCGTGTTTGAGCTGAGCGCCGATTACACGCTCGTCGCGGTGTACGGCCCGCCCAAATTCAAGCTGACCGTACAAAGCACGCCCGACGAGGGCGTGGTAATGCTGAACGAGGACATCTGGGAGTTTGCCACCCCCTATCAAAGGGAGTTCGATTCGGAGGATCCCTACGACGCGATTGTGAGAGCGCCCCTCTTGCACAACGGCCGGCCGTTTTCCAGTTGGTTGTTGGACGGAGAACATCACTCGGATTTCCACATCGCATACCTCACGATGAACAAGGACCACACCCTGATCGCGCAGTACGGGACCGGCTCGATCCGTGTGAAAATCCAACCCCGCGAAGCGCGGCGAAACAAGGCGCGGTGGCGGGTCGACGGCGGGCCGTGGCTCAAGAAAGGGACGACGGTAGAGGGTTTGAGCATCGGAAAACACCTCGTGGAATGGAGGCCCGTACCTGGATTCACTACGCCCAAACCGCGAAACGTACCGATTGAAGCCGATGCGCTGCGCGTCATCCGGGGGCGGTATTTCCCTCCGGAGTAAGCACAGGGTACGACAGCAGGCTTCGGAGGTGTCAGGAGGCAAACAAGCGAGGGTTGCTCTCGATGAATTTCAGAATCCAGTCCTCGATGAAGGAGCGTGTGCGGAATTTCATGTGCCACCAACCCAAGGCGCTGATCACCAGCGCTCCGAGGGAATCCACGATCAGGTCCCACATGGTGTCGGTCAATCCGGAAGGATCGTTGAACATCGGCTTTTGCATCTGCGTCCCTACGAGCTGGTCCATTGCGAACTCATAGATTTCCCACAGCGCGCCTACGGCCACCGCGAACGTGAATGCGAACAGCGCCACGAAGCGGGGATGCATATGGAGGTCGATGCGGTCGTCTTGGTTGAGAACGTATACCAGCAAGAATCCCACGATGCCCAGCAACACCCCCGAACTTGCATGCAGGGCGATGTCCCACCACCAGATTCGTTCGTAAAAACTTCGGACCTCCCCAAGAAAGAGCGAAGAGAACACAAAGATCACGGCCAGCAATTGAAACTCCGGGGGAATGTCTACCGGCAGCCGCTCCCGGAAAACAACCGGTGCAATCGTGACAGCCATGATGACCACGATGAACGTAGCAGTCGCCCACTGGCGTTCGTAGAGGGCCAATACCAATTCGACCGCCATGACGACCTGAAGGACAAGCACCGTCCCCCGATGGATGCGTTGCGCCGTGTCGGCCGCGTTTTTTCTTGAGTTCGGCGTTGCAGGACTGCTCATCGTACACTCCGCAGATAGTCCACCGGCGCGTTCATTTCGTCCTCGGGCAACTCGTGATACGGTTGCTTCATGCTGTACGTTTCGCCCGGAAATGACGAGCGTATCTCTTCGGTGGGGGCGATATAGGTCCGGATGAACTCCGCAGAACGGCGTGCGCCTATGCCGTCCAGGGGGTAGCGAGGATCGCCTTCACCCGCGATCAGGTGACAGAGCGAGCAGGCTTGTTCGTCATAGACCTCTTTGCCCATGATCGGCGCGATTCCAACGCCTCCCGCGAAGAATACATTACCGGCCGCCTTGGGAAAATAATCGGCCGTAAAGGCGCCGAACGGGCCGTCTATGTAGGCCCGCGTCCCGGGCGGGATGTCCTTCACCGTGCGCGTGTAATCCCCCCGTTCTTTGACGGTAAACTCCAATCGTCCCGGCTCGGCCGCGCTGGATGACATCGAAAATGGGTGCTCGTTGATCGAGAATGGCGAGCGGCCCACGGTCAACCATGCAAACTGCCCCGGGAGATATCGTAAGCCCCGATGTCCTTCCGGTTCGACGCGCAGGGTCCAGGAATTGCCCCGTTCCTGCCGGACTCCGATTACCGTGTACGGTTTTCGCAGCATCAGCAAGGGCTTGACGAGTCGTACGTACACGAGGAGCGCCAACCAGGAAAGTGTGATCACCGTCCAAAGAACACGCTTCCAGGGAACTTGGACGTAATATCCCGCCAGCTCGATGTGAATCAGCGCGAATAGAAGGCCCGCGACCGCGAGGTCGCCGTGCCAACGCCGCCACCGCTCGTACGGAATTCGAAGCGTTTTTCGCCAGAGCGACGTGACGATCAGGACGACGAAACCCAGCAAGGCCGCGTTCGCGGCGACCGCGTGCCACGGCATGTTCGTGGAATACATCCGGCCGAACAGTCCCGGCTTGGCGGCGAATAGAATCGACGCATGCGCGAGGACCAATCCAAAACCAAGTATGGCCGTCAGACGGTGCAAATAATAGATAATGTCGATTCCAAACGGAGCACTGGCGCGTCCGAATCGCGCCGTCAGGAAGAAATGCGCCCCCATCATGGTCATGGCCGCGTAACCCAGGGCCAACGAGAAATCCGACCAAAATCCCGTCCCGCGCGGAACGGTCCCACAAGCAACAAGAGCACCGGGGCCAGCACCAGACCCGCGTAGACCAGAATCCAGAAGGTCGCTCTTATCATTTGCGTATGCTCCTCGTCCCCCCGGCCCGAGCTTACCCGACGCGCGAACTGATGCCCCGGAGTCGCGCGCTGCGCGTGGGACCAATCTTCGGAAAGAGCACGCCCGCCGTCCAGCAGGGCAAGGTCCGGGCCTGCTTTGCGCATTCCGCGCCCAAACGTAACATGGAATTCCGGCCGTGGACAAGACATTCGCCGCGCGACGCAGTCGCCGCTCACACGGTCGGGCGGTTCCCCCCCACTCGATTCAAATTTTCCCATTGCTGCCCGACACAAAGTTGCCGGACCGTGCACACCCGGGCGACAATAGCGCGGTGCACATACCGGACGATCAAGGAAAGTGAGACGGCATGAGGCGATCGCGCGCGATAGTGGCCCCGACGGATTCGCTCCTCCTGGCGTTTCTGCAGCGGCACTTGACCGACCTGAAGCGGACCCAGGTCAAACAGTTGTTGCGACACGGCGCGGTGTTTGTAAATGGAAATGCCGTGACGAGGCACGACTATCGGCTATTGAAAGGCGATCGCATCGTCGTCGAGTTCCACGGCGGACGTCCCGCGCCGAAAGTCGCGAAACCTGATATCGTGTACGACGACCGGCATATCATCGTGATCGAAAAGCCCGCCGGCCTCCTGACGATTGCGACGGACGAGGAACGAATCCGCACCGCATATCGGCAGGTTACGGCCTATGTGCAAGCGGAACGGCCTCATCGTGGCGAGCGGGTGTTCATCGTTCATCGCCTCGATCGGGAAACCTCGGGTTTGTTGGTGTTCGCCCGCAACGAAGCGGCCAAACGTGCGCTACAGAGCCGGTGGGACGGCGTCAGCAAGAAGTACTACGCCGTGGTGGAGGGCGTTCCAAAACAGTCGGAGGGGTCGATCCGGTCGTATCTGCGCGAAAACAAGAGCTTGAAGGTGCACAGCGTCGCCCCGGGGCCCGACGCGAAACCGGCCGTCACGCACTACCGCGTCATCGACCGGATCAGACGGTTTGCGCTCCTCGAGGTTACGCCCGAGACGGGCCGGAAAAACCAAATCCGGGCGCACCTTTCCGAGTTGGGCCATCCTATCGTCGGCGACGGCAAGTACGGCGCACGGACAAGACTGGGCAAGCGAATCGCGCTGCACGCGAGTTACTTGGGGTTCAGGCATCCGGTCTCGGGCAAACCGATGGCCTTTCGCAGCGAGATGCCGCGCGAATTCAAGGACATTTTCAAACCGCTGGAAGACGCCCGGAAGGCGGCCGAGTTGATTGAAGAGAACCGGTCCATTCGGGACGATTCGGCATCGCGCCCTGGCAAAGCAAGAGGACCCCGCGCCCGCCGGGTGTTCCGCCGATAGACGAAATGCGCGGGAACTGGGTCCGCCGCGCAAAAGAAATAAGACGCCCGGATCCCGATGAATGTCGGGACCCGGGCCGGTGGGTTTGATTACGCTCGGCTATGCGTTCTGGTCGAACAGCAGTCCCAAAAGCCGCCGTGTTCGGGCGGCGATTTTGAGCGCCTCTTCCGGCGGGATTTGCCGAACGACTTCGTGGTTCTCGTCGACGATCTGCGCAATAATACGGCTCGTCTCCTTGTCCACACGAAGCCGCAGTGCCGTGCTTTCGGTAATCCGAATCGGATCGGGCTGCGCGGGCTGTCCGAGAGGGGGCTTCAACTGTTCGGGCGCTTCGGGCGCCGCTTCTTTAGGCACGGATTCGTGAGCGCCGCGGGAAGGAGTCCGAGCCGCCGCCGATGCGGCAAGGGCGCCAAGCCCCTGCGCCGACACCACTGGAACTCCCATCGGTCGTCTCCCAAAGGGCCGGCGGGCGTCCGCGTTCGCGGGAGCGCCCTAGGCCCGTTTCAGGTCGTCGCGGAGCGGGATCGGTTTCCTACTCACGCTACCCCGGTTAACGTCCCAACAGCGTCAGCGCGGTTTGCGGAACGATGTTGGCCTGCGCCAGGACCGACGTTCCCGCAGTCACCAGAATCTGGTTGCGGGTGAACGCGATCGTCTCTCTCGCGATGTCGGCGTCCCGGATGGCGCTTTCGGACGCCGCGGAGTTTTCTTCCTGAATGCTCAGCGTATTGATCGTGAACTCGAGGCGGTTCTGGAACGCACCGAGGTTGCTGCGCAGGGTCGACACACTGCGAATGGCCGCATCAATGGTGCTGATGGCCCCCACCGCCTGCGCCACGCTCGACACGCGCACCGTGTTGATTCCGAGGTCGTTCGTCTTCGCGCCTTGGACGGCAATCACCAGGGTTTGGCCCTGCTGGGCGCCGGCCTGAAGGGTCACCGACTGCGAAGAACTGAGAATGCGGATCCCGTTGAACTCGGTGTTCAATGCAATGTCGTTGATCTGCGCCAACAACTGTTGCACCTCATTGTCCAACGCCTGCCGGTTCTCGGTGCTCTGCGTGCCGTTTGCCGCCTGCAAGGCCAGCTCGCGTATGCGCTGGAGGATGTTCGTCGTCTCGCTCAGCGCGCCTTCCGCCGTTTGTACGAGGCTCACCCCGTCCTGGGCGTTGCGCTGCGCGACTTGGGTTCCGCGGACCACCGAGCGAAACCCCTCCGCGATTGCAAGACCCGCCGCGTCATCCTTGGCGCGGTTGATCCGCAGACCGCTGGCCAATCGCTCCAGATTGCTGTTCAACGCCTGGGTAGAACGGCTCAGGATTCGGGCGGAATTGAGCGCAGCTACGTTCGTGTTGATTCTGAGTCCCATAGATGTTCCCTCCGTGAGTGGCTGGCCTTGCGCATCCCTGCGCATTTGTCCCTCGACGCCGGCGCCCTTTGCGCCTACGCCGCCGTGCCCCATCCCTTAATGAGGCACTCGATCTCTTTCGGACCCGCTCGCAGACTATCCGGTTCCACGGCCCTCATCCCTGATTGGCCGTTGAACCCTGCTTGCCGGGCCCAACTTCACCATCCCGCGGGGGTCCCTTAACCCCCCCTGGGGTAGGCCGGATTCGCGTTCGTGGGACCTCTACCAGGGCCCACTTCGGCGTGTCCTCATTTTTTATCGGCAGCTTTAGTCGAAACTTTAGAGAAATTTTTGGAGAGTTTTACGGGGTATTCGGGATAAAGTAATTAATTGACTAAAATAATGAATTTGCATTTTTCGTCCGCCGTTGGTAACGCAGCCGATTCCGGGCAGCCCGTGAGGATTTCAATAAATCAGCAACCCGTTGCAAATAAATGTGTTATGTGAATACCGGCGACTGCCGGAATCGTGGGAATGAATCGTGAGCAGATTGATGATGGCTGCGTTTATCTAGAGTCGTATGGTACGCAGCCGTAATGCGTTTGAGATGACCGACAGCGAACTGAAGCTCATGGCCGCGGCGGCTATCATGGGGTTGAGGAGCAGATTGGTAAGGGGAAAGAGGACTCCGGCGGCGATGGGTACTCCGAGTGCGTTGTAGACAAAGGCCAGAAACAGATTCTGGCGGATGTTGCGCATGGTTGCGCGGCTGAGTTGATACGCACGGGCGATCCCGCGAAGATCGCCTTTGACCAAGGTAACACCGGCGCTCTCGATGGCGACATCCGACCCGGTACCCATGGCGATTCCGACATCGGCTTGTGCCAGGGCCGGCGCGTCGTTCACCCCGTCTCCGGCCATGGCCACGACTCGACCGTCTCTTTGTAGCCGGCTGACGATTTCACATTTCTTTGCAGGCAGGACCTCGGCCTCGAATGTGTCGATGTCGAGTTGCATGGCCACCGCTTCCGCTGTGCGGCGGTTGTCTCCGGTCACCAGCACGATGTGGATACCGGCGCGGTGGAGACTGGCAATGGCATCGCGGGTGGATTCCTTGATAGGGTCCGCGATTCCGAGAAGGCCGGCCACGTGTCCGCCGTGGAAGACCCAGACCACCGTCTGCGCATGGCTCTGGAGCGCGTCGGCCTCGGCGGACAGTTCGTCGCGTTCAATACCCAGTTCGTCCGCCATGGTCTTGTTGCCGAGCGCTACAAGGGATCCCTCCAGTATTCCTCGAACGCCCTTGCCCGTAAGCGATTCGAAGTGCTCGACGCGTAAGGGTTGCACGCCGCGCTCTCGCGCGCAGGCGAGCACAGCCGCCGCCAGGGGGTGTTCGCTGGGCTGTTCAAGTCCGGCCGCAATGGCGAGCAATCTCTCCTCGGTCCAGCTTTCCGCGGGAGCAACCTTAACCACGCGGGGCTTGCCTTCCGTGAGCGTGCCCGTCTTGTCCACGACAACCGTATCCACTCGTTCGAGGATTTCCAGCGCCTCGGCGTTTTTGATGAGGACGCCGGCGGTCGCGCCGCGACCGGTGCCGACCATGATTGACATGGGGGTGGCGAGGCCGAGCGCGCAGGGGCACGCAATAATCAAGACCGACACCGCACTGACCAACGCGTAGGCCAGGCGCGGTTCCGGGCCGACGAGCATCCAGATGGCGAACGACACTACGCTCACGGCCACGACGGCGGGAACGAAATAACCGGACACGGTATCGGCAAGCCGTTGAATCGGCGCGCGGCTGCGCTGCGCTTCGGCCACCATGCGAACGATGTGCGCCAAAAGTGTGTGCTCGCCCACACGCTCCGCCCGCATAATAAAGGCCCCCGCTCCGTTGACGGTCCCTCCTGTAACCGCGTCGCCGGGGGCTTTCGCCACCGCGATGGGCTCACCGGTGATCATGGACTCATCGACAGCGCTCGATCCTTCGACCACGACGCCGTCGGTCGGCACGCGTTCGCCGGGCCGCACGCGCAACCGATCGCCTACGCCGACCTGCTCTAACGGTACGTCTTCGTCCGTTCCCTCGTCGCGGACGCGTCGCGCCGTCTTGGGCGCGAGTTGAAGAAGACTTTTGATTGCGGAGGAGGTCCGGGCACGGGCGCGCAGTTCCAGAACCTGCCCAAGGAGGACCAGCGTGATAATGACGGCCGCCGCTTCGAAGTACACGGGCACTGCGCCCCCGTGACCGCGCACGGTTTCGGGGAACAGGCCGGGTCCGAACATGGCGGCGATGCTGTATGCGTAAGCCACTCCCGTGCCTAGGGCGATTAGGGTGAACATGTTCAGGTGGCGGGTCACGAGGGAGCGCCAGCCCCGTTGGTGGAACGGTTTTCCTCCCCATACGACGACGGGAGTCGCGAGGAGGAATTGAATCCACATCGACCATTGGACAGGCACCACGGGACTGTGTGGATCGCCAATCAGCATCTCGCCCATGCTAAGTATGAAGACGGGCAGCGTGAAGGCGACGGAAACCCAAAACCGGCGGAGCATGTCGTCCAATTCCGGATTGGCTTCCTTCGCCTCGGGCACCGCGCGGGGCTCAAGCGCCATGCCGCAGAGCGGACAATCGCCGGGCCCCTCGCGAACTATCTCCGGGTGCATCGGGCACGTGTACCCCGTCGCCCTGGACAGGACAGTCGGCGACTTCAGGTCCAAGGTCATCCCGCATTTTGGACAGTTTCCCGGGCCGTTCTGTTCGACACCTTCGCACATGGGGCAGAGGTAGAGGTTTGAAGCCGCTGGGGGTTTGCGAGGCGCCACGTTCTTATCAGGGAGCAAGAATGAGTCTGGGTTTTCGCTGAACCGTTTGAGGCATCCCGCCGAGCAGAAGTAGTAGCGTCGGCCGCGAAGCTCCGTTGCGTGCGTTGCGCCAAGCATTTTCACTTTCATCCCGCAGACCGGGTCTTTCGCCATGGGTTCGTTCGACGCGGAATCCATTATGAGAAGCACTTTCTCGGCACCGCCGTGATTGGTGGAGACGAAGCCCGGAGGCGTCGTTTATGGGTAGATTTACATCGGTCGATCCCTATCGTCAAGCGGTCCGGACGCGGATCGGCCACGTTGCGTTCCTTCCGAGGGACCCGTCGATCTATAGAATCATGGCGGCAAACAAGATCGCCGTGAGTACGGCCATCAACAAGCCGATGACATTGCCGTTTTCGATCCATTGAGTAAGCCGGTTTCCTAGTTCGTGAAACACTTTCTGCTGGGACTGGCCGGCGCGCTGGACGGAGCCGACGTAGAGCCGGGGCACATGGATATAGGCGATCGCGTCGAGTGCGCGGTGCGCGCGCGACACCGCGATTGAAACGGGATGCGCGATGTCACCTTCCGGGATTTGCATCCGGGACAGGCGTGCCTGCACGTACTTGGGGACCGCCAAGACGCCTAGGGCGCAGATTCCCACCGCGATCGGCCATAGCGCTCCGAAAAGGCCCGAGGGGGTGATCGCGGTCCACTCCGATTTGACTAGTCCCCGTTGCATGATAAGGAACCAGTTCAAACTTACGCCGAGGGTCAGGAGCGCCCAGGGCAAGGCCATGCCAAGGCGCAGCGGCCCGGCCGTGGATTCGGCCGGGGGCCAGATCAACCACAGAAACCGGACCATCAGCAACATCGTCGCCACGCTGGATATCGGAAGGAATAGGCTCAGAGGGCCCGCCCATTCCCCGGCTGTTTCCATGGCCGTGTACTTGAGGGCTGTTTTCGCGGCCAGTCCGGTCGTCATCGGCAGGCCGGGCAAAGCGAGCGCGCCGAGCAGCAACCCGCCGATAACAAGTCGTCTTGACCAGCCCGTCCTCATTCTCGCGCCTGCAACCCCTACCCCGAGGAAAAGCGCGGCCTTCGCCACCGAATGATGCACGGCGAACAGCAGCAGCATGGGCAAAGCCGTTTTCCACGACGCCGGAACCATCAACGGGATGCCAATCCCGAGAAAGACCAGACCCATTTGACTGATGCTGGAGTAGGCGAGGACCGTTTTCGGGTTGCGTTGGGTTACGCCGAACGCGGCGGCGAGTAAGGCGGTGAGCGCGCCGGCCGCGATGCAAATCGCGCCCAACGTTTCCATGCCCAGGATGCCCAACGGAACGAACCGGATGATTCCGAGCAGGCCGGTTTTGATCATCGAGCCGCTCAGCACGGCGCTGGCGGGAGTCGGGGCGGCGGGATGGGCCAAAGGCAGCCAGAAGTGAAGCGGCATGACGCCGAGCTTAATCCCGAAGCCGCACAGGAAAAGGGCGGACAGGGCATCTCGGGAGGGTGAAGAGGCCGCGTGCTCCCACATGCTGTCGAAGTACAGGGTGGGGTTATGTCGAACGACGAGCACCATGCCCACAAACAGCAATACTTCGCCGATGACGGTCAAGGCGATGTAAACCTTTCCGGCGAAAAGACTCGAGGTGCGCCGGTCCTGCACGATCAGGCCGTACGCTGACACGCTCATCAGGGTATAGAAGAACAGGAAGCTTACCGCGTCGTAGGCGGCCGTCACGCCGAGATTGCCGGTCATGGTCAAAAAGAAGAACAGGTCATACTGTCCTCGGTTTGGATCTTGGGCGAGGTAGGTTCGCCCATAGATGCCGGCCGCCAGCCAGAGGGCCGCGGTCAAACCGAGAAACACCCGGCCGGTTGTGTCCAACTCCAATCTCGCGCCCATGAGCAGCCACGGAAATTCCAGCGCGGAACGGTTGGGAATGGACGCCCAAATAAGGCACGGAAGGGGAAGCCACACGCTCAGTCGGGCGGCGACAGTCCGGAACGGGGGCGGGGCTATCCAAAGACACGCCACGCACACAAACGATGCGACACAGATCAAGGGAACATGCGCCATCACCGCAGGTACTCCAATTCCATGATGAATCGCGCCCATTCGAGCGGGCTGAACGGCGTACTGGCCATCAGCCCGACCAGGAGCGTCAAGGAGGCGGTTACAAGCGGAGGCGCAAGGAGGCTGAGCGGGGCCTCGAACCATTTGCCGGGCTTTCGGACCGGCCACGCCTGTGGAGCGGACTTAAACCACGCGGCATACACAAGCGGAAGGAAATACATTGCGTTCAACACGGTACTTCCGATCAGGACGCCGATGACCCAGTTCTGACCGGCGGCCACGGCGCCCCTCGCGAGGTACCATTTCGAAATGAAGCCGGCCATGGGCGGCAAGCCGATCATCCCCATCGCCGCGACGGTGAACGCGGCCATGGTCCATGGCATACGCTTGCCCACGCCGTCGAGTTCCTTGACCTTGTGGATACCCAGGGTCTCAGCCAGGATGCCGGCTGAGAAGAACAGCGTGATTTTCATCAATGCCTGATGGACGATGTGGACGATTCCGCCAATGGTCGAGAGCGGCCCAAACACGGCGGCGCCAAGCACGATATACGAGACCTGGCTGACCGTGGAGTACGCAAGCCGCCGTTTGATGTCGTCCTGGAACACCGCGCGCAACGACCCATAGAGGATGGTGATGGACGCGGCAATCGCCAAAGGCTGAAGCAGGCCAAGTTCGTGGCAGTAGTTGATTCCGTATACATCGTATACCGTCCGCACAATTCCGAATGCGCCTGCCTTTACGACGGCAACGGCGTGCAACAGCGCGCTCACGGGGGCGGGCGCGACCATCGCGCTGGGCAGCCAGCCGTGCAGCGGCACGAGCGCGCATTTTACGCCGAATCCAGCGATAAGCATTGCGAAGATGACCCGGTACTGGACCGCAAAGCGGGGGTCGGCCTCCGAGAGGAGCCCGCCCTGTTTGAAATTCGTGGCTCCGACGACCAGCCCCAACCAGACAATCGCAACCAGCAAAACCGCCCCGGCGGCAAGGGTGTACACCAGATACTGGTAACCGGCCTTCACTGCCTTTTCGGTTCCGCGATGGACTACGAGCGGATATGTGGTGAGCGTCAGTAGTTCGTAGAAGATAAGAAACGTCAGCAAATTGGCGGCGAGGGCGATTCCGGTCGTTGCACACACGCAAAGGGAAAAGAATCCAAAGAATCGGCGCCTCTCGGGGGACCCCTCGAGATATCCAATCGCATAGATGGTAGTGAACAGCCAGAGGAACGCCGACAGCGATGCGAAGAGAAGCGAGAAGGGGTCTGCGTGAAGTGCCAAGCTCGCCCCTTCGAGCAAGCGGAATTCGACCCGGTAGGTAATGCCGCCCGCTACCCGAACCAGCATGAACGCGAGAAACGCGATTTTAAGGAGCGCACTCGCGAGATTCGCCGCGGTTCGCAGGGCCTTTTGGTCTTCCCGCAGGAGAAAAATGAACACGCCGGAGGCAAATGAACTTGCAACCACGAGAATTGGAAGCAGTTGGGATTCCATTACGGTCCGCTCCGGCCCGTCAAAGGCGCGCCATGCTCCAGCAGGGATAGAGGGTAGGCCGCGATGAATCCCAGCAGAATCGACAGAATCGCCAGCACAAGCGGCGGCCACTTCAACGCGGCTGGAACGAGCGCCGCTTCCCGAGAGTCGCCCGACGTCATGGCGACCGCAAGCACACGGAATATATAAGCCGCAGCGAGCAGGCTGCCGCCGACAACGGCTGCCACCAGTCCGATCCCCTGTCCTGTCATGGCTGCGTTCAACAGCAACCACTTGCCGACAAATCCTCCGCTTGGCGGCAATCCCATGAGGCTTACGCCGGCAACCGCGAAGGACAAGACGGCCGAAGGATAGCGGGCTGCGATGCCTTTCCATCGTCGGATCTCGTCGCTTCCGCAGGAAAGCGCGATGGTCCCGACCGACATGAACGCCGCGGACTTTGCGCAGGCGTGCGACAGCGCAAGGCACGCTGCGGCCTGCCACGCCAGGTGGGCCGAGTCCCCCCACATCAAGGCGAAAACCATGAACAGGTAGCCGACCTGCGCGACGGAGGAGTACGCCAACATGAGCTTCGCTCTACGCTGACGGACGGCCTGAATCGAGCCCCACAGGATCGCACACGCCGCCAGCGCGCCGACGAGTTGCGCCGGAGCCGGGGACGACACCGCGGGAAACGCAAAGAACCAAATACGAAGCGCCATGTAGAACGAGGCCTTTAAGACGACACCAGAGAGCAGCGCGCTCACGGGCGCGGGCGCGTTCGAGTGCGCGTCCGGCAGCCAGGTGTGCAGAGGAAACAGCGCGGTCTTCATCATCAACGCAATGGTGAACAAGGCAAGCGCGGTCCGAGATGCGATATCGGGAGAGGCGGCGGCCCGCACAAGTTCCCAATCCACCGTGCCGTAAGTGGAGTAGGTAAGGACCACGCCGAGCAGATAGAACAAGGAGCCGACCAGTGCGACGATGAGGTAGCGCAAGGCCGCGATCAACGATGCCACGCTTCCGGCAAGCCCAATCAGGGCGACGCCCGCCAGGGTCAGCAACTCCAACGTCACGTATAGATTGAACAAATCGCCCGACAGGAACAAGGCGTTCAACGCGGCCGACGCAAGCAGGAACAAAGGCCAGAAGGCGCGCGCAGGGTCCGCGCCGGATTTGTGCGCGGGGTCCTGCGCGAAATAGCCGGTGGCATAGACGGCAATCGCCAAGCCGACAAGGGTCGACAGGAAGAGCATGATGGTCGATAGACCGTCGAGATGCAGGTCGATGCCGAGCGGCGCGCCCCACCCCGAGATTCGGTATCGGATTGCGCCGTTCTGGTTAAGGCCCATCGCGATCCGGCACGCGGCCGCTGCCTGTATGGCGGCCGCGCCTAACGCCAGGGTCGGGCCCCGTTTTCCGGCAAAGATGCTTAGAATGGCCGCGGCAAGCGGAAGTACGATCAGGGCCAGGACGGCGTGTTCAATCGGAATCGTTGCCATGAGGATCTGCTCCACGCGCGGGCAACGTGGCTAAGCCGGTTTCGTGATATAGCCGGCGGAGCAACGCCAGCGCGAGCGCGGTAGCGCTTACGGCGACGACAATTCCGGTAAGAACCATGGCATGGGGTACTGGATCGGGTTGCGGCGTATGCGTGCGGTTGGCCATAGCGACCAGAATCAAGAAGACGCCCGCCCCCATGATGTTGAACCCGATAATCTTGCGAAACAAATGCCGCAGGACTACCACGCCCCATAGCCCCATGGCGAACAATGCAGCGCCGCACAGGCTGTATATCTGGGCGTTATTCATGAATGGAACGGCGATCGCCGTCCGGCGCGGAAGTTGCCCCGCGCCCATGGCCCACGGCGAATAAGGCGGCAAGTGTCGCGCCGATGGAAAGGGTGCAGGCCGCTTCGATGGCAAGTATCAGCCGCTTCGCGTCGTGTTCGCGATATTCCAGAAAGTTCCCGCCCACCGCCACCGCCGCGATCCCAACGGCGATAAACGAACTCAGGCCGGCTGTAATCACGAGGTTCTCGACGCCGCGCTTGTACCAAAGCGGATACCGCACGCCGCACAACGACCCGATTACGCCGAGCGAGGCAACTACTGCGCCGGCTTGAAAAGCGCCTCCCGGAGCATGGCCCCCGACCCACAACAGGTATCCGGAGACCAGCACGAGGATCGGCGAGGCGAGGCGTATGAAACCCATTTGGACTGCGTTCTCACATGCGTTCGGCGCGGGCTCGGTGACTTGCGGTATTTGCGTCAAGGCCCGCGCGCCCAGGATTGCCATCAGCAAGACGGCGATCTCGAGCATGGTGTCGTATCCACGGAAGTTCAGCAGCACTGCGGTCACCGGGTTCGAAACGCCCGAGCGGGGCAGTTCGTTTTCTACTGCCGGCGCAAGGCCGTCCGCGTTCGGGGGCAGAGACAAGAGCGCAAACCCAACAGCATGGCGACCGGCGCGATCAGGGCGGCTGCCAAGGCGCCGCCAGCCCGGGAGATCAGGGCGGGGTTCACGGCAGGCGCTCCGTGTCGTCAACTTTCGATGCAGGGCGGTCCCCGGACAGCGCATCGAGCGTCGATAGCAGCAGCGCGCCGGTGATTCCCGCCCCGATCGCGGCTTCGGCAAGCGCGATGTCGGGCGCCATCAGACGCGCCCAGATGATCGCCATTACCAGTCCGTACACAATAAAGAGGACCGTCGCACGAAAAAGGTTGGGGGATACGAGAGCGTTCCACGCAAGCCAGATGAGGCTGAAGCAAAACGCAACATCCAGGAGTAACAGCATGGAGTTCAACCGTCGTTACCTGGCTGTGCGCCCCGCTCCAGTGCGGTCCGGGCGATGAGGTGACAGGCGGTAGAGCCGGATGCCATGGCCAGGAGCCAAATCAGAAGCAATTTGGCCGCCACAATCGCTGAGCCGGTATGCAACGCCAAGCCCAACAGGACCAGCCCCAGCCCGAGATTGTCCGCTTTGGTCGTGGCGTGCAGGCGGGTCATTGCGTCGGGAAAACGCAACATGCCCAAGCTGCCGGCGAGCATGAAACCGCACCCCAGCGCCGCCAGGAAAAGTGATACCGCATGCAGGACGATCATTCCTTGCTCTCCGCGGCTTTTTTCGCCTGTCCCCGCACGAATGCCATGACGGCCACGGCGGACAACAAGACGAGGACCAGCGCCACATCGACCAACGCCGGCATGCCGAGCGCCGCAGACAACAGCACGAGAAACGCCGCTCCAACGGTTGATGTCAGCTGTGCCGCCATCATGCTGTCCATCGCGGTCGGGCCCATCACGACACGGATGAGGCCAAGCAGAAAACCCGCAAACAACGTTATGGAGAGTCCGATCAATGCCAGGGTCATGGGATTACAGCGCCTCCTTGGGGTCCGTGACAGGACCGAGCGCGAACAAGTCGGCCACTCGATCCTCGAGAAGGCGAAGATGAGCGTAATTTTCCTGCGATGCATCGATGACGTGGACCCACAGGCAATCCTCTCGTAAGTCCGCGCTCAATGTTCCGGGCAACAGGCTTACTGTATTCACAAAAAAGACGCGCGCGGTTCCGGGCGCGATACGCAATTCGTAGCGTAACAGGCCGGGGTTGAGCCGCATCCGCCGCGATAATGCGCGACGGGCCACGTCCAGCCCACCGTGAATCGTGGCCCGGATGAAGTAAGGAATAAACCTTATCAGCCCCGTGGGCGAACATCGCGCCTGCGCACTCGACGAAAGCCACGACGAGACAATCGCGGCGGCAACAATCGTAGGTATGCCGACAATCCATGAGCCCGGAGTTCCCTCGGCGAGCACCCACCACAACACTCCGCACAGGACAAGATGTTTTGTAAAGCTGATTCCAGCCACGCGCAGATCCTGAGTTCGGAACGCCCCCCCCTGCCACATGGCGCTGGGCCTGTCAGAATAATGAGCGGACGGCGCGCCACTCACCGCGCGCCGATCCGACCATTGGATACCACAAACGGGAACGCGGAACAACGTGGAAAGATTCCGGGGGCATTCGCGCGGCAAGCCGGCCGCCCGCCAACCGATTCCGCCAACGCGTCGCCGCGATACATCATCGCTTCGGGCAGACGGTTGCCAAGTTTACATCAGCCGGGCCGCTGGGATACATTTTCGCCTATCGTCTCCACCGGTGCGCATGGGAGGACCCGATGATTCGAAACGGATTCCTGTTGGCCGCGATCCTCACGCTGCTGGCCGCGTCGTGCGCGGCGCATCGGGATCGCGAGCGCAGCGAGGCCGAACTGCCGCCGTTGCCGTCCGACTCGAAGCCGCGTCCGGAATTCTTTAATCACCCCTACGGGCCGCACGAACGCAACGTGCTGGATTTGTGGCAGGCGCAGACGGCCAAACCTTCGCCTGTACTCGTCTTCTTTCATGGAGGGGGCTTTGTCGGCGGCGACAAGTGGACCCTTGACCCCGATCTGCTCGAACGGTGCCTCGAAGCCGGCATCTCGGTGTGCTCCGCCAATTACCGCTACTCGACCCAACAGCCCTTTCCCGGCCCCATGCTGGATGGCGCCCGCGTGGTTCAGTATCTGCGTGCCAACGCCCGCCGGTTTCACATCGATCCCCGACGGATTGCCGTCAGCGGCAGTTCCGCAGGGTCCGGAATCTCGCTTTGGATGGCGTTTCACGATGACCTCGCCGACCCGTCGAGTGACGACCCGGTTGTACGTCAGTCTTCCCGCGTTTCGTGCGCCGGCGTCTGGGGCGCCCAGTGCTCCTATGATCCGCGCTTCGTGAAGGAGGTCATTGGCGGCCGCGCGTACGAACACCCGGCGTTACCGGTGTTCTACGGGTTATCCCTGGCCGAACTCGACTCGCCCAAAGCGTACAGACTCTACGAAGCCGCCGCCCCGATTACGTACGTGAGCAAGGATGATCCGCCCGTCATGCTCTACTACGTGGAACCCAAGGATCCGCTGCCGCCCGGCCCCAATCGAGGGCCCTCTGTCTATTATGCCGACTTTGGCAAGGAGTTGGATGGCCAAGACAGGCCCGGCGAGGGCATACATCACCCCAAGTTTGGGGAAGTGTTGAAGGAACACCTGGATCCCCTCGGTGTCGAGTGCGTGCTTCGACACCGCGACGATTACCGGGGAAAGGCCAATCCGGACAAGGAATTCAACAAGGAATTCGTCGGGTTCCTGATACGTCATTTCCACATGGCGTCCACCTGAACGTGGTATTGGACCCGGCAACAGAACACGACACGCGCTAGTCGCGTGGCCATTCGGGAGGACTCGACATGATTGCTCGCAGACACTTCGGATTGTGGTTCGCGGCCCTTGTCTTGGCCGCGACCGTGAACGCCGAGGAGGCCAAGCCCCCCGTGAAGTGCCTGATGATGGGCATGGGTCCTCATGGCGAAGTGACGATGACCGGCGTTCTGGACGCTATCAAGAACGAATACAAGACGGTCGAGATCACCGCGTCGGAGAATATCGAGGATCTCAAGTATGACAACCTCAAGACGTACGACGTGCTGGTGATGGTCCAAATCAAGGTTGAAGGCGGGAACCCGCCCGACTACGTGAAGGAGGGAATACTCCAGTTTCTGAAAGATGGCGGGGGCCTCGTCGTCACCCATTTCGCGGTCGCCAATGTTCAGGAATGGCGCGACTCGATCGACATCTACGGGGCCATGTGGGTGAGCGGGAAATCAACGCACGGCCCATACCACGAGTTCCGGGTTGACGTGAAGCAGGAACACCATCCGATCCTCGAAGGCGTAAGGCCCTTCGTCACCAACGACGAACTCTATTTCAATCTCCTCATGCGGCCCGACATGAACGTGCTGCTGACCGGCAATGAGGAACGGTTCGGCCACACCGTCGCCGAGCCGCTGCTGTGCACGCATTACGTTCACAACGCGCGCTGCGTTTACTTTGCCTTGGGCCACGACGAGCGGTCCGTATCCATACCCGAGTATCGCAAGATTCTTGTCCAGTCCATCGAATGGGCCGCGTGCCGTCGGTAATCGCCCCGAACGAAGGGACGATCGGGCCGAAGCGACGCGCCGGCCGCGGAGATCGTTTCGGGGCGAAACGTCGGTGGCCACACGTTGCAAAGGGTGGCGTGGATGTCGTCGGGCTGAGGTTTCGCCTTTGCCAACGCGCGTTCTCCTTGCTAGACTAGCCGTGGGCGGCGTTCAAGGTCCGCCAGGAGGTGCGTCATGGTGCAGACGATGGTTCGCAAACCCGCAGTGGCGGGGCATTTCTATCCGCGCGAACCCGAGTCGTTGCGGCGCGTCGTCTTGCAGCACATCGAGACGGCCAGCGTCGCGGCGGCGCCGGACAAAGTCGAAACGGTGGTCAGCCCACACGCCGGGTACATGTATTCGGGTCCGACGGCGGGGCACGCTTACGCGCGGGTGCGGGGCAAACAACCGAACCGCGTGGTGCTGTTGGGTTGCTCGCACCATTACCTGATTGAAACCGCCTCTGTCTTCACGCGCGGCTCGTTTGAGACCCCCTTGGGCACATTCCCCATCGACGAAGCCTTTGCGCAGAGGCTGGCGGATACCACGGGCTCCTATTCCATAGAGCCGCATATGGCCGAGCATTCGCTCGAGGTGCAACTGCCGTTCATTGCGGCGTCGATCGGCATTGTGCCGATTGTCCCGGTGCTGTTCGGGGGGGCCGCCGGCGAATGGCATGCGCGGGTCGGGGAAGAACTGGCACGGATGACGGACGAGGGCGATCTCGTGGTCGTATCGACCGATCTGTCCCACTATCTTGACGAAGCGCACGCGAATGAAATCGATAGGCGTTCGATCGACACCGTGCTGAAAAAAGACTGGCGCGCTTTTGCCGCCGGCATCCGCCATCACACTTGTTCGATGTGCGGTGCGTCCGCCGTCATTGCCGCCATGACCTATGCGGCGGCGCGCGGCGCGTCCGAGTGGAAGGTGCTCGACTATCGGACGAGCGGGGCGACCTCGGGCGATTTTGATCGGGTGGTGGGATACGCGGCGTTAAGCATGGAACGCGCCGCATGACGGTCCTCGAAATCTGCGATGCCATAGACGAACTGGCGCCCCCGCCCCTCGCCTATTCGTGGGATCGCGCCGGTCTCGGCATCGGTGATCCTTACGCGGACGTCACGGGCGTCGTTGTATCGCTTAGCGTGACCCGCGACACCTACACGGCTGCCCGCCGCACGCGCTCGCAGCTTATTGTTTCTCATCACCCTGTAATCTGGGACCCGCTAAACGCCCTGCGCACCGATGATCCGCATACCCGACTTTGCCTCGACCTTGCCGAGGCCGGGATATCCTGTTATGCCGCGCACACCAATCTCGATTTGGCTCCCGGCGGCGTGAGCCACGTGGCGGCGAAACGATTGAAACTGAATGACGTTGCGCCTTTGCTCCCGGTCGAGCATGCCCGCCAGGTAAAACTGGTCACCTTTGTCCCCGAGTCCCATCTGGCCCCAGTTCGGAACGCGGTCTGCCGCGCCGGCGCCGGTGTCATCGGCGATTACACGTTCTGTTCGTTCAGCGCGCCCGGCGTGGGGACGTTCCTGCCCGGTGAGAAGAGCGACCCGTTCAGCGGCCGGAAGCGGGTCATCAACGAAGAGCCCGAACGGCGGTTCGAGGTCCTGGCGCCGAAGGCCCGGCTTTCGCGGATCGTCGATGCCATGCTCGAGGCGCATCCGTACGATGAGCCTGCATTCGATATCGTGACGCTGGAAAGCGCCGATCCGGCCAGCGCGCTCGGCGTCAAGGGCGACCTCCATCGTGCCCAGCCGCTCGGCGCGTTCGCGAAGTTCGTGCGCCGCGCTCTCGGCGCTACCCATGTGCGCGTAGTCGGCGATTCCGACATGCGCGTCCACACCGTTGCCGTCATCGGCGGCTCGGGGGGCGGCCAGATTGCCCGAATCCCGCATGACGTGGACGTGCTTGTGACCGGAGACGTCAAGTATCACGATGCGCAGGCGGCCGAAGAAAGAGGCCTGGCCGTGATCGACGCCGGCCACGCGGCCACCGAAAAATGGATTGTACCCTGGCTGGTTTCGTACCTGAGGTCACGCTTCAGGCGCCTGCGCGTCGCCCCCTTCGTCGAGCCGGAATTGTTCCGCGTCGTAACCAAGTGAAGTGATCCGAATGTCAAAACCGCTTCGAATCCTGTATGCAACCTCCGAGGCCGCGCCGCTTGTCAAGACCGGCGGATTGGGCGACGTTTCCTATGCGTTGCCGAGGGCATTGCGCGCGATGGGCCACGATGTCCGCATCGCCATGCCGTGCTACGGCACCATTCCCGCCGCTGCTCGCGGCGAACAAGTGGCGCCGTGTTCGGCCTGGCTCGGCGCCGGGCAGGTCGAGGGGGCGATCCGAGCGGCCGTGCTTCCCGGCGCGAATGTCCCGCTGTACCTCGTCGAGCACAACGACTACTACGCCCGCGAACATCCCTACGGCACGCACGATGGCGAGTACCCCGACAACGCGGAGCGTTTTTGTTTCTTCTGTCTAGCCCTGTTGGACGGCCTGGCGAAAACGGGGTGGACTCCGGACGTCATTCACTGTCACGACTGGCATACCGCGCCCATTCCGGCGTACATCAAGACGCGACTGGTCGGCCACGCGGTGTGGAGCACCATGCCGACGGTGTTCACGATTCACAACATGGCGTACCAAGGCCGGTACCCGTCTTCCTACATGCCCGCCACGGGATTGGGCTGGGAATTGTTCACCCCCAAGTACCTCGAGTTCTATGGCGACATCAACCTGATGAAGGCCGGGATTATCTTCGCGTCGAAGATCAACACCGTCAGCGTCACCTATGCCAAGGAGATTCAGACCGAAGTCGCGGGACACGGACTCGAAGGCGTGCTGCGGACCCGCTCGGGAGATTTGACCGGTATTGCGAACGGCGTCGATACCGCAATTTGGAACCCCGCCATCGACAAGTCGATCCCCGCCAATTTCGATCGACAGGACCTCGCGGGAAAGGCCGTCTGCAAGTCTGAATTGCAGCGCGCCATGAAACTGCCCGTCGGTCGCGCGCCACTTTTCGGCATGGTCACCCGGCTGGTGTGGGACAAGGGGATCGACCTTCTTCTCTCGACAATCGACTCGATCGTGAAACGCGGCGCACAACTGGTTATCCTCGGATCGGGCGATACGCCGTTTGAAGACGGCCTGCAAAAAGCCATGGCCCTTCACCCCGCCAAGGTCGCCGTCCGCCTCGGATACGACGAAGAATTGGCGCACCAGATTTACGCGGGTTGCGATTTCTATCTCATGCCGTCGCGCAGCGAGCCCTGCGGCCTCAGCCAAATGTACAGCATGCTTTATGGCGCCGTGCCGGTCGTCCACAGGACCGGCGGTCTCGCCGACACCGTGACCGACGCGACCGCCGATTCCATTGCCAAGGGCGTCGCGACCGGAATCACGTTTTCGTCCTGGAGCGAACGCGCTTTCCTGAACAGCATCGCGCGGGCGCTGCGGCTTTATGAGAATCGCGAACACCACCGGGTGGTCCAGCACACCGCGATGTCTCAGGACTTCTCGTGGGAGAAGTCGGCCACTGCCTACCTCGCCCTGTTTGACGAGGCGATATCCGCGCCGTGAGCGCCGACACGTGGGTCACGCAGACTCGATCACCGGAAGAGACCGAACGACTGGGTCGCGCCCTCGCGCTGGCAACGGCGTCGGGAGTGGTTGCGCTGCGCGGTGAACTCGCCTCGGGCAAAACCTGTTTCGTTCACGGTATGGCGTCGTGTTACAGCGCTTCCGGCGTACACAGCCCGACCTTTACGCTCGTCAACGAGTACGGCGACGGCCCCAAACTCTACCACTTGGACTTGTACCGCCTGAGCGGGCCGCGCGAGGTCGAGGATCTCGGCTGTGCCGAGTTGTTTGAATCGGGCGAACTCTGCGCCATCGAATGGGCTGACCGGGCTGAAACCTTGCTCCCCGATTGCCGGGTGGACGTGACGTTCGAGCATGCCGGTGATGATCGGCGCCGGATTAGCGTGTCCAACCGCGGCCTCCTTCCCGAAGACTGGAAATCCAGGCTCGACGCCGCGCTGCGCACCCCGTGATCGCTGATAGGCGCCACCTTGGGAGAAGTCGGCGTAGCTGTCGCAGCGCGATCGTCGATCGCGCTGCGTACCGGGGAAAACCCAACGCCGTACAAGAGTTTCCGTTGTGCGTCGTCGCAATGCGGCGCGAAAAAACCTCCCCGGATTGACTTTTATGCTATCTCCTGAGCA
>BTUX01000034.1:0-24396 GCA_045863315.1 Candidatus Hydrogenedentota bacterium | reverse complement strand
GCACGCTCGATGGAGCTGTCGAGCTCCACGGGTTGCGCGAGTCCGAACGGCCTCGCTTCACCCGTGGCTACCGTCCTGCGCCCCGCTGGGGCGAAGAAGAACCGATACGCACCCGTATCCCGACGAGGCCGTCAAACTGCGCCCCGCTGGGGCGAAGAGGAACCCTAGAGCGTACAGTTTCGACGCGTGTAGGCGATGTCTCGCCCAATCCCGCTCGCTGAATTCCGGCGTAAACGCCGCGAGGATAGGCCGCATGGCCATTCAAGTGCATTTCGCGCCCGCGCCACACCGCACGGGTAGTGCTGTGTCGCTCCACGTCTTCGTTATAGCGCGAATACTCGACGTCTAGGGAAATAGCCTATTACGCGATCGCGCATTAACTCGTTTCCTACGATGCCGCGTGCCGCGGCCATGTCTGTCACGAACCCGAGAACGCTTGGCAATGGGGCGGAACAAAGGTGAAATAGTGTACGCCCAATCTCTATCTCCGCGCGATACGTCTCCACATCGAACCGGCCAATACCCGGATAGAAATCCGTCACGTTTCCTTCGCGGGGAAAGCGCTCAAGCGCCGTTGCTTCGAAATAGGAAATCTGGGCGCCGGTGTCAAAGAATGCCGACAGGTGCGATTCACCGAGTTTTACTTCACAAATCGGAATCCCCATGAAATATGTCAATGGAACATGACATCCATTGTTCATCAGTGGGGCCTTTGAAAAAGCAATGGAAACGCCGGGGAGGTCCATTATGATGTCAAATCGATTCAGTATATCTACGCCCAACAGACCCACCGTATCGACGCCGACAAGTTGGGAGAGCCCGTCACTATCCAGTCCCATGTGGGTTGCCGGAACAGTGAACTGGTTGTCTCCGATATCGATGGCTCCCGATAAGTGAAAGCTGCAAGGTGCGCCTGTGTCGAGAAAGACTCTCTCCGTTCCAAGCCAAACAAATACATGTTCCTTCTCCAGGACGAGCGGCAGACGTTCCATCACGTTCTCCGTGGCGAAATCGTTTCTGATGGTTTCAAATGCCACGACCCGGCATGCGCCACGCCCTTCCGCACAATATGAGGGTCCACCCAATTTATTTCACGCAGAACTCATACGTTTACCGCCGGATAGGCTCGGCGGTCAGGGGTCGCGCGCCGCTGACCGAGGCGTACCCGCCGCCGTGGCCGATTGGATTCGGGCCGACCCAGCGCTCGTCAATCGGGTCGGATGCGAGCTGGTACCGTGTGTCGCAGGAGAGACGGATACGGTTCACAGGCGAGCGGTTGTCGAGCGAACCATGAAGTGTGAACATCGTCATGACGAGGATGTCGCCGGGCTGGAAATCGGCGGAAAGCAGCCGACAGCCGCGTTCGCGGGCAAGGGTGACGGGCTCCATCGTGACGTGGCCCGGGCGCGACTTGTCCTTGTCCACGTCAAACCCGCGGAACTGCTCGATGAGGTCGGTCCACCGATGTGAACCTTCCATGATGAGTATCGGTCCGTCTTCGATGGGGACCTCGCCCAGCGGCGTCCAGACGGTCACAAGGCTATCGGCCCCGCGGTTCATGTAGACGTGATCGAAGTGGAATGCGGAGGCGCGCCCCGGCGGCATCGCGCGAAGCCACAGAAAATCGAAGGCGCGGACGGGCCCGCCGAATATGTGCTCCATAATCCGGACCATCGGCCCGGCATGGGTGACCCGGCGCAGGCAGGGCCCTTCGCATATGGACCGCCAGAAAGCGCCAAGATCGGAAATGAGTTCCCGGCGTTTGCTCGTGCCGGAGAAGATGCCGTCGATCGCCGGCTCGTTGATTTCGCCCACCGCCGCAAGCCGATCGAACACCTCCGCGCGGGCCGCCATGACTTCGTTGCGTTCCAGCGCACCGCGCAGGAACAGGTAGCCGTCCTCCTGAAGCGCGCGGCGCAGTTCCGGAGGCGCGCTCATCAGCGCCGAATGGTCGCGAAGTTCGCCCAGCATCTCGCGGGGTATCAATTGACCAAGCGATGACGTTGGCCCGCCTTGAATCATGAGGTCAATTCCTTATGTTCGCCGGCAATTGCCGCTCTTGCCACGCCCTTCGCCCGACGGCCCCGATGCATGCGCACCGACATCGCCAAGCCGCATGGAACGGGAGCGAAATCGCGAATTCCGGCCGAAATCATGCGTTAAAGTTCCGGATGAGTTGCACGTAGAAGCGGCAGATTTCCGCGAAATTGTCTACGCGCATCCGTTCGTCGATGCCGTGCAGCATTTTTTCCTCGCCCTGCTTCAGGCGCATGGGCACAAAGCGGTAGACATTGGGCGTAATCTCGCAGAAATGGCGGGCGTCGGTGCCCCCCAACACGAGAAACGGCGCGACAAGCGCGTCACCGCAAACCTCACGAATGGTCCGCTCGAGGATTTTGTAGCTCGGCGCGTGGATATCTGAAATCGGCGAGGGATCGCGCGGCTGCTTCTCGAACGGTTCCACCTCGATGCGGTCATCGTCGATGATCGTTTTGACGCGGTCGACCACCCCCTCCGCGGTTTCCCCGGGCATCACACGGAAATTGACGACGGCCTTGGCCTCACTGGGCAGGACGTTGTCCTTGACGCCGCCTTCGATCATGGTCACCGCCGTCGTCGTGCGCACCACCGCGTTCGTCTGGGGACTGGCGGAAAGGACCCGTTCGAGGATCGGCTGGAACAGCCACAAGTTCGCAAACACGGCCCGATAATGAACCGGCATTTCGGGTCCCATGACCGCGAACATGTCCCGGGTAGGTCCGGACAGGCCGCCGGGAAACGGATTCTTCTCGAGCTTGGTGATCGCCTCGGCCAGGATGCCGATGGCACTGTGCTTCGGCGGCATCGACGAGTGCCCCCCGGGTTGCCGGATCCGCAGCGTCACGCTGACGTACCCCTTTTCGGCGATGCCGATCAGGGCCGTGGGCGCATCCACACCCGGCATCATGCCCTCAACGATCGACCCTCCCTCGTCGACCACGCACTCGGGCTCTATGCCGCGTTCCTTTAACAGCGCCACCGCCTTTACGGCGCCGTTGGGTCCTCCCAATTCTTCATCGTGGCCAAACGAGAGAATAATCGTGCGTTTGGGTTGAAAATCCTGCGCGCACAGCCACTCGACCGCCTCCATCGCGCCGATCACGTTCTGTTTGTCGTCGGCCGCGCCGCGTCCCCACACAATCCCGTCCGCAATTCTGCCTTCAAATGGTGGATGCGTCCAGCTCTCTTCCGTCCCAGGCGGTACGGGAACCACGTCGAAATGACCCATGATCACCAGGGGTTTGAGCGAGGGCTCGCTTCCCGCCCACGTGTACAAGAGGCTGAATCCGCCCACCCGTTCGCGGGTGAGGGCCGCGTGGGTCTTCGGGTACGTTTCTTCGAGAAATGCGTGGAAGGCCTCGAATTCGTCTTTGCTGAGCGGCGCGGCCACTCCGAACGAGATGGTTTCGAACGTGATTGCTTTGGCGAGCCGCTGCGCCGCAAGGTCGGGATCGATATCGATTGGAGGTGCCGGCGTCACATGGAGCTGTACCGATCTGAAGGTCAGGGCACGGACCACGATAAGCGCCCCGACTGCCAGCAGAACGAGAAGTATCCCGCCAAGCGCTTTTTTCATCCGCCGCGTCTCCCGTCAGAAACCTTCCCGATGCAATGGTCCCGCGCGTCCCGCAGGACTTCACCCGTAGTACACCCACGCCGAGTTTCCGCTGGCCAACGTCACCTTGTGCCGGACGTAGAGATCCCCTTCGTAGAGGTCGGCGCGGCGGAGGTCCTCGGACGAGATCTCGAGCAGGCGCCCGTCCACGTGGCCCTGCGGGTCCGCGGCGAGGTTCGGAAACGAATCCCCGCAGTCTTGCAAGAGCGTTTTTCGAAAACCATGCAGCCGATCGGGCGCGCCTTCAACCGTGCGCCCGAACACTGCCCGCTGGACGTGGGGATCGAGGAGGGTCCCGTATGCGAAAAGTCGGTGATCCATTGTGAGCCCATTTGCAGCCAAACCGGATGGCCCGCTCGAAGGCTATTGAGGAAGGCGCGCTTAACCCGCATTTGTCAGGACGCCCTTCGTGACGCACTGAAAAACGCGCATTACAACGCCCACGCCTCGTCTTCGCGTTCAACTACCTTGAGCTGGTGTTGGATGTAATGCTTGGGATTGTCGATGGGAACCCCCGAAATCGGCGTGGCTTCGTGGGTGCCGAACAAGTCGGCGTAGTCTCCGTGGAAGCCGTCGCAGATGCGCCGCGCGGCGCATGTCTCACAGGCGTCGTGATAGCGGTAGCCTGCGTCGTATTTGGCGCGGATCATCGCCTCTTCACGGTACATTTCCTCTTTGCCGCGCACCGCCTGCTCGACCCGGGCGACGACGTGCTGCGCCCCGAATACAAACCTTGCCAGTGTCGGGCGGTCCACGGCGAAATCGCGCGCACGATGCGCCATCCCCATGATTTGCCGGTCGCGCATGCCGATCCGGAACGCCGGCACCAAACCGCCTTCCTTCATGCGCTGCGGCTGCAGGCCCGTCCACATCCAGCTCTGGTAGTCCCACTCGTGGTGGTCGTACGGCAACTGCTGGAAATTGTAGAAGTTCTTGCGATGCCGTTCCTCGGCCATGCACAAGGGCAGGTAGCGCACGTTGCACTCGATCTCCGCCTCCTCGAGCATGTCCATCGCCTTCGTGAGATACGGCTTGATGTCCGAGTATTTCGCCACGTTGTCGTGCGTGCGAATTCCCGTCTCCTGGTCCTCAAACGGATTGAACGCCAGATAATTCACCGCGTTTGCGCCGTAATCAATGGCCTTCTGCGCAATCTCGGGAATGATCGGGACCACCGGCTTTGACATCGTGCAGTTGAACCGAAACGGTATCCCCAATTCCTGCATCCGCCCGATCGCCGTGGTAATCTTTTCGTAGGCCCCTTTCTTGCACACCACCTGATCGTGAATCTCGCCGATTCCGTGCAGGCTGCAAAGGAAATCGCGGATGCCGGCGTCGCGGAACTTCTCGAGATTGCCCGGTTTCGCAAGATGCAGTCCGTTCGTGATCAGCGTCGGATACAGGCCGATTTCGTGGCAATGCCGGATCAACTCGAGGATGTGCGGATATATCGTGGGCTCGCCGCCCTGAATGTCAATCGAGGTGCAACCATAAAACTCGCGTAGAATCGTGCACATGTCCTTGGCCTTGCCGATGTCCATGAACGGGTGCTCAGGATGGTGCGCGTCGTCGATCCGGTTCAGAAAGTAACAGAAGTAACAGCGAAGGTTGCAGGTCTGGCCCAGCCACATCACGGCCCGCCGCGTCAGCACGCGCTTGGTCGTCTTCTTCAGCCCAAGCGCTTTCCAATTGCCGCCGCCAAAAGTGGCGGGCCGCTCGGTGCCCGTTGCGTGGGTCTCGGCGACTCCGATATTTCCGACCTCGAATTCAGAAGACATCGATTCTCTCCCATCACTGCGAGCACACGTGCGCCCATTATACCCAGGTACCTGACCGGCGTGTCTACCCCAGGACCCGGCAAACCCTACACCCCCGCAGTGCAAACATCTGCAAGGCGCTCAACCTTTCCCTTGCCGATCTTCGATTCGGATCGAACCTTCGAAGTACAAATGCCGCCCCGATTCGAAGCGCAATCGCCCTTCCCGAGACGTCCGGAGCGCCTGCAGCACGCGCGCCTGACCCGAATGACCCGTGTTCAGCGCCGTCATCCGAAACGGCGCCTCCCTTGCAGTGCAATCCAGGATAACAGACGGTTGCCTGGTTGACAAGGCTTTGATCCACCGGCCCGGCGCGTAGTTCGTATTCAGATGGCGCCAGTCCTCCAACCCGGGATCAAACTCGGGAAATTCGCCCGTCTCATGGTCGGTCTGCCACGTCGTATACTCCGCCGCAAGCCCTATCGAGGTGTGGTACTCCTGAACTTCGAGCGGTTCCGTCACCTCGAGCTGGATTGCAAAATCGATCCGACCCTCAGTCACCCCGATTTCCCAATGTTGCGCGAACGGAAAACGCCGCGATCGGCCTGTCGCCCACGCGCGCATACCTTCCCGCATGACCGGCCCCCAGTGCAGGTTCTGGCTGTCGTTCCATACATTGTGAATCAGCATGGACGTGTACACGTTCACGCATTTCGTCAGTTCCCTGTCCTCCCAAAACAGCCGGATGTTCCCATTTTGAAAGCGCACTGACAAGGGCCCGGCCCGCAGGGTGCGGTCCCGCGCATACTTGTCCGTGAGAGCCCGCGCCTGTTCGCGGGACTTCGACAGGTCCAACTCGAGGGTGATGAGCGGGTATACGCCGGACTCGAACAACGCTTTGTCCTCGGGGTATTCACCTCCCGCCTGCAGTACCCGGCACCCCATCAGGTAGTCCGTATTCGCCCATTGCATTCGGTAGGACGTTGGCGCACCCTCGACTCGAACGACTACAGGCGGAAGGGACCAGTCGTCGGCGGGAATGGCAGCGACCTCGCGCACTTCGGTGTCCGGGGGTGCAATAACTGCGAATTCGTGATGGCGCGGCAGGATTTCCGGGAATTCACCCCATTCATCCGCATACACCCATCTTGTGTAACAAGCTGGTGTAAATAGGTTTACATCAATACCCTGAATGGAAACCGCCTTTTCAACCTCCAGAGATACCGTCCAACGCAGCCCCTCGCTGAGGGCCTCCAGTTCCCACCGCTGAACTATGGGAAGACGCGGCATCCGGCCTACCGCGACGCACTTCGACTCGCTCCGCTCAATCACCTCCCAGTCCGCGCTCGTCGAGGAATGGACGTTCCCCATGCTGCGAATGTGCACCTGGTAACCGCTGGGTGCGCTGATCTCCTTGCCGTCGAAGAACACGGAGAGCCGTCCATGGCTGGCAATCGCTTCCACCCCCCCCGCTGCAATGGTGTGAATTCCCTTCCGCCGGCCGATCTGCCGAAGGTAGAAGTCGATCGTTTGCTGGGCGGTGGCGCGCGTAATCATCCTGCCCTGTGTCAGCAGAATCACACGCCGGCACAAGGTGTTCACGATGCTCAGATCGTGCGACACAAAGAGGATGGTCTTGCCCTGTTCGCGTAGCTCGCCGATGCGCTCGCGGCACTTGCGCTGAAACTCCTCGTCGCCGACCGACAACACCTCGTCCACGAGGAAAATGTCCGGGTTGGCGTGGACGGCCACCGCGAAGCCCAGGCGCACGTACATCCCGCTCGAATAGGTTTCGACGGGGTTGTCGATGAATTCCTCGATGCCGGAGAACGCGACGATTTGATCAAAGACACGTTTGACGTCCGCGCGCGTCATGCCGAGGATGCGCCCATTGAGATAGACGTTTTCACGGCCCGTGAGCAGGGGATGAAAACCCGCGCCAAGCTCGAGGAGCGACGCCACGCGACCGCGAACGACGACTCGGCCGGTCGTCGGCGTGGTGACGCCGGCTAGGATTTTCAACAGCGTACTTTTGCCGGAGCCGTTCGCTCCGATAATGCCGACGCTCTCTCCGGGCTCGACTGTGAACGTAATGCCGTGCAGCGCTTCGAACGTCTCGCGTCGGCGCGCATGCACAAGGTCCGAGAGCCCGCCTCGCCCGAGCAGCATGCCGGCCCCCCGCCGTAGGCGGAACGACTTGGAAACGCCTTCAAGTTCAATCAGCGGCATTGGGGCTCGCAGTCACATCTCGAGGAAGAGATGGCGCACGTCCGCGGCGACTTCCACTCGATTTGCAACACCGCCGTGAGGACGCAGCTCCACTACCAAGTTGTAGTCGGGTCACCCGATCAAAGTCTATCGCCGTGTGCGACCAAATGAAGGCGGTCCCTTCAGGCGCACCCCGGAAGTAGAAGATCGGACTGTCGTGTTTGAAGGTCAGCTCGAAAACGTTGTCTGCATGGTAGGGGAACCTATCGATGAATCGGAAGATGCTGCGAGAGACAACGTCGGCACCCTCCGAAAAACTGGACTTTTCCCGCCGGATCCGGGGGATTCCCAGCCTGACGATGCCGCTGCCCGGTTCCCGGGTACCGTCGAGCTCGCAACGACCGGAGAAGAAGTGCGGAATCCGATCCCTATCAGACGTATAGATCATCATGGCCATTCGAAACGTTTGCTGAAACGGGTGAAGTTCTCCCGGAATCGAAACGTGAGCAAAACAAAGTGGCTGTCTTGGAGCACCGCATTCCAAGGGACATGAGGGACCGCTTGCGTGTTGCGGACCAAGTCGCGCGGCACGGGAATCGTTAATTCGCCGTTTGGGGCCGGCACTCCCGTCTCGGTTTCACAAGCCCTTGACATGAACGGCAAGAGCGCGCAAGCGAACGTGGCCGCATCGTTCCAACCCAGCTTCATAAGTGATCCGCGATCGTGGGCGAGTTGTAGCGAAAGACCGCCGCGCCCAGTGCGAGCGCGGCGATCGCACAGAGCGCGGGCCATCCGAGCATGGCGAGGTTCGGCAATCGATTGTCAAGCAGCGCCTCGCGGTACGCAGTGACGATCCCCACCATCGGATTCAGCATGTACACCGACAACAAGCCCGGGATGTTCGCCGCGCGCTCCCGCACCATATCGAGCGAATAAAAGATCGGCGTTGCGTAGAACCCGAACGTCAGTCCCACGTCCACCATGTAGCCGACATCCCGGAAGTAGACGTTCAAACTGGAACACAGTAATGCGATACCGACTATCAAGGTCACTTGCACAACCAATACCGGCGCCATCCATAGCAGCCCGAAACCCAGACCGCCGCCCGTCGCGAGGTGTAAGATCAACAGCACAATGAAACCGATCAGCAGATTGACGGTGCAATTGCCCAAGGCGGACAAGGGAATCACCTCGCGCGGGAAATAGACCTTCTTGACGAGGTCCGCGTTGTCCAGAATGGACGTGGTCGCGCGGCTCACGCAGGACGCAAAGTACTGCCAAAAAATGAGCCCGCAGAGCAGCGTCACCGCGTAAGGGTGTTTCTGGTCCGCTGCGCCAATCCGCTCGGCGAATATCACGCCGAAGACGAGATAGAGAATCAGCATCATGAGCAAGGGTTGAAGTACGGCCCAAACAAAGCCCATAACCGCGTTTCGATAGCGGGCGCGAAGGTCCTTCGAGAACAAGTCCCACATCAACCCGCGGGCGCGGACGATGTCCGGCAACACCCTGCCAAGCCGCCGCTGTTGATCGTTGGAGTAATACACGTCATGCATGGAGGAAACCGTATCAGCGTGCGCGGATTAAATCAAAGCACGCGCTCGGAGCAGCGTTGTGCGGTTAGAATGATCTCGAATACCCCGGAGCGGTGACGTGGAACCTCTCGCCCGACAACACCGCGGATACCGGACCGCTGTCGATTTCGAAGGCGTACTCGCGTTCTCCTGCTTCACGATCGGCCGCCCGGATCTCGGGTAATTCAGGTACTTCCGCCCCCAACTTCGCCGCGATGACCGTCACGAATTCACGGTGTGTCGACTTCTCTTGGGCGTCCGCGGTCAGGTGCCAATCCGCCAGTTTGAAATTGGCCCAGTCGGCGGGCGGCGGCTCGAACCGGTCGGTTTGCGTCAATACGAGCCCCGCCGGTTCCAGGAAGCGCAAGCGCACCGCGCGGGCATCGCCTCGCCATGCAACGTCGTTGCCTTCTATCGCAAACTCTCCCGGTGCGTGCAGGGTCCACTGGAATGTGGACGGCTCTTTGGCTTCGAGGATGTCGTGAATCAGAACGAGGCCCGGCTTGAAGAACACAATCCGGCGCGTAAACCGATCGAGCTGCTCGTACGAGTGCGCGGCTTCTCCCACGACAACGTCCACCGACGGCGAGGTGTCGAACGCGACAATCTCGCCGCGCGACGCCGGACTGTGCTTTACCTGACCCTCGTAATTAACCAGGACCGAGTTGTCTGACCGGCTGTGCCACATCCACTGCGTGTGATGTTTGCTGCCGTGCAGGTCGCGTCGGCCGGACTGACTCAATGCCTCGCGCCCGCCCACGTTCACGATGAACGCGTTGTTCGCGTTGTAGCCGTGGCTTTGCCTTCCCATCGGACTGCTCTTGAACAGCACCTGAATGTTCTTCGTGCCGTCCATCAGGTCCGTGTTCAACGCCGCGATTCCGACGCCGCGAAAGCACGCCGAGGACGGCAACTCCGCCGGCGGCTCCGCCTTGAGCTCAGAAGCGCGGGCCGCACACAAGAAACCGAAATACCCCGGGGCGAAGTCCTGGCCTTCCTGCTTCGCATACCACAGCCAGTGCGGATTGCGCGCCCCTGCCGCCAACAGAATCTCAAGCGGCGCAATTCGCTCTGATCCCATGTCACGCCCCATATCGGCGAATCCGCCGGTCCTCGAGCCCGGCGGCATGAGGTACATTCCAAAGTACCCGGTGCGCTGGAAAAACGGGCGCTCGAACACGTCAATGCCGAACATCGAGTCGCACACGGCCGCCCACCACTGAAAACGGCCTTGGTAGCTGGCCCAATATCCCGTGCCTTCGTGCCAGCCGCCGTCCTCGTCGCTCCACACGGGGTAGGCCGTGTACAGTACCGTCATGGCGAACTCGAGCCACTCCTTCGCCTCCGGAATTTCGTCGTAAAACGCCACCGCTACCTCGCCCAGGAAATGCCAGGCGCGATTGCTATGGCTTGCGTAGGGGTTCCACAGATGTTCACGCCGGGTCAGGTGCCGGTAACACTGGGCGCCACGAACACGCATGACGCTTATGATCGCCGCCCGATCGGCATCGCTGAGCGCGTCGCGGTTCCACGAATACGCCCGCGACGTCATCTTCAGAAACGGCATCGCAGCCTCGTCATTGTACTGGTATTCGGTCGAACCTTCGGGGTCCCACGACGCCAATGCCAGAAGCAGTTCTCGGGCCGCTCTTGCGTACTTGGCCTCGCCGCTGAGCTGATACACGAAACCTAGCGTGGCCGCTCCGTCCGCGACTGCGATCGTCCGCAGACGGTTGCCCCACCAAATCTCCTTCCATTGCGCGTCCTCGCGCGTCACTCCATCGGGATACTTCGGCGGTTCCGAGGCGTCCGGAGGCGACGCGACCATCTTGTCCGCGTCTTGGACCAGTTTCTCCCATCGGTCCGCCAGTGTCGTCTTCGCCAGTTCGCGCAACTTGCCCACGTCTTCGGGACGGAAAAATACGCGCGGATGCGTGGATGGCATTCGCTTGACGAGTTCGTCCACCTTCGGCAACGGCGCCTTCACGGAGTCCGCCTTGACCGAAAAGGTCCGCGTCCGGCTCCAGTTCGTGTCGTCGCCGGACTCTCCATGTCCCCGGTAACGCCAATAGTATGCGCCCGCTTCGAGCACGATATCGGGGCAATGCGCGCTCCAGCGGACGTCGCCGCGCTCGTAGACGACATCCTGAAACGCGGGGTCCCTGGCGATCTGCAGGGTGTACCTAGCAATCCCGCGAGTCGGCCTCCACGTAAACCCCGGTGGGTTGAGGGACGATTCGGAGGCGTCCGCGGGGCGGTAACCCCATTCGCCGGGCCGGGCGGGGGATTCGTCGAGCGCGGGTTGCTGCGCGAATGCGAAACCCGCGAACGCGACAAGGCATATATAAGTACGTATGGGGTGCGACGTGACCATGGATCCTCCCCGCTTGCGGCGTTCCCGCCCATGTCGCATCGCATTGTAGCCGTCTGCCGCTTGATTCGTCCATTGACGGGTCGGTAGCATCGGGAGTTGGTGGACTCCAGGGACCTGTGTGGACGGGCGCCAATCGCGGTCGCGCCTCGTCGGACGGATTCATGACGGCCATGGAAAGCGGGCCGCGCCATTTTGCGCATATCGGAGATGCTCATGGACATTATTGCGCTGCCCATGACGCCGTTTGTGACCAACTGTTTCGTCCTGCGTGATGCGGACGAGGCGTTGATTGTGGATCCGGGCGACGTGACGCCGGAGCTGCTCGAGGCCATCGACGGCTTCACGGTCCGCACCGTGGTCAATACGCATTGCCATTGCGACCATTGCGGCGGCAATGCGGAAATCCTCAAGCGGACAGGCGCCGAACTCATTTGTCACAAGGACGAAGTTCCCTTATTGCGCAATCTCGTGCAGCAGGGCCTCATGTTCGGCGTGCCGTTTGACCCCTCGCCCGAACCCGACCGGTTTATCCAAGAGGGCGACACGGTTTCGGTGGGCGGCGTATCGCTGGGCGTGCGCGAGGCCCCCGGCCATTCTCCCGGGCACATCGTGCTTGTCGGCGACGGCTTTGTCATCGGGGGCGACGTGCTGTTCGCCGGCTCCATCGGGCGCACCGATTTGCCGGGTGGAAGCTATCCGCAATTGATTCAATCGATCAAGACAAAACTGCTGACCCTGCCCGACGAAACGGTGGTCTACAGCGGGCACGGCCCCGCGACGACCATCGGCGTCGAGCGGCGCACGAACCCCTTTTTGGTGGGCGCATGATCGCTTGGATGCCTTTGCTCGTTCTGATCGCGGCGCCGACGATCGAGGTCTCACTCGCGCCCGACCAGCCCGTTCCCTACATCTTTGTGGGCGAACCGCTGATCTTACAAATCAAGTCAAGCGACGACGTGAAGGCCACCGGCCACATCGAGATCGTCGGCGAGGACGAGAAGAGTGTCGTCGCCGCCTTGCCCGAGATGGCGCTGCGCGCAAACGGCACCCATTGGCAATCCATCGACGGCGCCCCGGCCATAAAGGGGCGATTCGTCACGCACGTCAAACTCGATCTCGCAGGGTCCCCCTTCGAAACGCGCCTGGTTTATTGCCGCATCGACCGGCCTGCCGCGGGCGTGAGCGCGCCGATCGCCGTGCGCATGAACGGTCCCGACCCGAGCGTGTCCCACGCCCTGAAAGGCATCCCCGCGCGCCGCGTGGTGTTTATGGCGGACGCCGCGGACCTCGAGGCGCTCGTCAAGGAAGCGGATACGCAAGGTCTGCTCGTAAGCATTGTGATCGAACCGCAGAAGTTTCCCGACCCGGCCGCTGTCGAGTCCCTTGTCGCCACGCTCAATGATCACGTCGAATCGTGGATCGTCGAACCGAACGGCGCGGGCGTGCAGGCCGCGGAACCGCTCGCCGCCGCGATTCGCAGGGCCGGCTCGCGCGCCCCCGTCGCCGTCAGCATCGGAGACGACGAAGACGCCGCGACGATGTTCGCGAACGGACTCGGGCGCATCGCCAATCAGATTGTACTCCGTTCCGACACGCCGACCCGCCCCCTGATCGCCGGGTTGCGACACGCGGCGCACAGCGCGGGATACGAGGGCTTCGCCGTCTCCACATACTGCCCCGGCGGGCCCACGCCACCCGCCGCCGTTTCCTCGGACCTCGTTCGGCAACTGATCCTGAATGAAGGCGCGGGCGTGATCTGCGCGGAACTCGCGCCGGCCCTCGTGTTTGGCGAAAGCGGTTTCAGCGCATCCTACGCGCAACTCAGCGCCCTCGCCCATGTGCTGAATCACGCGACCTACGCGGGCGAACTGCAGTTCTCGCCGCCCGTGTACGCCCAGGTGTTTCGCAACGGAGGATCCTGGATTCTTGCCGTGTGGAACGCTGAAGCGCCGTCGGAAGTCACGCTCCCCATCGGATTGGCCTCCGGCCTCGCGCTGGCTGACGCGCGCAACAACGCACTGCCCGTGCCCGCAACCAGCGAAGGCGCGCTCAGGTTGCAGGTCGGGCGCGAACCGAAGTACGTGCGGGGCGAAGGCGGCTCGGTCCTCGCCCATGCCGCGCGCGGCATGGCATTGAAAGAAGCCGAAGCGTTCGGCAAGAACCCGTCGTTCCAGAGGGACTTGCCGAAAGAACTGACCGATATCGTCAAACTCATTCAAAGCTCCCGCACGGGCCGAATCGACCGCGTAAACTTCTTCGCCCTGCTCCGAATGTTTCCCCTCCTCGAACTGCAATGGCACGACGGCACGCTTCGCCGCGACGTGGCGGTTCCCGCCATGGCGGCCGTCTCCGGCATCGTGCGCCACCTCTGCGTGCTCGAGCAGGAAGCCAACGAACCCTTCATCGAGTTGCTCAACGAGACCATTGCGCGCTGCGGCGAATACCAGTCCCAATACCTCACCAGCACCGGCGGCACCACCGACACCCACGAACGCGCGGACTGGCTCCTTGCCGAAGTCGGCCGCTTGACCGCCGAAGCCAAAACGCTGGCCGAGGCGGGCCGCGGCATCGAGGCCGTCGGCATCGCCTCGCTCGCGGAATGGCGCGCGCGCTGCCTCGAAATCGCCTTGCGCGCCGCCCCCCTCGGCACTCCCGAACCGCCGCGGGTGGAAGAGGCGCCGAAACCCCAACCGAAACCGGCAGCCCCCAAACCCGCACGAAAAAAATAACCCCCGTCACCCGGGGCCGTGAAGAATGGCAGGACGGGCAATCGAAACGAAGCTCGAGCGGGACGACATACTTGTGGTACGCTGGTGAGCGAATGCGTATTGGATTTCAGAATTCCCTCGGCGTTCTGCCCTAGCCCGCATTTCTCACCAGTCGCTCCCGATGACGGGAGCGACTGGTGAGAAATGCTCAGGAGATAGCAGAGAAGTCAATCGGGTGAGGATTTTTCACACCAACAGCCCGTTTTCCCTGTCGCTGCATAAAGGTATGTGCCGCACGAAGTTGTATCCATCATTGCCCGCGGGTGTGAAGAATCCGGGCTAGACTGTCATGCCGCTGTCCAGAGAACTTCCCAGGCTCCGCCTTGCCGCCGGTTTGTCCGCCCAACTCGAGGCGAAACGCGCCGTCGAGGTGGTCGGCCCCTGGGGCAGCGGCAAGACGCTGACCGCGTTGCAGGCGGCGGCTGACCGGACCCTCCTCATCGTCGCGCAGGGGCGCATCGAGGCCGAAGGCATTTTCGAAGACTTGCTCACCTTTGACCGCCCCGAAAGATGCGCCCATTTCCCGGCGTGGGAAGTGCTGCCGACGGACGCCATGGCGCCGGCCGACGACATCGTCGCTGAACGGATGAACACGCTGAAACGCCTGCTGGCCGCGCGCGGGTCCGGCGAGCCGATGCGGGTCGTGGCTCCGGTGAGGGCGCTGCTGCAGAGCGTCATCCCGCGACGCGAACTCGAAAGCAACATCCTGACGGTTCGGGCGGGCGAGGAGCATGACCTCGAGGGATTGGTCCAGCGCCTCTCGCGGATGGGCTACGACCGCGAACTGATGGTCGAGCAGCGCGGCCAGATGAGCCTTCGGGGCGGCATCCTGGATGTGTTTCCCATTTCCAGCGAACTACCCTACCGTATCGAGTTCTTCGGCGATGAAGTCGAGTCGATCCGGCGGTTTGAGCCGGAGACGCAGCGCAGCGTCGATGCGTCGCAATCCGTGACCGTGTTGCCGAGATCGGAAAAGGACCAGCTTCGGACCAGTACGGCCAATAACGGAAACACAGCGGCCCTGACCGATTACCTTCCGGACAACGCACTGGTCGTGCTCGATGAACCCAACGCCATTCGGGAAGAGGCGGCGACTCTCGAGCGGCAGTTGGGCGAGAGCCGGTTTGTGCTGCCGTGGGCGCGCATTCGAGAGCGCCTCGAGCATTTTGCCCGGCTGTCCGTCTCGCAGGTCCCCTTTGCGGGCGAGCCCGGCGCACTGCGTGTCCAACTGCCGATGGGGGCGCTGGCCGGGTGGCAAGGGCACAACGAGGCGTTCTGGGAGCAACTCGATAATTGGAACCGGCAAGGTATGAGCGTCGTCCTGCTCTGTTCCAACACGGGCGAACGCGCGCGACTGCTGGAACTGCTCGAGGAGCACGGATACCGACCCGGGCGGGATGCGTTTGATTTGCGCATCGAGATCGGCCACCTGCGGGCCGGCTTCGTGTCGTCCCTTGACAAGCTTGCGATCTTCAGCGAGCGGGAGATGTTCGGGCGGCACTACGTGCGGCGGGCGCGAAGGCGCTTCGAGGCGGGCGCGGCGATCACGACCTTCAGCGACCTGCGCGCGGGCGATTACGTGGTTCACCTCCACCACGGCATCGGGCGCTACCTCGGATTAAAACGGTTCGAGGGCAAGGCGGGCGACTTCCTGGCCCTGGAATACACCGGCGGGGACAAACTGTACGTGCCGGTGACGCACATCGACATGATCCAGAAATACACCGGCGGAGATGGCGCGACACCCAAGGTGGATCGGATCGGCGGCGCGACGTGGGCGCGTACAAAAGCCCGCGTGAAGAAAGCGCTGCGCGACATGACCGAGGAATTGATCAAGCTGTACGCCGAACGCGAAAGCCGGCGGGGCCACGCGTTTTCCGCCGATACGCCTTGGCAACGTGAGTTCGAGGACTCCTTCGAGTATGAGGAAACCCCTGATCAAGCGCGCGCCATCCTCGATGTCAAGCGCGATATGGAACTCCCCAAACCGATGGATCGCCTTATCTGCGGCGACGTCGGCTACGGCAAGACCGAGGTCGCCATGCGCGCCGCGTTCAAGGCCGTCACCGACGGCAAACAGGTTGCCGTGCTGGTGCCGACCACCGTGCTCGCCGAGCAGCACTACATGACGTTCAGCGAGCGGTTCGCCGACTATCCCGTGCGCATCGAGATGCTCAGCCGGTTCCGGTCCGCAAAGGAGCAAAAGGCGGTCATCGAGCGATTGAAGTCGGGCGAGGTGGACATCGTCATCGGCACCCATCGCCTGATTTCGAAGGACATCGCGTTTAAAGACCTCGGACTCCTTGTCATCGACGAAGAGCAGCGTTTCGGCGTCGGGCACAAGGAGCGGTTGAAGCAGATTCGCGCGACCGTCGACGTACTGACACTCAGCGCCACACCCATTCCGCGCACGCTCAACATGGCGATGATGGGCGTGCGCGACCTGAGCGTCATCAACACCGCGCCGAACGACCGCCTGCCCATTCACACCTGCATCAAAGAATTCGACGAACAACTCGTGCAGGAGGCGATCCAGCGCGAACTCGCGCGCGAGGGCCAAGTCTTTTACGTGCACAACCGCGTGCAGACCATCGAGTCCGTCGCCGATGAAATCCGCAAACTTGTTCCCGGGGCACGAATCGCCGTCGGCCACGGCCAGATGCACGAAAAAGAACTGGAACAAGTGATGACCGCCTTCATCCACAAGGAAGTGGACGTCCTTGTCTGCACGACAATCATCGGGTCCGGCATCGACATCCCGAACGCCAACACCATCATCATCGACAACGCCGACCACTTCGGCCTCGCCGAACTGTACCAGTTGCGGGGGCGCGTCGGTCGCTACAAGCACCGCGCGTTCGCCTACCTGCTCGTACCCGGCCATCGCGCCTTGACCGAGGACGCGCAAAAGCGCCTCAAAGCCCTCGAAGAGTTCTCCACGCTCGGCGCGGGGTTCCGCATCGCCATGCGCGACCTCGAAATCCGCGGCTGCGGCAACCTGCTCGGCGGCGAGCAGCACGGTCACATCGCAACCGTCGGCTTCGACACCTACGCCCAGCTTATCGCCGAAGCCGTCGCCGAATTAAGGGGCGAGCCCATCCGCAGCCGGACCCTCCCATTGTGCGACGCCACGGTGGACGCCTATATTCCCGAGACGTACGTCACCTCGGAAGCCCAAAAGATCACGCTGTACAAACGCATCTCCAGCATGCAGTCCCTGGAGGAAGCCGACGAATTGCTCGCCGAGTTCAAGGACCGTTTCGGCGAACCGCCCGCGCCCGTCCGGCGCCTGCTTGACATCATGCGGCTTCGCGTTCTCGCCGCGGAGGTCGGCGTCAAGCGTATTGTCGCCTCCAAGGCCCTTGTCACGCTCGAAATGGATAGTCCGGCCCACCTCGATCGCCGCCGTCGCGACACACTGTCCCACCACTTTCCCCGCCAAGTCTCATTCGCGTGGGAAAAGGGCGCTTCCGTGTCCCTCACGATCCCCCCATCCACCGATGCCGATCCAATTGCCACCGCGCGCCAACTCGTTGGCATATTAGCTGAATAAGTTTCCAGCATAATCCAGGCGGGGCCCATCAGACGAGAAATCCCGCCCCCCGAAACTCAAGCACGGTTTCAGAGAACGAAAAGTTCTACTCATCCAGGGCAGCAACAATCGCAAGTTAAGTCATGGTAACTGGTTAGGATCCAATTCCAAAACTGTGATGACACTGGCATACCCCCTTGACAAAGCTCGATTAAGATGTTATAAATTAGACATAATCTATTTAATTGTCCCTTCATAGGGTCTAGGAAGGAGGCCTTCCGTGAGCAAAACTACAGCGGTCAAAGTCAGCCCATCCATGAAGTTCAGTCGCTCGATTCTTGGCGAACACGATACTCAAGAGGTCGCGGGCGCCCTGCAGCAGATTCTGGTTGATCTCATTGATTTGGGAAACCAGGTCAAGCAGGCGCACTGGGCCGTGGTCGGGCCGAGCTTCACGCCGGTGCATGCGTTCCTGGACACCATCGCGGCATCGACCGCGGAAGCGGTGGATGCGACGGCAGAGCGAATGACGGCGCTCAACGCGACTCCCGACGGGCGCATCTCCACGGTCGCGGAACGAACGGAATTGCAGTCGTTTCCCATCGGCCCCCTGAAATCGGGGGAAGTGGTAACGCTAATCGCGGACCGCTTGGCGGCCGTCATCGGTAGAATCCGCGGCCATGAAGCCCGAATGCGGGACACGGACGCAGTGAGCAGCGATTTGCTCGTTGGGTTTCTCCATACCTTCGAGAAACAGCTTTGGATGTTGCAGGCGCAAGAGGCGTAGGCAGCACGAATTCGCGGAACGGCAAAGGCGCGGGCCTGCGGCTGCTCCGAACGTTTGCGCGGTGCGAGACGACTCGCCATTGGTACGGACAAAGCGACGCATCTCGAAGATCAAATAGTCAAAAGTCCGGGCGAAAGGGGGTGGGGAGGATCCCGGCGTATTCGTTCGATAGTTGGTGCAAATTGACGGATTGGGTGGTATTTGCGGTAACGATGAATTACGAGAGGGGAAGACCATGAAGACATTCAAACGCAGCCGCGCGCTCGGCGTAACTTGTTGGGCCGTTCTGCTCCTTGCGGGAACCGCATGGGCGCAGGACAAGCCCCAGAGCTACGCGCCGGTGGATATTCACGAGGATTTCGCGTCGATCATGAAGCGCATGTCGGCGGCGAAGGACGGCATCAACAAGAAACACCAGGACCTGCTGAACGAGCGGTACGACCTCGGCAACAAACCCGCGTCCGGCGTGACCATGTCGCGCGGGAAGCCCGTTCAAGAAGGAGTGCGCGTCAAGCTTCCGTCGGGCGTGTCGTGGGAAGAGCTCGGGGCGATGAAACCGGAGGAAATCCGCGACAAGGGCCTGTGGCCGGCCGGCTTTTATCCGCTGCCGCATCCGAACCATCCCGAAGGCGGGATGCTGTTCCCCAAGTTTCATATCGACGAGGTGAAAAAGCAGGAAGGACGCGACCTGACCCGGTTCGACCTGGACTATGATTTGCCGGACCATCTCATCGCGGAGTTCCCAGCGGCGATTTATCTGACGACGCGGCCGGACCTCGGTGACGTGTCGAAGGGACAGCTCATCACGATCAATAACTACTACGAGACGTTCAGCGGCCTGCTGAACCCGAAACAACTCGAAGGGTTGCGGTTGTTGGTGACGCCGTTTGCGCAGCAACAATTCAACCAAACAGAAGACCGCCGCTCCGCCCTGCCCAGCCGCGGTGTGTCCTGTTTCGACTGTCACGCGAACGGCCATACGAACGCGGCGACCCACCTGGTCGGCGATATTCGCCCGCAGGAGTTCCGCCACCGCATCGACACACCTTCGTTGCGCGGGGTGAACATCCAGCGATTGTTCGGATCGCAGCGCGCGCTCAAGACGATCGAGGACTTCACCGAATTTGAGCAGCGCGCCGCCTACTTCGACGGGGATCCGGTGATCGCAACGAAGAAGGGCGTCAACATTCTCGATCGCGGACACCAGGTGCACGCGATGGCCGAATTCCAGGCACTGTTGGATTTCCCGCCGGCGCCCAAGCTGGACATCTACGGCAAACTCGACCCCGACAAGGCGACCGAGGCGGAACTGCGCGGTCAGGAATTGTTCTTCGGCAAGGCCAAGTGCGGCGAGTGCCATCCCGCCCCGTATTACACTGACAACACCATGCACAACCTGCAAACCGAGCGGTTCTTCCGGCCGAAAATGATTAACGGCCGAATGGCATCTGCGGACGGGCCAATCAAGACCTTCCCGCTGCGCGGGCTGAAAGATTCGCCGCCGTATCTGCACGACGGTCGGTTGCTGACCATCGAGGACACGGTAGAGTTCTTCAATCTGGTGCAGTCGCTTAACCTGAGCAGTGCCGAGAAGTCGGATCTGGTCGCGTTCCTTCGCGCCCTGTAACTAGGCCTAGTGGCGCGACGAATTTGCAATTCGAACGCAAACGGTACTTAATGGTGCGCACGCGGGCGTCGGCGGTACGGCGCCCGCGTGTGCCTGCAAGGTTTGGGGAATTTCCGGAGGGGTCCCGCCCGTTGACCTTTACGGATCGACTCGCGCGAGTTCATCCAGGGCCTGCACAGGGGCTGAAGGCATGCCGTCGCCCGCGGCACTGGCTTGAACACAGGTTGAGGAGATCGCATCGTGCCGCAAGTAGACATGGCCCATTCGGATGCGTCTGACCGGTCCGCCATCGAAAAAATGCGGGCGGCAGGCCTGCGCGTGACGCGTCCGCGTCAAGTTGTATACAACCTGCTGAAAGAATTGGGCGGCCACCGTTCGGCGGAAGAGTTGCTGCGCGAACTGAAATCGCGCGGCACGAATCTCCCCCGCGCATCCGTCTACAACGTCCTTAACGACCTCGTGCTGCACGGCATCATCATGCAGGCCGACGCCGGCCCCGGATCGGCGCTGTACGAAGTCGGCATGGAATGGCATCACCACTTCGTGTGCCGAGAATGCGGACACGTCATCGATGTGCCGTGCGCGGTGGGCGCGAAACCCTGTTTGGAGCCGGGGGTCAAGGGCCTGCGCGTCGACGAAGCCCAAGTGATTTTCCGTGGTCAGTGCCCCTATCGCGCCGAGCAACCGTCGGGCGAAACACAGCTTCCGCCTCCGCCGCACACCTGCCACCACTTATCCGCCCGCAGGTAATCGCGACGGTACCGCCTCGCGCATCGCCGCACCCGCAAACATCCGACTGCGTTATTCAACGCAAAGTGAAACATTTCAGGCAACGGGTGTGCCGTAGACGTTGACCCATCCCTCCGACTTGGCCAATTCCATTCCGAGTGCCGCAAGTCGCGCGCGCTCATCCTCGGCCAACGGCTCGCTGCGGGCGATGACACGGGCTGCCTGTTCGAGTTCCTGAACGGAAGCAACCCCTATCACAAGGCAATGGCAGCCCGGGATACCCATGGCGTATCGGATGGCGCTTTCGTATTGTTCCGCAGGCGCTTTGTAACCATCGGACCCAGCCGCGCCACCGAGCACTTTCATGGCGACGAGCCCGATGTTCTCTTCGCGGGCGCGTTTCCAGACTTTGTCCTCGAAATTGTAGGTGTGTTGGATCACAAAATTGACCGCGTTCATCAGTACGTCGATTTCGCCGGTGTTCAAGGCCTCATTGAAGCGCGAAGGGTACAGGTGGCCGGACGCGCCGATGAAGCGAATCACGCCCAGTTTTCTGGCCTCGCGCAGCGCACCGAGGGCGCCCTTGTCGCTGAACACTTCGCCGAGGTTCTTGAACCGGGACTGTTCGCCGAAGTTGTGGAGGTGGACCAGATCGAGGCGATCCGTCTGAAGGCGCTGCATGCTTTGTCGCAGGAGTTGCCAGGTGCCTTCGTACGTGGGCTCTTCGGTCTTTGTTGCCAGAAAGACCTTGTCCCGAATTTCCTTGATGGCAGGCCCCATCTTGGCTTCGGCGTGGCTGTCGCCCGTGACGTAGTTCGGCGCGGTATCGAGGTAGTTTACACCGATCTCAACCGCGCGGTGAATCACCTCGCTCACATGATCGACCGTGATGTGCGGCCGCTGAAAGTGGGCGCAGCCAACCCCAAGTCGCGACACGGACTCGCCGGTCCGGCCCAGTTCCACACTCGGGACCTGCGACGGCGCCTCGTCCGCGTAGACAAGCGAACCCGCCGCGGACGCGACGGCAAGCGCGCCGGTGACGCGTGCCGTTTCGCCCACAAATTCACGCCGGGTCAGTTGACGCGCATGCGATCCCATGATGGGTTCCCTTGTTCTCGGTCCCTTCGTATTTGACCGGTAGCATTCGTGACAGACACGCGGTGAGCCCCCCGATTCAACTCCGCCGTCGCTGTCCGGGGTTAGTATACCGACGGCGGCCGCATACCGCACGTTTCCGGGCATGTTGAGCAGAGGATGCCGTGGAGTTGCCGCAACTTCATCGGCGGTGCGCACAAGTTGACAATTCCCCGTAAAACTGGAAAATGGCGGTTTCCCGTTTTGTTGGGCGCGGGAGTGTCGTTAACTCTAGGGGAGATTTCAGCATGACTTGGTTACCTCGATTCCGCGGTCCTTCCGCGTGGATGCTGCTTGCGATCGGACTGATAGCGCTCGCGGGGTGCGCAACGACGGCGAAGGCGCCGATCGTGCCGCTCGGGGAGAAGACCGCTCTCGACGAATACGTGGCAAAACCCGATCCGAACTATTCCTACAGCCTCGTGAACACCATTAAGGGCGAAGGATTCACCACCTACGTGATCGACATGACGTCGCAGAAGTACCTCACGGAGAGCGAGGTCGATCGTCCAATCTGGAAGCACTGGCTGACCGTCGTAAAACCGGACGCCGTGAACCATTCGACGGCGCTCTTGTTCATCGGCGGGAGTTCGAACGATCGGCCCGCGCCGGAAGGCGCGGACCGCGGATTCTCCGCGATTGCGGTCACGACGCAATCGATCGTCGCGGAGCTGCGCATGATTCCAAACCAGCCGCTGGTGTTTACGGACGACAATGGGCGCAAGCGCAGCGAGGACGAGATCATCGCATACACGTGGGACAAGTATATGAGGACAGGCGATGAGAAGTGGCCGTTGCGGCTTCCGATGACCAAGGCGGTGGTCCGCGCGATGGATACCATTACGTCGTTCTGCGGTTCGCCCGAGGGCGGCGGGGCCAAAGTGGATTCCTACGTCGTCGCAGGCGGTTCCAAGCGCGGATGGACGACTTGGACCACCGCGGCCGTCGACGATCGCGTCGTCGCCATCGTGCCGTTCGTGATCGATCTGCTGAATGTGGTCCCGTCCTTTCATCACCACTATAACGCGTACGGGTTCTGGGCGCCGGCCGTGGGCGACTACGTCGAAATGGGCATCATGAACTGGAACGATACGCCGGAGTACAGGGCGCTGCTGCGAATCGTCGAACCCTACAGCTACCGGCTGCGCTACGACATGCCCAAATACATCGTGAACGCGACGGGCGACCAATTCTTCCTGCCGGACTCGTCGCAGTTCTATTTCAAGGACCTCCCCGGCGAAAAGTACCTGCGCTATGTGCCGAACGCGGACCACTCGCTGCGGGACTCGGACGCGCGCGAAGGCTTGCTTGCGTTCTACGACGCCATTCTGAACGATACGCCACGACCGGAATTTTCGTGGAAGTTCAAAGGCCCCGGCACCATTCAGGTGACGACCAAAGAGAAGCCGCAGGCCGTAAAACTGTGGCAAGCCACGAATCCGAACGCGCGCGACTTCCGCGTGGAAACCGTAGGGAAAATCTGGACGAGCACGGACCTGTCGGATCAGGGCGACGGAGTGTACGTGGGCACGGTGAGCAAACCCGAGAAAGGGTGGACCGCCTATCTCATTGAATTGACATACCCGAGCGGCACCGTGACTCCGTTCAAGTTTACGACACCGGTACGGGTGATTCCCGACACCTACCCGCACAAGTACGTGCCGCCGAAGGAACCGCCCAGGGGATTCATCACGTCGAGAAAGTAACCTGCGCAGTCCATTCGCACTGAAGTGGTCGAAGGCGCGCCCCTGTCAAAGGCGGGGGCGCGCCTTGAATTTTAGCCCGCATGACCGCGAGTGTAGCAAGGGGCTGCGCCGGTTTTCTCCAACGTGTTGGTCTTGGGTCAAACCGGCCCCTGCGCTCACCAAGCGCGAGGGCCGGTTGGTCGTCTCGCGCGCGCTCGGTAGGTCGTTTTGCGCAAGGTGCCGGTGGGAAGTAGCGGAGGAGATCCGCAAGCAGTCGGGAGTCCAACGCCCGTCGTAGAAATAAAGTGACGACCGGGGTGCAATGTGTTTGGAAGCCGTTTGTGGCGACGGGACTCGCGGACGACGTGTTGGGTGGGTGACGGGGCTGCGGCAGCGAGCTGCCGCACTCCACACAGCACCACACCGCACCTTTGAACCCCATCAACTAAAAAATTCGCCGTGGATCGAGCCGCCGCACTCCACACGGGGCTGCCGATATCGATCGATCCGTGGCAAGCTTCCAAATCCGAGCCTCCGCACTCCACACGGGGCTGTCACTTGACTGT
>BTUX01000033.1:0-24399 GCA_045863315.1 Candidatus Hydrogenedentota bacterium | reverse complement strand
GCCGACTTCGAAGTAGCGGACTAACGACGACGCGTGCGCGAGTGTGGCTTTGTCTTGCGGTTCGAAGGTCGAGCGCGAAGTGAGGGAAAGCACGTAAGCGGCGTATCGACGAGTGTTTAGGGGGTAGTGGACAGGCGTTCCGCCAAGGCAGAGGGCGGACGGGGTCGCCGCTACCAAGGGGAGTCGGAAGAGTGGGCTAAAGGCTTTACGATTCCGAGCCGATAATGGGTATGCGGGTTGCTCCCGCACAGGCCACGTGGTATTGCGTTCGTGGTCGAGTCACAGACGGGCCCGCGGCGCATGGGCCGACCAGGAGAGTCAAATTGGGTACCCTATTCAGCGCGTTGGATATCGGGCGGTCGGGGCTGAGCGCGGCACAGATCATGCTCGACATCACGGGCAACAATATCGCCAACGTGAACACTCCGGGCTACTCGCGTCAGCGGGCGATACTCACCGAACGATTCCCGACGCTGAGCGCGGTCGGGCCCATCGGGCGGGGGGTCCAGGTCTCCGACATCGAGCGTATCCGCGATGCGTTTCTTGACCAGGCGTATATCCGGCAGGCGTCCGGTTTGGGCACGTCAAAGGTATTGGCCCAGTATTACAATCTCCTCGAGGACGTGTTCCTGGAACCGGGCGATTCCGGATTTGGTGCGCGGATCGACCGGTTCTTCGACGCGCTCAACGACTTTGCGAACAACGTCGAATCATTGCCGGTACGCCAGGCAGTCGTGGCGGAAGCGGCCGCGTTGGCGTCAAGCCTGAACAATCTGATCGGCCGTTTCGATCAATTGCGAACCGATGCGAACGAGCAGGTGCGCAATCTTGTGCCCGAGATCAACTCGCTGGCCGAGCGCATCTCGAAACTGAACGAGCAAATCCGCCGGCTTGAAGCGGGCGGCCAGACGGCGGGCGGGCTTCGCGACGAGCGGCAGGTGTTGCTGGATCAGCTTTCGAGCCTCATCAATATCACGACGCAGGAGACCAGCGGCGGGGTCATTCAGGTGCAGATTGGAGGCGACGTGCTGGTGGATTCAGGCGGCGCGCGCACGATCATTGCATATCGCAATCCCGCGCTCGACCCCGAACGGAACGACCTCGTCGAACTGCGGTTCGCCGACAACAATGCGCTTGTGGACGTGCGCAGCGGCGTGGTGTTCGGCGCGTTGCAGGCGCGGGACACGGTCATTCCGGAACTGGACGCCCAGATCGATGCGGCGGCGGCAGCGCTGATCCAGGCGATCAACAGTATCCATAGCCAAGGCAATGGCATGCAGAACCTGTCCGGCGGAATCACAAGCACGAATTCGGTGACGGCGTCGATCGATCCGCTGGTGGCCGCGGGATTGCCGTTTCCTGTGACGCCCGGCACCTTCGATGTGGTCGTATACGATGGTTTGGGCAACTCGACGACAACGACGATCACCATTACGGCCTCGACCACATTGGACGATCTCGCGACGGCCCTGAACGGCGTGGCGAACTTCTCGGCGTCCGTGAGCGGGGGACAGATTACGTTGGGCGCCGATTCCGGGTTTACCTTCTCGTTCGCGAACGATTCGACCAACGTGCTGCCGGCGTTGGGGCTGAACGGACTGTTCACGGGCCGCGACGCGCGGTCGATCCGGGTCAATGCGGCCATCGAGGCCAACCCCTCGCTACTGACCTCGGGATTCAGCCTTGACCCATTGAATACCGGAGACAACTCGGCGGCGTTGGCGATGGCCGACGTTCGCAACGCGCTTTTGCTTGACAGCAATTCGGCGACCTTATCGGAGTACTACGAATCCGCGGTGACGGGCCTGGGAATCGACGCGCGCGCCGCAAACGACTTTCTCAATGTGGACACCCAGTTCGTGAATAACCTCGATCGCCGGCGCCAGGAAGTGTCGGGCGTAAACCTCGATGAAGAGGTCACGTCGTTGCTCCTGTTCCAGCGCGCCTACGAAGCCTCGGCCCGCTTGATCACCGTGACCGATCGGATGCTCGAAGCGCTGCTGAATATCGCACTGTAACCCGGATATTCGCTGACCCGACGCGGAGCAATCACGGCACCGCGTTTCGCCCTCTTCCCTCTCGATTCGCGTGTTCACAAACTTCGATATTTGGGAATGCGCCATACCCTGCGACGACTTCGTCAAGTATGTGTTTTTGCCGTGATGTGCCTGCCCCATGGCACGTCGCATCGACAGTGTGTCGACGCGGACCGCCGCGATTTGGTAGTGATTTCGTCCGCACGGATGCTACAATCCATTTTCCTTAGCGGGTGTCCCGTGTGGTGTGCTTGCCGTTGTCAGCGGGAGGGAGTTGGCCGTGCGCGTGAATCTCAAGTGGGTGCTACTGGTATTTCTCGCCATCGCGTCGGGTTGTGCGACCGCCGGGCGCGAACTGGTCGTGGCCGACCTCGATGGGGAACCGAGGCCGTGGACGAGTCTCGAGCTGAACAACGATCCCGATGCGTTTCAGTTTGCGATCGTGTCGGACCGGACGGGCGGGGCGCGGCCCGGGGTATTCGAGTCCGCGGTCGGAAAGATCAATCTGTTGCAGCCCGAGTTTGTAATGAGCATCGGCGACCTCATCGAAGGGCATGATACCGACATGGCGCAGGTGGATCGCGAGTGGCGCGAATTTCGCGATATCATTGCGGGCTTCGAGATGCCGTTTTTTCTCGTGCCCGGCAACCACGACATGAAGAGCAACGCGATGGCGGAGGAGTGGAGACGCCGGTTTGGTCCCTCGTACTACCATTTCCGGTATCGCGATGTGCTGTTCTTGTGCCTGAACACGGAGGACCCGCCGCCGACGCATATGAGCGAGGCGCAGGCGGAGTACGTGCGCCGGGCGCTGGACGAGAACAAGGACGTGCGATGGACGTTGGTGTTCATGCACAAACCCCTTTGGGACTACGAGGAAGAGACGGGGTGGGACCGGATCGAGGCCATGATCAAGGATCGCCCGCACACGGTGTTTACCGGGCACCGGCACAGCTACATGAAGTTTACCCGTCACGGGCACAAGTACTTTGTCTTCGCGACAACGGGCGGAAGCAGCAAGATGCGGGGCCTTGCCGAGGGCCAGTTTGACCATATCGTGTGGGTGACGATGATGAAAGACGGCCCGCGCATCGCGAACCTGCTGCTGGACGGCATCCTCGACGAGAACATCCGCGTGGCCGACCCGCCGGAAGGCAAGCGCAAGCCCTGACCAGCCGTTGCGCGGCCGGCCGCGACCGTTGGCATACGGCGCCAAAGCGGGGCGCACGACAGGCCCGATCCCGATTCTTGTTGTGGCAAAAGCGTGCGCATTGGACTAGACTATGCATAGACCCTCGGGGCCGCTCGACGTGCGGGCCGGCTTGAGCTGCGGGGTCCAGCAACGACTTTCGGAGACCCACACCATGTTTCGCGGTTCGATTGTCGCATTGGCAACGCCGTTCAAGCGGAACTTCGACGTCGATTTCGACGCCTACGGACGGCTGATTGAATTCCAATTGGAGCAGGGCACGGACGGGATTGTGCCCTGCGGGTGCACCGGCGAGGCGGCCACGTTGGCGCATGAGGAACAGGAACAGATCATCAAGTTCGCGGTCGAACGGATTGCCGGCCGCGTGCCGGTCATCGCGGGGACGGGGTCGAACAACACCCGCGAGGCGATTCGGCTCACGACCTATGCGAAGGAAGTGGGCGCGGACGGGGCCCTCCTCATCACGCCGTATTACAACAAGCCCACCGCGGCGGGACAGATTCTCCATTACCGCACGATAGCGGAGAAGGTGGACATCCCGATCATGCTGTACAACGTGCCGGGGCGAACGGGCACGAACGTGCTGCCGGAGACGGTGGCCGAACTCGCGAAGACGTCGAACATCGTGGCAATCAAGGAGGCCTCGGGCAACATCGAGCAGGTCTCGCAGATTCGCAGCCTGTGCGATATCACGATCCTTTCCGGCGACGATGCGCTGACGCTGCCAATGATGGCCGTCGGCGCGACGGGGGTCGTGTCGGTGGCGGCCAACGTGGTCCCCGCGCAGGTGCAGGCGTTGTGCGCCGAGTTCGACAAGGGCAATCTCGCGGAGGCGCAGCGCATTCATTACGAGCTGTTCCCTCTGTTCAAGGCGCTTTTCTTCGAGACCAATCCGATGCCGGTGAAGGCGCTGCTGGCGAAAATGGGCCTGATTGAGAACGTGTTGCGTCCGCCGTTGACGCCGATGCGCGAAGAGCCCTTCGCCAAGTTGCTCAAGATTTTCGAGCGGATCGGCGCGCCGCAGGTGGCGGCGCGGTGAGGATCTGCATGGCGGGCGCCTGCGGGCGCATGGGCCGCCGTATACTCGAGATCGCCTGTGCGGAAGGCATCGAGATTGGGGGCGCCTTCGACGTTCCTTCGATGGCGGGCATGGAACTCGTCATCGGCAGTGAATCGGGCCGGGCGCGGATCGTGCCGGTCTCGGGCGATGCGAGGTCCGAGATCGCCAAGTCCGATGTGCTTATCGATTTCACAGTGGCGGACGCGTGCGTGGGGAACGCTCGTGCCGCCGCGGACCTCGGGAAAGCGATCGTCATTGGCACAACCGGCCTGAGCGAGGAGCAGAAGACCGAGTTGAAAGCGCTGGCCGCGAAGGTGGCGATCGTACAGGCCCCCAACATGAGCGTGGGGGTTAACCTTCTTTTCAAACTCACCAGCATCGTCGCCAAGATTCTGGGGCGGGACTACAACGTCGAGATCATCGAGTTGCACCACAATCAGAAGAAGGACAGCCCGAGCGGGACCGCGGTGCGGCTGGCGGAGTGCGCGGCACAAGCGCTGGAACTGGATTATGCGAAGGACGTCCGGCATGGTCGAGAAGGATTGGTAGGCGCCCGGCCCTCACACGAAATCGGCGTGCATGCGGTGCGTGGGGGGGACGTGGTGGGGGAACACACCGTCAGTTTCATCGGTCAGGGCGAGCGCGTGGAACTGACACACAAAGCACATAACCGCGACAACTTTGCGCGCGGCGCACTGCTTGCCGCCCGGTACGTCCTCAAGGCGAAACCCGGGCTTTATGACATGCAGGATGTGCTGGGATTACGGTAAGCGCGACCCTTGGCAGACCTATAGTTTTCTGAAGTTCACGCTGCCGCTGAAGGTCCTTGCCTCGATTCGCCCGGAACCGCCTCCCACGGTCGTTTCGAGCGTAGCGCCGGGGCCGTACCTGGGCCTCTCGGCAACCGCGCTGCTCAGTTCGTTCCGAATGCTTCCGCTGAATGTGCTCGCCTTCAAGTGAGCCGAAGTCGTCGCGGGGACAGATACATTGACCGACCCGCTGTGCGTGGTCAGTTCGATGCGCGCGTTGTCCGCCAGGCTGCCGGAGAATTCGACCCCGCCCGAGACCGACTCGCACTTGGCCCTCGTGACTTCGCTGCCCTCGACGTCAATGCGGCCGCTGACGGCGCTCGCTTCGACTTCGCCGCGCACTTCGCGCACTGTCACGCTGCCGCTGACCGACGCTGCGCGTACCCGAGTGAACAAGCCTTCGAGATTTACCGATCCGCTTGTTGTACCCGCTTCCATTTCACCGGCGCCTCCGGTTACGCGGACCGACCCGCTCACCGTGTGGAGTTCCTGCGCGCCCGTGATGTCCTTTACCTCGATGCTGCCGCTCACGCTGCTGATTTCGAGAGAGCTGCCGCGCGGGGCCTTCACCCGGAGTTCCGACTGACCCACGTTGCGCGCCTTCTTGGGGATCACCACTTCGATCTGGGCGTCGTCGCCATCGCACTCGAACTCGAGCCGTTCGCTGTTTTTGCCAAGCGTGCCAGTGACGTGAATCGCGCCTTCGTCCCACGCCTCGACGCGCACGCTGCCCTTGACGTTCTTGATTTCAATCCGCACCTCGGCGTTGGCGGGCCGCTTCTCGTCGATCGGCGTCTGCGCCCACGCAGTCAGGCTCCCGAGTGTCAGCGCGAGTGTCCAGCGAATGATGTTGCGATTCATGCGGGTTCCTCCGTCGGGATTTGCTCGCTGATGCGAGTCACATTGCGAAGCAGACCGACTTCCTGATCGTAGACGGCAACCAATGACCGAAGGAGGTGCGGGTCGCCGGGATCCTTTTGCAGTGCCGATTCGATTTCGCGAATGGCGTTGTCAATGGTTTTCAGACTGTCGTCGATCACTCGTACCGTCTCGGGCGCAAGATTCGGCCGGACCCGGTCGAACATGTCGTGCAGGGCGGCGCGCACTTCGGCGTAGTCGGATTCGACTTGCTTGAATGCAGCCAGTTCGATGCCGTTGGCGGGCGCGCCGTTGACGGCCCCGTTCGCGCCGCTTGCCGTGGTGGTTACCGCGGTTGGCGTCGAACTGCTCCGATCGATCCCGGCGTACCACATGCCGGCGACGAAGATCAGCGCGGCCGCGGCGGCCGCCGCCAATCCCTTGGCGAGGTCACCCCAAGCCCGCCAAGGTGTCAGTTTCGGCTCCGCTGGCCGCGCACCGAGGCGCGGTGCGATGTCGACCCACAGATCGCGCCGGGGCGCAATCTCTTTGGGCAAGTTCGAGGCGCGCGCTATCAACGAGCGAAGCTCCTCCACCTCCGTACGCAATGCCGGGTCCTGTTCGAGTTCGGTCTCGAAGACGATGCGTTCAGCCGGCGGCAGCAGGCCATCGACGTAATCGTTAATCCGTTCTTCGCGTTCCCGCTCGTTCATTGAAGCTGCTCCCGGAGAAGGCGGCGGGCGCGGTGCAGATGGGCCTTTGAGGTGCCCGGTGCGATACCCGTCATTTCGGCAATCTCCTCATGCTTGTATCCTTCCACGTCGTGCAGGACAAAGACCTCGCGCGCTCCCGGCGGCAATGCAGCGATGGCGGCCTCGAGGTCCGCCCGCAGCCCCGATCGCTGTTCGGCCGCCGGCTGCGGCAAGGACTCCAGGTCCTCGACCGCCACGACCCGCGCGCCGCGACGTTGGCGCGACCGTTGGTCGCCGAGCACGACGTTGAACGTCAGCCGGTAAAGCCAGGAGAAAAACGCGCTCTCGCCCCGAAAGGTGTCGAGCCGTTCCCACGCGCGAATAAACGCCTCCTGCGCGAGGTCTTCGGCCTGCGAGTGCTGCCCCGTCATTCGCAGGCACAACCCGTACACCCGGTTGATGTGCAGCCTGTAAAGCTGCTCGAATGCCTTCCGGTCGCCGTCCCGTGCGCGATGCACGAGCAGGCTGTCGTCGGGTTGGCTCGCTGCTTCCGGATTCACACACACCCTCTGTCTCGTGTCCGCAGCAGCGGACGGGCCAACTTCGCTCACGTCCCATTCGATGCCGCGGGGCGGAAAATGGTTTAGCCCGGCTCGTTTAAAGGGACGGGCGCGGGAGGATACAACTTCGTACAGCGCAGACCTTTATGAAAGATTGCCGCGCGGCACGGCAAAACAGGTTGTGGAGGTGAAATATCCTCATCACATGTACTCACGTGCTCTTTCCACAGCATTTCTCGTCCGCCGCCGTCGGTGTTTCTTGGCCGTATGCTACCGGATGGACTCGTAGAGGTCCGAAAGCGCCTCGGCGTGGGTTTGGAGGTTGAATTGGCTGACCGCGCGGCGGCGGGCCTTGGCGGCGAGTTCGGAGCGGAGTTCCTCGCTGTCGATGATGCGGCGCAGGGCGCGGAAGTCGTTGGGCTTGCACAGCAGGGCTGCCACTTCGGGAAACTGTAGATTTTGGCGACACGAAGGATGGCGCTGCGCATAGCATGGCGAGATTGAATTCTCCGATTCAAGACTCCACCCAATGACCCGTTGCCGATAGGAGCAATATGGTGCCGCTGACCACGGAGGGTGCCACGAAAGGACTTGCGCCTCGAAACGAGGGAGCGATGACGTGTCAATTCCATTGAAACCGATTCATTCGGACGAACAACTCATAGGATCGAAGCTCAAGCAGTTCGAACGCATGGACACGGAGACGCTGCTCGAGTCGCTCCGGCCGGGATGCCCGGGATCGTTGAAGACGCGCGCAGACGGTACACTTCTGGATGGACACCATCGTGTGAAAGTCCTTCGTGACCGCGGTATAGATGTTAATTCCCTGCCCCGAGACGTCATTTCCAAGCCCTAATTAGGCTAGAATCGAGCCATGCAAGAGACGAGGTGGATAGAAACCCCCTGGCGGGGAAAATTGGCCATTGTCTCGCGACCGCGCGGCGGCGAGTGGCTGGAATCAGATTTGCGGGCGTTGCGATCCGAAGGGGTGGGCGTGCTGGCGTCCGTTCTTGCGGACTCCGAAGTTGCCGATCTTGAGTTGTCGGTTGAAGGGGGCTTGTGCGAGCGAGTTGGAATGGAGTTTCGATCATTTCCGATTGCCGATCGCTCCATACCGGATTCGTTCGAAGACGCTCGAGAGTTTGTTCATCTTCTGTCGAAAGCACTTTCCAACGGCATCCACGTAGGCATCCATTGCCGCCAAGGACTTGGGCGCTCACCCATGATTGCGATTGCCGTTCTTGTGCATGGCGGTGTGGGACTGGAGGAAGCGATCCGTCGAGTTGCCGATGCGCGTGGAACCGAAGTGCCGGAGACGTACGAACAGATGAATTGGCTTCGCCGGTTTGCGGTGGAAGATGCCCACGTTTTCGTGTCGGAATCCCAATCTGATCAGGCCGACTACAAGATCGACTCGTAAAGATCTGAAAGCGCCTCGGCGTGGGTTTGGAGGTTGAATTGGCTGACCGCGCGGCGGCGGGCCTTGGCGGCGAGTTCGGAGCGGAGTTCCTGGCTGTCGATAATGCGGCGCAGGGCGCGATGCAGGGCGTGGAAGTCGTTGGGCTGGCACAGCAGGGCGGCGTCTTCGGCCACTTCGGGAATGGCGCCGCTGAGCGAGGCGACGGAGGGCACGCCGCAGGCCATTGCTTCGATCAACGACATTCCGAACTGTTCCTGCCATTCGTCCGTTGCGATGCTCGGCAGCACGAAGACGTCGGAGGCGCGAAAGACGTCCGGCATTTGATTGTAGGTCAGCGGACCGACGATCGTGCACCGGTCCTGCACGTCGAGACGCGCGATGAGCGCGTTCACTCGTTCGCGCCCGTAACCGGATCCCACGATAAGCAGTTTGAGGCGGGACGCGTTCGCGCCGCCGTCGTCGATGAGTTTGCGGACCGCGTACAACAGGAAATCGATGCCCTTGCGCGGCACGAACCAGCCGACAAACAGGATGACGAAGTCGTCGGGTCGCAGGCCGAACTGTCGCGTGGCCGCGCCCGGTTGGAACGCGTCGATGTCGACTCCGGGGTGGATCACGGAGATGCTTTCTTTCGGGATTCCTTCGAAACCGAGCATTTCGCGCGAACGATCGGTGTACACGACGAAGCGGTCCGCCCCGCGCGCTACGCGCTGCTTGATGTCGCGCAGCTCCGCGGTGCGCTCCATGTTGAAGGGCAAGAGGTCCCAGACGGTGACAACGAGCGGAATCCGAAAGCGTTTTCGCGCGATCACGGCCTCGCGGGACCAGTCGGTGAACAGCTCCCAGGAGTGGATGATGTCGTAGTCGTGCAGGCGATCGTGAAAGGGCACGATGCGCGGGGTGCGGTTGCGGTACCGTTCGGCGAAGACGTTCGCCAGGCGAGTGAATACATTGCCGGCCTGCGTGTCGAAGTAGATGCGCTCCAGTTTGAATCCCTCGGTCCCGTCGCCGCGCCGTTTGAAGTGGTCCTGAATCTGGGATTCCGCGCGGAACGCCGTCACTTCCGGATTGCCGCGCAGCCGTTTGAACCCTTGCAGGTGCCAGGGGTTGAAGCGGTTGCCCATAAGCAAGGCGAGCTTCACGCGCTGTCTCCCCAGAAATGCTTGATCAGGAATTTGCGGGCGGCTTCGCGATCGTTCGGGATGTCGATATGTTTGGCGAGGACCTTCCGCTCGTATTCTTCCAAGGTGCAGATGACGCGGGCGGGATTGCCTGCGACGACGGTGTTCGGCGGCACATCCTTTGTCACCACGCTGCAGGCGCCGACGACGCTGTTTGGCCCGATCTTTACGCCGGGCAAAATCGTCGCGCGGACGCCGATGTTGCAGTTGTCGAGAATCTCGATGGTCCCAAAACTCGTGAGCGTCTCGTACTTGTCCTGAAACACCCAATTGAGATCGTGATTGACGAAGGTGACGTCGTTTGCAATGCCGACGTGGTTGCCGATGCGAATGAGATAGGGCTCGCCGCCGAAGTTCGTGGTGTAGATGCGGCAACGTTCGCCGATCTGCACGCCCATTTCACGCAGTGTGCGAATGACGGTGTCTTGCGAGCCGTAGCGCAGCTTCAGTTTTTGGATGATGCGTTGGAACGCCCCTATCACGCGTCAAACCTCCAGAACCCGTGCAGGCTTGCGCCCGGCCATACGCGCGCGATGTGCGGGCCCAGTTTCAGAAAACGGCGCTGCATCCGGAATTGTATCGCCTCGGGCATGCGCGGATGGTCAACCCACGGAAAAAGACCGAGGACGACTTCCGCGCCATGGCCGATTCGTCGCGCACGGTGGAATCCCGCGTCGCGAAACACCTTTCGGACGCGACGTCCGGTGAGCGGTTGTTCCAGTTCCTGCGGTTGCCAGCGTCGGAACGGGGCCCAGGAGTTCTTCTCGTACGTGCCGAAGGTTTCACACCACCATTTCACGATGCCCGCGACATTTGAGTAGTTGGGTGCGGACAAGAAGACAAAACTCTCCGGCTTCAGGACGCGCCGAAACTCCCGCGCGGCGGCGGTTCCGTCGGGGAAATGTTCGAATGCGTCGATGCAGAATATACCATCGAACGCGGCATCGGGAAACGGCAGGGCGGCGGCATCGGCGAGCGCGAAGGGAAACCCGGCGCCACTTGCGACGAGGTCGACACCGACGTATTCGCCGCCGCGTTCGCGCACGACTTCGCGCGCAAGACCGCGTCCGCAGCCGACATCGAGAATTCGCCGTTCACGCACGTGAATGTCCAGCGCGCCCAGGACGGTATGCAGCAGATGACGGTTGATGCCGTCCACGCCGCCGAATGGCGAACTCACCATCAGCGGATTGTCGCGGTAGAAATTCTGAATGTTTCGGTTCACGGCGCGAACCTTCGCGCAAACCGGCTTCCGGTGTACACGGCCAGAGGCCGAACGGTTGTGAAAAAGAGCTCGGCGTCTTGAAGTCTTGGAATATTGCCGATCCAGGTACGGTTAATCCGCGGGTTGACGAGGTCCAGCAACAAATCGAATTCGTTGTACGGACACCCGAGCAGGCGGAGTCCGTACCCTTCGTTCCGGCACCGGCGCCATAGTTGTTTGCAGGTGTAAGTGTGATGATGCAGGACGGGCGCATCGGGGAACTGAATGCGCAGTCCCTCGGCGTGGAGTTTTGTTTGAAACTTGAAATCTTCGCCGATCGGCTGATCGCCGAACCGGAGTCGTTCCCAGGTTTCCCTCCGATAGGCGGCGTTCGCGTTGGACAGGCCTCGTCCGTACTTTCGGGCGAACTTGCGCATCTCTCGCGTGAAATAGAAGTGCCCGGATGCTTCCCAGTAGAACTGCGGAAATTCACGATTCGGATCGGGAATGGAACGTCCGCACGACGCGCCTACAGCGCTGTCCGACAGCGGAGCGATCAGATGGTCCAGCCAGTGCGGATCCGCGGGGATTGCGTCTTGCGACAGACTGACGATGTATTGTCCGCGCGCCATGCCGAAGACTTTATCGCGGGAGAGGCCGAAGCTGAATTCACAGGGGTCGATGCGGGTGACGCGCGCGCCATAGCGGGCAAGCAACTCGAGGGTGCCATCGGTCGAGCCGGAATCCACGGCGACAATCTCGATGCGGCGCTCCGTAGATTGAGCGCGGACCGCGGACAACAGGCGCCCGAGGAGCTTGCCGCCGTTGCGGGTGAGGAGCGCGACGCTTACGTCCGGGTCTCGATTGATGTCGGTCATGCCGGGGGTATTTTATCGATGCGCGGGCCAAATAGGTATCGCGGGGGGTGCATGAGAAGCAGCAAGGACGGGGAGGTCGGCAAGGACTAATGGGACACAAAGGACGAGAGAGAGGCTGGAAGAGTAGAGTGGCTGGATGCGCGGGGATACGAAAACGGCGGAGCATCGTTGTAAGTGGCGGGGAATTTTCAGTCTGGTTCTTGGGACCCTTGTGTCGGACTTCAGCGTGGTTAGCCCGGATTTTTCACGCCCACGCGCGTTGGAGGATACAACATTGTACCGTGCGCACTGTTATGCATCGTCGCCGCGCGGCAAGGCAGAACAGATGGCGGGTGTGAAAAATCCTCACCCAAATCACTCACAGGCTTTCTCCAGAGCATTTCTCACCAGTCGCCCCCCGTCAAGGGGCGCGACTGGTGAGAAATGCGGGTTAGGCTTGGGCTATGCAGAGGAAGCTCACAAGCACGCATCACGCGGAGCAGGCGAAGTATGAGCGCGCGTACTGGCTTGGCCGCACCCCTGAAGAGCCCCTGGATGCCGTTGAAGCCCTGCGAATCGAGGCCGCAAGATTCGGTTGATGCAGCAAACCTTGCGACCGAATAGGACATGTTGCCGGGAAGAACAAAATTGGGACGGAGCCCTCGGCCCCGTCCCGTTGAATAGCTGGCGTTCGAATCCGCCGATTATTGCGCCGGCGGTGTTCTCGGTCCTCCCCCGTCACCGCCGCGGCCGCGCCAGGGGCCTCCGCCGGGTCCGCCCCAGCCGCCACCCATCGGCATGCGGAAGAATGGGCTATCCATCGCTTCCCGCAATGCGGCGACGGCCGCGTCCTGGCTTCGCGCGTCGGTGATGCCGCTGCGCTGCAGGTTTTGCTTGATGACGCTGTCCTGTTGTTCGCGGACGAGTTGGCGCGTGGTCTCTCCAATCGCCTGCAATTCCTGCCGGATCAGGTCGCGCTCTTCGTCGGTTTGGGCCTCGCGCATCTGGCGGAAGAGGTCCATGGTGTACTGCGTGTACTCGTTGATGGCGGCGAGGCGTTCCTGGCTGGCCTTGTCGGGCGCATTCTGGATTTGTTCGTTCATGAAATTGCTGATCCGTTCGCGCCATTCGTTGCCGCGTTGCTCGCGCTCTTCGCGCCAGCGCGCCATGCGTTCGGCGCGTTCGGGGTCGTTGTCGTCCCCGCCCCACTCGCCACGCCCGCCCCGCTCGCCTTCGCGGTCGGCCGGTGCGGCGTTGACCGCCTCAGCTTCGGCCGTGAGTTCGGGCTCGAACTGGGTCGCCTCGAGCGCGGCCGCAGTCTTGCTCTTTTCCTCACGCAGGTACTCGATTTCATCCTGGAGGCGCGCCAGTTCACGCTGCATCGAGTCTGAGCGTTCCTTGGCCAACTTGGCCGCCTTGGTCATCTCTTCAAGGGATGCGGCAAGCTCGCTCTTTTCATTGGCGACGGTACTCAGAACGGCTGCAGACTGTTGATCCGCCAAGAACTTGCCCGCCACGGCGCCGACCGGGGCCGCAATAATGACGGCTATGACTACACGTGCGGTTTGCATGCTTCGCCCTCCTAAATGGGTCAAACACCTCCAACGGGGGGCTGGTTCCCCATTTCTTAATGGATTTAGCATTTTCCATGGGATACAGGCAGAATTTGGCCGCTTTGGATTCGCGGATTGCGTCGATTTGGATGGGGCGGAGGTTAATTCTTGATTTGAAGCGCCGTCACGAGTAGCATGTCGTCAGCCGTCCTCGCCGAGTTTCAATCATGGCAGACACCCGCAGTCGAATAGTGTTGGAATCGTACGGGCGATTGACATTCGCTCGTTGGAGGAAAGTCCAATGATTTCAACGTGTTGCGGGTGCTTCGGATCGCTTTGATGCCTAGCGTACCGGACACGGACGACCTGCGGATCGTTGTCCAGCCGGACTTGCGAAGGAAGCGGCTGACCGCCACTGTAAAGAGACACGCGCGCGGTGTGCTTCGGCTTGGCATCGAAGGTACCCCGTATGCCGTCGAGGGGTCTGGGGGGGAATTCGTACTTGAATTTCCCGAATTCACACCTTGGTCACCCGAAAAGCCCTGTTTGTATACGTTGACTTTGCACGCGGTTCCGGACGGGCCGCAACCGTGCGTGGCGAGGGTGCGGTTCGGGATGCGGGACTTCAGTATCAAGGACAGCCGTTTTCACCTGAACGGACGTCCGTGCACCATCAAAGGGGTGTGCTACTCCCCGCCCCGGGAGTGCCCCGAACAGGCGGTGCGACGAGACTTTACCGCAATAAAAGGCGCAGGGTTCGATTTGATCGTGGCTGCGCCCACGCCTGCGGCGGGGGTACTGGCCGGACTGGCGGACGAATTGGGGTTGCTGCTTTTTCAACGCGTGCCGCCGGAAGCGCGCGAAGGCCCGGGCTTGGAATCTTTCATCCGAGAGGTCCGAAATAGCGCGTCTGTGGTTGCGTGGGTTGCGCCGGACGCGGCCTCCGTACGGACGATTCAGGCGGCAGACCCGGGCCGGGTGGTGCTGGAGCTTCGGGAAGGTGAATCAAGCGAGTGCATGGAACACGCGCGGCCCTTCCATCCGGGCACGATGCAGCACTCTCAATTCTGGTTCAACATGTACGCGCCGTCGGCGAGTTCCGCCGAGGTGTATGCAAAGAACGTGGGGACCCCGGAAGCGCTCAATGTAGTGCTCGCCGTCGTACCGGCGTCGTTGCAGCAGCTTCCGGCGGACGATGCGGAGGAGTTTCGCTCGCGCGAACTGAGCGGGGCCTTCGGCGATGAGGGTGGGTTCTGCCGGATGACCACGGAACTCCAAGCGGAGGCACTTAAAAACCAGCTGGAATCGCTTCGGGCGAACGCGAAGGGTCCCGCGATAGTCCTGTCCCGCTTTCAAGATGAAGCGGGCGCGATCGGGGGTGGTCTGGTGAACATACATGGCCTTGCCAAACCGGCTTTGAACGCCGTGAAGACGGCGTTTTCCCCGCTGTTGCTGGTCATTCGCGCCGTCCGAACGAATTTGACGTTGCGCGAGGAAGTGCCGGTGAGCGTGTACCTTGTGAATGACGAGCGGTCCGAGGCGCGGGCGGACTTGTCGTTGCAGGTGGTCGGTCCCACCAATCAAGTGCTGTGGAAAAAGAAGCGGACGATCAAATTGCCCAAACAGAGCAAGGAAATTTGGACGGGGGCCATTTCGGCATCGGGTTCGACGGGCATCCACCGGTTTGTGGTCCGACTGATGCAGGGTGTGAAAGTGCTGAGCCAGAACAGTCTTGAACTTCACGTAATCGAGAGGGTGAAGCGTAGCGAGGTCGAGATTCAGGTCATGGATCCGCACCGGGAATGGATGTCGCGCTGCCTCGAGTTGGCGAAGCCGGAACATGTGAAGGCCCACGTATATATCGTTCCGCCGTTGGCCAACACGGTGCGAGCATACCCGGAGAGTGAACTTGGGAACCTTCTGGCGGAGGTGCACAGCGGGGCGGTGGCGCTGCTTTTCAGTCCGCCGGCGGATTGGAACGACTTTGCGGATCGGGTGGATCCCGTGCTGCGCCTCACGTCGAAATCGGCTGCGCAGGCCTATCATTACGTCCGCATGCACCCGGTATTTGACGGGCTGCCAACGCGCGGGCTCATGAGGCAGGCGTACCGCAACGTCGTGCCGCGCGCGGCGTTTGTCGAAGGGTCGGATGAAGAGGTTTGCGGATCCTATGCGGCGGAGGGACCCGGCGGTCGGGATTCTTCGCGCTGGGGCGATACCGTTCTCGTTCGCAGGTACGGAGCGGGACGGCTCGTATTCGTGCAACTGCGTGTGCTCGAGCATCTGGGCGCCGACCCGATCGCGGATCGTTTGTTTGTGAATCTGTTGAATCACTTCGCCCGGCGCGCCGTGCCCATGGGGGAGCCTTCCCCTATCGCCTATGAGGCGATCGAATGGCTGCGTCGTGAACGCGCGGAGCAGGTGCGGTTGTGGATGGTGTGCGGTCCGTTCGCGAATTGGCGCGGCAGCGGGCACGACACGGTGTATGGGCCGGAGAGCGGTGTCGACCTTTCCGCGGTATACCCGGGGTGGTACTCGACCGTGCGCTGGCTGAGCTGGTATACCGTGTCGAGCGGGGACCCGGTTGTCCGCCTCATTGATGCCGTGACGCCGCTGCATCATGCCACGGTCTGCGGGGAATTCGGCGTGCTGTACGCCTACGCGGAGTGCAGCGCGCCGGCGCGCCAGCAGGCGCACCTTCGTATCCGGTGCCGTGGGAGTGTGAAGGTGTGGCTGAACGGGTCGCTTGTGCACGAGGCGCGTCGCGAGCCGGACGAAAGGGGCCGGCGGGAGGGGAAGGCGGCAGTGTCGCTTAAGCAGGGGAAGAATTCGGTTCTTGTGAAGTTATCGTGCGCGCCCGGGACCTTCGACCTGGAGTTCGATTTCGAGCCGGCGGGGCGCGATGCCTTAATGCTGAAATGGTGGAAGTAGGGGGCCGAAGGCGGGGTAAGGGGGCGTCTCCGCCGGCGAGCGCAACGTGTTTTCCAAGGGGGCGGAATTCAAGGTGGTGCTGCGACCATTCGCGTTGGAACTACGGCTGCGAACGCCGACTCCCGCGTGTTATTATATTCTCGCAACGTCTGTATCTACTCTTGGTTCGTCACCCATGCGAGGCGTTCTTTTCCGAAGAAGGCACGGGAGGGGATTGTCCCGTGCCGTTTTTTGGGGTCCGTATGACACAGTTCGTTAGTCGGGATTTTTCACACCCACGCGCATTGGAGGATACAACATTGTACAGTGCGCACCGTTATGCATCGTCGCCGCGCGGCACGGCAGAACAGTTGGTGGGTGTGAAAAATCCTCACCCCAATCACTCACAGGCTTTCTCCAGAGCATTTCTCACCAGTCGCCCTCCGTCAAGGGGGGCGACTGGTGAGAAATGCGGGTTAGCATACCGGTTTCAGGTTAAGCGACGGCACCTCACAGTATGACCTTTCTCAAACGAAATGCCGGGGCACTCACCCTTGCGATGGTGGCGTGTGACATGGCCTGCGCCGTCGCGGCGGCGTTGCTGGCCGCATACCTCCTCATGCCCCTTGACGGCTCGGCCACGCTTCTGGAAGTCTTCATGGGCTATCGCGTCTACGTGATTGCGTTCGTGATCGTGTGGTATCTCGTGGCCAGCGACCAGGGTTTGTTCGGGTCCCATCGGAGTGATAGTCTCGGCGCGCAGCTCGGCACTACGGCGTACACCCTGGCATTCGCGCTGGGGGTCACGATTGTGGTTGCGCTGTTCTTTGAACGCAGCAGCATTGACCGCGAATTTTTCGGCATCTTTGGCTTCACGACGTTCGTTCTAATCCTGACTTTTCGCGCGACCATCCGGTTGGCGCTGTGGAGCATTCGGCGGCGCGGTTACAATTTCCGGCACATTCTCATCATCGGGGCCAATCCCCGGGCCCGCCGGTTGGTCGAGGTGATGCTCCGGCACGGCCAGTTTGGTTACCGACTTGTCGGCGTACTCGATGACGAGCCGGAGCGCATCGAGCATTTGAAGAATCTGGATATCCACTACTTGGGCCCCGTGGCGGAACTCGAGAACGTGCTGTTGAATCAGGTTATTGACGAAGCGTATATCTGCCTGCCTGTACGCAAGTATTACTCCGTCATCAGCAGTGTGGCGCATCTGTGCGAGGGCGTGGGCGTGCCGGTCCGGCTCATGGCCGACCTTTTTCCGCTGCGCTTGGCGACGAGCCGGGTCCATCAACTCGAAGACATTCCCGTGCTTTCGGTATCGGCCGTTCCCGAGGCGCACGCACAACTCATCCTGAAGCGCGTCATCGATATGGCCGTCGCGACGGCTTTTCTGGTGCTGGTGGCCTCGTGGCTGTTCCCGTTCGTGGCGTTGGCGATTAAGCTGGAATCGCGCGGGCCGGTCTTCTTTCTCCAGGAGCGCGTCGGGCTGAATGGCCGCCGGTTCAAGTGCCGGAAGTTTCGTTCGATGGTGCAGAATGCCGAAGCCCTCAAGGCCCAATTGGCCCAGGACAACGAGGCGGATGGGCCTGTGTTCAAGATACGAAATGATCCCCGGATGACACGGGTCGGCAAGTGGATTCGCAAGTTCAGTATCGATGAAACGCCGCAGTTCCTGAACGTGTTCTTTGGAGACATGAGCATAGTCGGCCCGCGGCCGCCGGTGCCTTCGGAAGTTGAAAAGTATACTTGGGACCAGCGGCGTCGGCTTAGTGTCCGGCCCGGCATCACGGGGTTGCAACAGGTCAGCGGACGCAGCGATTTGTCGTTTGACGAATGGGTGGAAATCGACCTGGCCTATATCGACAACTGGTCGCTGTTGCAGGACATTCGGATTATGTTCCGTACGATTCAAGTGGTGGTAACGGCGAGGGGGGCGGCGTGAGTTGGATGGCCCAGCCAATATAGGGTGGACTTCTGGAGGGAAATGCGCTATATATAGTAGAGAGGTAACGAGCAACCCCAAAGGATTGGGTCACAGGAGTCGCTGCGTATCATGGCAGCCATAACGGAATCTACGAAGCCCAGCCCCCTGAGCCCAAGCGTATTCCTCTTCACACTCGGGGCGGCACTGGTGGTGTCATTGGCGATCCTCGCCGCGGGGGAACGCGCGCTGTATCTGATTCTTGGCGTGTTGCTGATGCCGGTGTACCTGAAGCAACCGGTGTGGGGGCTTTACGTGACCACCGTTCTGTTGCTGCTATCGGGGATAGCGCTGCCGTTGGGCGGGTTGCGTCTTGGGTTGCCGTCGATTGCGGCGAAGGCCTCGGGGGTGGCGGCCATCGGGGCTTGGGGGTTGAACTATTTTGCCACGGGTAAGCGGTTTCGCCTCGGGTTGGATACGTGGCTGGTGTTGGGTTTCCTTGCGTGGGCGTTGGTGGGCATCGGCTACTCGCTCATTTGGCGGATTCAGTTGCCGGAATGGGTCCGCTTGCTCACGGTGGTCGGCTACTTCCTTTTGGCGATTCACGTGCTGGACACGCCCGAGCGGCTTCATCGGTTCGTCATGATCCTGGTGTGGTGCGCGGCGATACTGTCTGCGTTCGCGTTGTTTCAGTACTTGACGCCGTCGCTGCAATACGCGGGCCCGGCGGGCATCGGCGCGATCGGCGCGGGCCAGGACGTGGCGTTTATCGATCCTGAGGGTCTGGTTGGTGGAGCGGCGGTCCGGGTTACGGGCGGCACGGGCCACTCGAACTGGCTGGCGTTCACGTTACTGCTCGTGTTGCCGCTGAACGTGTATTGGTTCAAAGTCGCTTCGACACGGCGCGGGAAGGCGGTGGTGGTGGCCGCGGTTGTATTGGAACTGATAGCGCTGGTCCTGACGTTCACGCGGCTGGGACTGCTGGTGGGCGTCGGGATTGGCGTCTTTCTGGTACTGACTCGCCTGGTCAAACTGACGCCGCACCGGCTGTCTGCCCTGGGAGTGGCCGTGGTGCTTTGCTGGTTCGTGTTGCCGGGCGCGTACAAGGAACGGGTGATCGATTTCACGCAGTATGCACGCAGCGAATCGACGCGGGCGCGGGTTGAGGTCCAGCAGTACGCGTGGGCGTACATGCAGGATTTTCCGACGTACGGGATCGGGCTTGCGGGATTCGGCCCGCGGTTTCATGAGGAGCGAAACAGCGAGATCGCGGGAATGCTGCGCTGGATGGTGAAGTATCAGGGATGGAACCCGATTTACTACGGCCCGCACAACATGTACCTGCAGATCGGCAGCGAACTGGGCGCGGTAGGGTTGATTCTCTTTCTGTTGTTCATCGCCCGCGCGATCTACAGCGCGAAAAGCGCGGAGAAGGTGTTTCGCGCGGGGTACCACGACGATTTCGCGACGTTGGCGTCTTGCGTCGGCGTGAGCATCATCGCGTTTGTTTTTTGCGCGATTTTCCTCCATGCGCTGCAACAGAAGATATGGTGGATGATTTTCGCCGCGGCGATTGCGCTACCATTCTGCGCGTCGCGGGTGCAGCCCGCCGACATCGCAGAAGGGGATTGAGGGCGGCCGGCGTCATCCACCGAGGGATTTTTTCACTTTTTCGATGAAGCGCTGATAGAGGGGGTAGGTCTTGTCGTTGCTCAGGGATTGGAACCGCTCGAGGAGTTCGCGTTGTTCCTTCGTGATCCGGTGCGGGACCTCGACCTGCACCCGCACCACCTGGTCGCCCTTGTGGTAGCCGCGAACATCCTTGATGCCCATGCCGCGCAACCGGAACTCTGCGCCGGGTTGGGTGCCGGGCGGAACTCTCAAGTCGGTTGTGCCTGTCAGGGTGGGCACGCGGATCGTGTCTCCGAGAATGGCCTGGACCACGCTGATGGGGACGTCGCAGATGATGTTGTTGCCTTCGCGCACAAAGAGCTCGTGCGGCTCGACGTCGATGTGAATGTAAAGGTCGCCGCGCGGGCCGCCCGCCTCGCCGGGCTCGCCCTCGCCGGACAGGCGCAGGCTCGACCCGGTGTCAATGCCGGCGGGGATGTCTACGGACAGTTCGCGTTCCGTGCGTGACCGGCCCGAACCGGAACATCGCGGGCAGGGCTTCGATATGATGCGGCCGGCGCCGCGGCAACGACCGCAGGTCTGGGTGATGCTGAAGAACCCTTGGGCGCGCCGAATCTGCCCCGAGCCGCCACAGTCCGGGCATGCTTGCGGCTGGGTGCCGGCTTGAGCACCGGAACCGTTGCAGTCGTTGCAGACCTCGCGGCGGGCGAATCGGACTTTCTTACGGGTACCGGCGGCGGCCTCGCGCAGCGTGATGGTCAGCCGGTACTCGAGGTCGTTGCCGGGGCGCGCCGCGGAGCGCCGGCGTCCGCCCGCACCGCCCCCGCGTCCGAACAGGACATCGAAGAAATCGTCGAAGGGGGCCTCGAAGCCGGCGCCGAATCCGCCGAAACCATGGCCGGCGCCGGCGCCGGCGAACTGTTCGCCCATGTGGCCGAACTGATCGTAACGCGCCCGTTTTTCCTTGTTCTTCAGGACGTCGTAGGCCTCGTTGATTTCCTTCAGTTTCTCCTCGGCGGCCTTGTCGCCGCCGGTCTTGTCGGGGTGGTACTTGTGGGCGAGTTTCAAATACGCCTTCCGGATTTCCTCGGAGCTCGCATCGCGGGACACCCCTAGGACTTCGTAGAAATCACGCTGTCTTGCCATAGGCATACTTTATCACCTACTCACCTTGCAGAAACAAGCGGCGGCGCCATTACGCTTTTTTCTCATCGTCGTCGACTACCGTGAAGTCTGCATCCATCGAGCCGGCTTTGCCGTCGCCGCTCTTGTCGGATGGCGGTGGGGCCGAGGACGCCGCGCCGGCCTGGGCCTGTTCGGCGGCCGCGGCGTACATGGCTTCCGCCATCTTGTGCGAGGCGCGGGTGAGCTTTTCCATGGCGGACTCGATGGCAGCGGTGTCCGTGCCTTCCATGGCGCTTCGCAGATCGCGGATCGCCGCTTCGATTTCTTCCTTGTCCGAGGCGGAAATCTTTTCGCCGTATTCGCGCAGGGTTTTTTCTGTGGTGTAGATCAACGAATCGGCGTTGTTGCGTATTTCGATCGCGCGCTTCTTTTCCTGGTCTTCCTGGGCGTGGGATTCGGCGTCGCGCACCATGCGTTCGACCTCGTCGTCGGACAGGCCGCTGGAGGATTCGATTCGGATTTTTTGTTCCTTGCCCGTGCCAAGGTCTTTGGCCGAGACGTGAACGATGCCGTTCGCGTCGATGTCGAACGTGACTTCGATTTGCGGTACGCCGCGGGGCGCGGGCGGAATGCCGATGAGGTCGAAGCGTCCGAGCGTGCGGTTGTGCGCGGCGAGTTCGCGCTCGCCCTGGAGCACGTGGATCGTCACGGCGGTCTGTCCGTCGGCCGCGGTGGAGAAGATCTGGCGCTTGGTGACCGGGATCGTGGTGTTGCGTTCGATCAGTTTCGTGCAAATGCCCCCGAGGGTCTCGATGCCGAGCGAGAGCGGCGTGACGTCAAGGAGCAAGACGTCCTTGACCTCGCCCGCGAGCACGCCCGCCTGGATTGCGGCGCCCACTGCGACGACTTCATCGGGATTGACGCCGCGGTGCGGTTCCTTGTTGAAAATGGCCTTGACGATGTCGCCGACGGCGGGCATGCGGGTCATGCCGCCGACAAGGACGACCTCGTCGATGTCGGATGCTTTCAGGCCTGCATCCTCGAGGGCGCGGTAGCAGGGCGCTTTGCAGCGCTGCAACAGATCGTCGCAGAGTTGTTCGAGCTTGGCCCGGGTCAGCGTGTAGTTGAGGTGTTTGGGTCCTGAGGCGTCGGCGGTGATGAACGGCAGGTTGACGTCGGTCTGCTTCGTGCTGGACAGTTCGCACTTCGCCTTTTCCCCTGCTTCCTTGAGCCGCTGAAGGGCCATGGGGTCCTTTCGGAGGTCGATGCCTTGTTCGCGCAGGAACTCCTCGGCGAGCCAGTCGATTACGCGCTGGTCGAAATCGTCACCCCCGAGGTGGGTGTCGCCGTTTGTGCTCAACACCTCGAAGCTGTCGTCGCCGATGGCGAGAATCGAGATGTCGAAAGTGCCGCCGCCGAGATCGAACACCGCAATTTTTTCGTTTTTCTTCTTGTCCAATCCGTATGCCAGCGCCGCCGCCGTGGGTTCATTGATGATGCGCAGCACCTCGAGACCCGCGATCTTCCCCGCGTCCTTGGTGGCCTGTCGCTGCGAATCATTGAAATAGGCCGGCACGGTGATGACGGCTTGGGTGACGGGCTCGCCGAGGTAGGTTTCCGCCGTCTCCTTCATCTTCCGCAGGATGATGGCCGAAATTTCCGGGGGACGAAATGTCTTACCTTGCACCTCGACTTGGCAGTCGCCGGACGCCGTGTCGGTGATTTTGTACGGGACCAGTTTTTCCTCGTCGCGCACTTCGGAGTGTCGGCGGCCCATGAACCGCTTGATGGAGAAAATCGTGTTCTGGGGATTGGTGATGGCCTGGCGCTTCGCGACCGCGCCGACCAAGCGTTCGCCGTCTTTCGTGAATGCCACCACCGACGGCGTGGTGCGGCCGCCTTCCGCGTTCGCAATGACCACGGGTTCGCCGCCTTCCATGACGGCCACGCACGAGTTTGTGGTCCCGAGGTCTATGCCGATAACTTTGCCCATCTCCTATCTTCCTCCATCCCGTCCGGCGGATCCGGAGCGGTTCCTGTTTATTTCGAGCATGATGTGCGGCGTCTGCGTCTTGTTACGCGACTCGTTCTCAGCACGGTCATTCATTGTTCAATCCCGGCGGATTCGTCGTCCTCGGGGGAGACGCCGGACTGTTGAAGGTCGGCGGGTCCCATCGACACCACGACCTTGGACGGTCGCAACACCATTTGGCCGAGGCGGTACCCTTTCTGGAATTCCTCGATGACGGAATCCGGCGGAACGTCGGTCGACTCGCGCTGGGTGACCGCCTCGTGGACTTCCGGGTTGAACGGTTGCCCGACGGCCTCGATTGGCTCGAGGCCGTGCCGCGCAAGGACTTCGTGGAACTGGCGTAAGACCATCGCGACGCCTTCGCCCAAGGCGTCCGCTCCGCCTTCTTTGTGTCGCAGCGCCAGTTCAAGATGGTCGGCCACCGGCAACAAATCGCGTATGAGCGCTTCGGCGGCCTGTTGTCGCAATCGATCGGATTCCCGGGCCATCCGTTTGCGAAAATTGTCAAACTCCGCGCGCATTCGTAACACGCGGTCCTGCAACTCGTCACGCTCGCGAATCAGGGCGTCCACGTCAAGGGCGGCCGGTTCCGGCGCAGCTTGCGTCTCGTTGTCGGCGCTGTCCTGTCCATTTCCTTTTTCGGCGGCGGCCCGCTCCTGTTCCGCCTGCGCCTCGGCCTCGAGCCGCTTTTCCAATTCTGTTTTTTGCTGGTGTGATTTCATTGTCTCTGGGTGCAGTTTTCCGGAAACCCGTACAGCCAAGCGCCGAGAGCCGTCAGTTTGCCAGCCGCGTGAGCAGGCGGCTGAGCATGCCTGCGGTATAATCGACCAAGGCGGTCACTTTCGAGTAGGGCATGCGCCGCGGACCGAGTACGCCGATCATGCCGACGCGGTTCGACCCCACCGTATAGGGTGAGGCCACCACGCTGATCCCATCGGTCCCCTCGACGGTGGATTCCCTGCCGATCACGATGCGGGTGCGGCGAGTTTCACCGTCTCCAACGGAGGTGCGAAGCATCTCCATCAGTCGTTCTTTCTCCTCGAGGAGGTTGAACACCTCTCGCGCCTTCTCGACGTCGCGAAATTCGGGTTGCTCGAACAGTTGCGTGGCGCCTTCCAAATACAGGGTGCCGGGGCGGCCCAAGGGGACGAGTTGCAGGACGCGAAGGGCCTCCTCGGCCAGGCGCCGTTGCTCGTCCATGAAAATCCGGAGCCGTGATTGAACGGAGGCGGCCAGCTTGTCGACCGGCACCCCGCGGAAGTTGTCATTCATGAAACTGTTCAGTTTGGGAATCACGGACGAATCGACGCCGGGTTCCGCGGACACCATGTGG
>BTUX01000032.1:0-24656 GCA_045863315.1 Candidatus Hydrogenedentota bacterium | reverse complement strand
CGTGGGCGGGGTCCCGGTGGAGTAGGGGATTTCAGGCACTGCTCACGGTGCTAACGCGGCGTCCGGAACTTCCCAGGCATTAGGTCGGCAGCACGTGGAGTTTCCGCCCATGCGCGCGAGAACGGGCCTGAAGATCAACTCCGGGTTGGTGTTGGGGGTACTGCTCCTCTTCTTCGTAGCGTACTTCGCGGTGCGCAGCGGCCGGCTGCAAGTGCACCATTCCCGCCTCCTGGACCACTCGTATGCGGTTCTTCGCGCCATTGAATCCTTACACTTAAGATTACTTGAGGCGGAGTCTGCTTCGCGCGGGTTTGCGCTGAGCGGGAATGACGTGAATCTCGCGCACTTCGAGTCGGCAATCGAAACAGTGCAGGTCAATCTGGAGGAGTTGCTCGCGCTTACGATGGACAATCCAGGACAACATGGAATCCTACGGGAGATTCAGCCGGTTGTCGACGAAAAAATCGAATTCATGAACGGGATCGTCGAGGCGCGACGGGTTCGTGGCTTGAATGACGCCGTCGCGATGGCGATGGAAGGCCGCGGCCGGGAACTGATGGAGCGGATTACGGACGCGATTGGCCGCTTCGAGAACGAAGAGCGGCGGCTTCTTGCAGTCCGAAATCAGGAGGCGATCGACGGGGGACAGATGACGTTAAGGGTCGCCCTGTTCGGCTGCGCGCTGGCCGTCGTCTTGGCCGCATGGGGCGGGTATAGCGTCCATCGTGACCTGTTTGCGCGCAAACAGGCGGAAGACGCCCTGCTCAACGCAAAGGACGAACTCGAAGTTCGGGTCGCAGAACGTACCCAGGATTTGGCCCAAACCTTGGAAAAATTGAAGGAGAGCGAAGCGCGATTCTCAGGCATCATCGGATCGGCCATGGATGGGATCGTAGCGATCGACGAAGACCAGCGGATCATACTATTCAACAGTGCCGCGGAAGCCATGTTCGGTTACCGCGTCCAGGAGATACTGGGGCAACCGCTGGAACGGCTGATTCCCGAACGCATGCGGTCCGCCCACCGCGAACACATCAAGCGATTCGGCAACACGCAAATCACCAACCGACGGATGGGGGCCCTTGGCAATGTCTGGGGGCTTCGTGCGGACGGCGCCGAGTTTCCGCTCGAAGCGTCGATTTCGCAGATTGTGTCGAAGGGACAGCGGTATTTCACCGTCATACTCCGCGACATCACCGAGCGGGCGGTTCTGGAGCGCGAGGCAACCCGGCGATCAAAACAACAGGCGGCGCTGCTGCAACTGGGACAGCGAGCACTGGAGGCTGATCGCGTCAACCCCTTGCTGGACGAGGCGGTGTCGCTTATGTCGGAGACCCTCGAAGTGGAGATGGCGAGTGTAGCCGAGGTGCGGCCCGACGGAGAATCGATGCGGATCGTGGCGGGCGTCGGGTTGGGTGAGGGGGTGGTGGGCAGTCTGACCATTGGCGTTGGTTCCGACACATTGAGCGGATACACCTTGCAGCGAAACGAGACAGTCGCTGTCGAGGACTTTCGGACGGATTCCCGGTTTGGCGAAATGCCGTTGCCGCGGGCGGCCCATGTGGTAAGCGCGCTATGCGCCCCGCTGCGCGGCCATCAACGTCCCTTCGGCGTGTTGGGCGTATACACCCGATCCCAGCGGACGTTCTCGAAGGACGACGTACATTGCTTCCATGCTGTCGCGAACATCCTCAGCGCGGCGATTCAGCGCCTTGCCAAGGAAGAGGAAGTGCGGCGTCTGAACATCGATCTCGAGCAACGCGTCGCCGCGCGGACCGCGGACCTCGAGCGGTCCAACAAGCAGTTGGAGTCGTTTTCCTATTCCGTGTCGCACGACCTTCGAGTTCCCCTTCGCGCTGTGGACGGGTTCACGCGAATACTTGAAGAAGACTACGCCTCGAATCTGGACTCAGAAGGTCGGCGCATCCTGCAGGTCATCCGGCAGGGGACCCGCAACATGAGCGCGCTGATCGACGATCTATTGGCGTTTTCCCGCGTCAATCGTCAGCCGCTTCGCTTTGCGGACGTGGACATGAATGATCTCGCGCGCTCGACGGTGTCGGAACTGACTTGTGACAATCCGGCACGCCGAGAGCAGTTAGTTCTGGGTCCGTTACCGCCGGTCCGCGGAGACCCGGCACTTCTCAAGCAGGTCTTTGTCAATCTGGTGTCCAACGCGTTGAAGTTTTCAAAGCATGTCGAACGCCCCCAAATCGAGATATCAGGGGAGCGGAACTGCGATCGGGTCGTCTATCACGTGCGCGACAACGGGGCGGGATTTGATATGGAATACGCGGGCAAGTTGTTTCAGGTGTTCCAGCGCCTTCACTCGAAGGATGAATTCGAGGGTACCGGCGTCGGCCTCGCTCTCGCAAAGAGCATTGTAACCCGCCACGGGGGCGATATATGGGCCGAAGGCCGCGTCGGAGAGGGGGCGGTCTTTCACGTGTCGCTTCCTTGCACGGAGAGCAAAGATGACCGATGAAGCGGCGGTCGAGATTCTATTCGTCGAGGACAACCCGACGAATGTCGAGTTGACGCTCCGCGCCCTGCGAAAAAACAACCTCGCCAATCACGTTGTGGTAGTCAGGGACGGTGCCGAGGCGATAGATTTCCTTTACGCCCAGGGAACGTATTCCCATCGCGATGTCAATCAACGGCCCCGGCTTGTGCTGCTGGACATCCGGTTGCCGAAAATCAGCGGACTCGAGGTGGCCCGGCGCCTGAAGGGCGATGAGCGGATGAAATCCATCCCCGTGGTGATGTTGACTTCCTCCACCGAAGAGCGGGATGTCGTTGAGAGCTACGAGATTGGCGTAAACAGCTTTATCGTAAAGCCGGTGGAATTCGATAAGTTCGTCCAAGCCGTGTCAGAGCTCGGCTTTTACTGGATGTTAATGAACAAAGTGCCCAAGCCCTAGCTCGAGAGGAATGCATGGAAGGTGAACTTCGCATACTGCTCGTCGAGGATGTGCCGACGGACGCGGAACTTATATCGCGCGAACTCGAGCGGGCAGGCTTCTCGTTCACCATGACCCGCGTGGAGGATAGAGAGGAGTATTTGAGCGCGCTGCGTACGTTCACGCCAGACCTAATTCTGTCCGATTACTCCCTTCCTCAGTTCGACGGTCTTACTGCTTTTCGGATGGCTCGCGAGCTGGTGCCGGGCGTCCCGTTTATTATCGTGACTTCGTCCATGTCCGAAGAGACGGCCGTGGACTGCATGAAAGCCGGGGCGGACGACTACGTGGTCAAGGATCACTTGCTTCGACTCGGGCCTGCGGTGCGAAGCGCCCTCGATCGCAAACGGCGCGAGGACGCGCGGCACGAAAGCGAGGCCGCCCTTCGCGTATCCGAAGAACGGTACCGGCAGTTCTTTGAAGAAGACCTTACCGGCGATTTCCTGGCCGGCCCCGACGGGACGATTATCGCCTGTAATCCGGCATTTGTGCGGATGTTTGGTCTCGAGTCCGTGGAGGTTGCGACCGGACTGTCCATTGTGCCCTTCTTTCAATCGGGCCGTCACTGGGAGGAGTTGTTGGACCTCTTGGGCCGGAATGACAGGCTCGCTTTGTGGGAAACGCAGCTTCAGGATGTCCAAGGAAAGCGGCTCTATATCATTGCGAATATGGTGTGCCATCGCGACGCCGACGGCCGACTGGCACAGATTCAAGGCTATCTATTCGATAACACCGAACGCCACCTGCTCGAAGAACAGTTCCGCCAGGCGCAAAAGATGGAAGCCGTCGGCCGTCTGGCCGGGGGCATTGCGCACGACTTCAACAATCTTTTGTCCGCCATTCTGGGCTATTCCGATCTGCTGCTCGAATCCTTGAGTGCGGACCAAGAGGCCAGCCGGGATTTGCGTACGATTAAGGATGCGTCTGAACGCGCGGCCTCGCTGACCCGCCAGTTGCTCGCGTTCAGTCGGCGGCAGACCATGGTGCCGCGCGTGGTGGATATTAACTTGATCACCAAAGACCTTGAGCGAATTCTCAGTCGCTTGATCGGCGAAGACATCGATGTGGTCGCGCAACTGGCCAATGAAATCGCCCCAATCAAGATCGATCCAAGTCAACTCGAACAGGTCATATTGAATCTGGCCATTAACGCGCGCGACGCCATGCCGGCCGGGGGCAAGTTGACGATTGAAACGGCGAATGTGCAACTCGATGAGGATTACGCGCGCCGGCACGTTGGTGTACAGCCGGGGCCGTACGTCATGTTGGCCGTCAGCGATACCGGGCATGGTATGGACCAGGAGACCCTGTCCCGGATATTCGAGCCCTTTTTCACCACCAAAGAAGAGGGCCGCGGTACGGGGCTCGGATTATCGACGGTCTATGGCATAGTCAAACAGGGCGGAGGCCATATTGGGGTCTACAGCGAAACCGGTCGGGGCACGGTGTTCAAGGTGTATTTCCCCGTATTGGGGCCCGATGCGGTCGAAATCGACATGGCGGACTCAGTCAGCCCCGCCTCTGTCGGGGGCGTCGAAACGGTGCTTGTGGCAGAAGACGATACCCTCGTGCGCGAACTGGCAAAACGCGTCCTGTGCGCGGCGGGTTACACCGTGTTTGACGCGAGAACGGGTGAAGGGGCGCTTCGGGTGTGTGACCTGTACAAAGGAACGATTCAACTGGTTTTGGCCGACGTCGTCATGCCTTCAATATCCGGGCTGGAATTGGCGAAGCGACTGCGGCAGACACGTCCGGACACCCGAATACTCTTCATGTCGGGTTACACAGGCAAGGGGGTGCTGGCTCAGGGGCCGCTGTCGTCAAACGTGCCTTTCCTTCAGAAGCCGTTTACACCGGACGCGTTGCTTCGCGCGGTCCGTCGCGCGATTGACCAGCCGCATACCGGGTTTGTGCCCGCTTGATTCCTTCGCCGTTTCGGGTGTTTCGCGTACGTGCTCTAAGAAGCACGGCAATAATTTGCCATGTTTCTTGCCCCGACAAGCGCAACGCGCTTTCGGCGTTGTGCTGAGAGGCTCGGAAGTGAACGGCCCGCGCCACGATTCGCCGGTTTTCTATTCGACCCTGGGGATTCCCAGAAACTTTAGACTGGCTGCCGTGTGAATGCCGGTTTCAAGCGCATACGTCAGCGGAATGCGGGTCTTTTTCAGGAGCGCGATGATGCCCGACAAGTCCAGGACTCCCTGGCCGAGTCCGAGGTGATCATCCATTGTGCCGTGGCAGTCGTTCAGGTGGACGTGCCGGAGGTACGGCCGATACGCATCGACCCATTGCGCCATGTCCAGCGTCGAGTGAATCACGGCGTGTGCGATGTCGAGACAGATGCTGAAATAAGGCGAATTGAACGATTCGGCCAGCTTGGCAACAGGTGCCGGCGAATCGTCGAACATGTTTTCGATATAGATCGGAAGTCTCCGGTTCTCCGCCTCTTCAATCAGTTCCGGCCAGAATCGCAAACTTTCCTCGTGGTAGATCCTCTTGTAGGCCGGCACACGAATGATGGGATTGAATTGACTGTGAAAGAGCACGTATTTGGCGCCCAGGGCTTCCGCGATATCGAATGCGCGCAGGTACCGCAGACGGGCAACTTCGCGAACGTCGGGGTCCGTGCTGTAGTGAATCGTGTCGATGAAAGGGCCGTGACATCCGATGGGGCCTTCGAGCGCGCCCACGGCGCGGCCGATCCGTTTGAGTAACGGGCCGTTGTCTCGTGCGAGGTACTCGGGAAAGCCGAATGTCTGAATCTCCGCGCCCAGACCATACTTGCGCGCGCAAAGAAGCTCGTGATCGATGCGGTTGGCGACTGCTACCATGACGCGGCTTCGAGGCAGCAGCGCCTGAGTCCTATTGCTGTTGCGCTTGGGCATGCTCTGCCTGTTCCTTGCGTTGCACCGCGATGTCCTTGCGAAACTTCGCAACGGCGCGGTTGTGGTCGCTCATGGTGGTGCTGAAGGTGTGGGTCTTGCCGTCGGCATTTGACACAAAATACAGGTAGTCCACGTTGGCGGGTTGTAACGCCGCGCGCAGGGAGGACACGCCGGGGTTGGAAATGGGGCCCGGCGGCAGACCCGGATTCCTATATGTATTGTATGGTGATTCCACGTCCTTGTCCGAGTCCATCAGGCGTTGGCCGTACTTATCGAGTGCGAACTGGAGCGTGCAGTCCAAGTCGAGCGTCATCCTTTTCGCTATGCGGTTATAGATCACGGCGGCGACCAGGGGGCGCTCCTCCTCGACGCGAGACTCCTCCTCGATCAGCGAGGCGATGGTGACGACTTCCATCAGATCGCGGTCTGCCGCTTCCGGGAATTCAGCAACCAACTGCGCGTACTCTTCTTTGAATTCCCCTACCATGCGCTCGACTACCTGCTTCGGCGTGGGCTCCTCTGTGAAGAAGTACGTGTCCGGCATCAAAAAGCCTTCCAGAGTTTGCGCCGAAATGCCCAGGGACGCAATCAATTCCGGATCGGACGCCGCCGCGATGAACGCGTCAGGATCGGCGAACTGCTTCGACATCTGCGCGATCGTCTGACCTTCGACCATCGTGATCTTGTATCGGGCCTCGGATACATTGGGTCCCGATTGAAGCTGGCGAAGGATTTCGATTGGCGACAGGCCCCGAGGAATATCGTAAAACCCCTGCTTAATCGGTTTGTGCGATGCGTCCAGGCGGATGGCGAGGCGGAAAAAGACTTCGTGATCGATCAGGCCCGCGGAACTGAGCACTTTGCCTGCCGCGTCACCGGTTACACCGGACGGTATCTCAATCCGCACGATCGACCCCGGTGTTCCGGGGCGTGTGATGTGGTCATACACGAGGTACGCGGCAAAGGCCGTCCCTGCGATAAAACACATAACGACTGCTGAAACAAACAGGGCCAGCCGGAGAACGACACGCTGCCAAGTTCGGTCGGGCTTGCCGGCGTCCACGGAGGGGGATGGCGAGTCCACACTCATTGCGGGTCCGTGCGCGATTCGTGCGCGCGCCTGTCAAGATACGTTTGAAGAATGCGTTGCGCGGCCACCTTGTCGATTACCCGCTTGCGCTTTTCGCGGCGCACTCCTGCATCGATCAATGCGCGCTCGGCCGAGGCAGTGCTGAACCGCTCGTCTTGCAAAATGATTTCCACGTCCACAGTTTGCCGCAATACCTCGACAAATGCCAACACCTTTTCGGCCTGGGGGCCTGGCTTTCCCTCACGATTGAGCGGCATGCCAACCACAATTCTTCTCGCCCCGGATTCGGCGGCAATCCGGGCTATGGCGGCTGCGTCCTGTTGAGGGGACTGTGTCTGCACCACACTGTGCGGTTGGGCAATGATCCCAAGTGGGTCGCTGAGCGCCACGCCGATGCGCACGTCACCGACATCAACACCTATGCTGCGGTTTGACTCGCTCACGGGGCGCTAACCCGCGTTCCTCGGCCGTGGCCCCCGTCCACGGGGCCACGGGTGAGAAATGCCCTGGAGAACGCATGTGAGTGAATGGGGCGAAGTCTTTTTTCGACCACAACCTGACTTGCCGCCCCGCGCCGTGACGATGCATACGCGTATATGCTGTGCAATTGTTTATTCTCCAACGCGCGTGGGGGTGAAGAACCCGGCTATCCAAGAAGTGACTTGATCACTTCCGGCGCCTTTGCGATCGCGACGGGAAGATTCTCCGGCAGTTTCCCGCCGGCCTGCGCGAGGTCGGGCCTTCCCCCGCCCCCGCCGCCGACGATCGGGGCAAGCTGTTTCACAATATCGCCGGCACGCAACCTGCCCGTGAGGTCCTTTGACACGGCCACACAGATGGACGCTTTGCCCTCGGACGCGCTGCCCAGCACCAGCACTCCGGAGGGCAGACGCTCGCGCAGTTTGTCCATGACCGTGCGTAATCCCTCTGCGTCCTGTCCGTCAATCTCCGCGGCGAGGACTTTGAGGCCATCAACTTCTTGCACGCGCTGGAGATAATCAACTTGGCCGCCGACGGCCGCCGCCTGTTTCCACCGCGTCACTTCGCGCTGAAGGCGCTTGTTTTCCTCGATGAGGGCGCGAACTCGCGACTCGAGTTGTTCCACGCCGGTGTTAAGCAACTGGAGCGCACTCTGCACGTCGCGTTCCCGTTCTTGCATCGCCTCCACGGCGGGTTCGCCGCAGAGGGCCTCAATTCGCCGGATGCCGGCGCTGATCGAGGACTCGTTTATGATTTTGAAGTATCCGATGACGCCGGTCCGGTTGACGTGGGTCCCGCCGCAGAGCTCCATACTGATGTCCCCGACTTTCACGACCCGCACAATGTCGGCGTATTTTTCGCCGAACAGCGCCATCGCCCCGGCGGCCCTCGCCTCAGCAAGCGGCATGTAAGAGACCTCGACCGGTGTGTCACTGCGAATGTACTGGTTTACCAGACGTTCGATATCCAGCAGTCGCGTCGGTCCAATGGCCTCAAAGTGGGTGAAGTCAAAACGGAGCCGGTCCGGGGCGACGAGCGAGCCTGCCTGGTGCACGTGGTCGCCCAAGATGTCCTGCAATGCGGCTTGCAGTAAGTGCGTCGCCGTATGATGACCCTGCGTTGCCGTCCGGGCCGTCACGTCCACCTGCGCATCCAAGACGTCACCCACGCGCAAGGCGCCTTTCGTTGCGCGTGCGGAGTGGACAATGAGCTTTCCAATAGGCGCCCTTGTGTTTGAGACGTGGGCGCCGCCGTTGACGCCGTCCAGATAACCGACGTCGCCGATCTGGCCGCCGGCTTCCGCATAGAAAGGCGTCCGATCCAGGACGATCTCGCCTTCCTGATTCAGCTCGAGCGATTCCACCCGTTCCCCGTCTTTAACAATGGCGACGACTCTTGCCTTGCAGTGCAGGGAATCGTAGCCAACAAACGTGGAGTCGCCAAGCTCGGTGTGTAACTGCCGGTAAATCGGGGACAAGGCCTGTTCGCCACTGCCGGCCCAAGCGCTTCGAGCCTGTTCCCGCTGTTTCGACATTGCTTTCTCGAAACCGTCACGGTCAACGGCAAATCCCCGGTCCGTTGCGATGTCCGTCGCAAGATCAAGCGGGAACCCATAGGTGTCATGCAGACGGAATAGCTGTTCGCCGGGAACGGTTTTCTCGCCGGATGCTTTAAGTTTTTCAAACGTTTCTTCGAGCAGGTCCATACCTCTTGCGAGTGTGCTTTGGAACCGTTCCTCTTCGGTCAGGATGATCTTTTCGATCCGGGTGCGGTGTTCGGCCAATTCGGGATACTGGTGGCTCATTCGGTCGACCACGCTATGAGCGACGTGATAGAGGAAGGGTCGTTCCAACCCGATCTCGCGTCCGAATCGCGCGGCGCGCCGCAGCAATCGGCGTTCGACATAACCCCGCCCCTCATTGCTCGGCAGCACGCCGTCCGCAATGAGGAACGACAAGGCGCGCACGTGGTCCGCAATCACTCGGAACGGCACGGGGTTGTTCTCGTACGTTGCCTTCGTCAAAGACTGCGTCGCTTCTATGATGGGATAGATTCCATCTGTATCGAAAACGGTTTCCTTGCCCTGCAGCAGGGCCGCAAGGCGTTCGAGGCCCATGCCCGTATCAACTCCGCGATTTTTCAGCGGGGGACGAGACCCGTCGATTTGCTGATCGAACTGCGGGAACACGTGGTTCCAGTATTCCATGAATCGCTCGCAGTGTTCGCACCCCGGCGCGCAGTCCGGTCGACCGCAGCCGAAGGCTTCGCCCCGATCGATGTGCATCTCGGAGCAGGGGCCGCACGCGCCCGTGTCGCCGGCTGGACCCCAGAAGTTTTCCTTTGCCCCGAGCCGTACGATTTTGCGCGCCGGCAGACCGATTTCCCGCTCCCATATGTCGTAGGCCTCGTCGTCTTCTTCGTATACCGATGCCCAGATTTTGTTCGCATCCAATTTGATGATTTTCGTCGAATACTCCCAGCCCCACATCAAGGTTTCCCGCTTGAAGTAATCGCCAAAAGAAAAATTACCCAGCATTTCGAAGAATGTAAGGTGCCGGGAGGTCTTGCCCACTTCGTCAAGATCGTTGGCCTTTCCCCCGGCGCGAAGGCACTTCTGCGACGTCGTCGCACGACGATAGGGTACGGGGACTTCTCCGGTGTAATACGGCTTGAATTGCACCATTCCGGCACTGGTGAACAAAAGGGTCGGATCGTTGCTCGGCACCAGCTTGTCGCTGCGCTCGACCACGTGGCCGCGTTGACGGAAAAACTCAAGATAACTTGAACGTATGTCGTCGCTCGTCACAGATAATAAACTCCGAAATGAATCCACGGATTCGACGTGGCTGTCAATGCCCGTGGAAGCGGAAAATCATCTACAGGCCGAACGTATGGCCGCAGTCCAAAACGTCGAAAGACAGCCGACCTCCACGTCCGCACGGCGGGGGAACGAGACGAGGCCGAATCACGGGCAAACGCTCGATTGGGTGTAGGCTAACAAAAGAATCGGGACTTCTGCAATTGGTTGAACGTAATGCGGATGAACCGGGCGCGATACGTCACCGCGGACGCTGCGCGGCCCGCGTCGCTTCGTTCCTCAATCCGTTCGAGAACCTGTCCAACCACTCGAGGACGACCTTTCGCATTTCGGGCAGCTCCTGGTGGCCGCAATCGTAAATCTCAATTCGGCAATCGTCCTCACGTCCGTACGCCCGATACAGGGGACGCAAATGGTCGCGAACTCGCTCCACCCCTTTCGGAGGGGTTAACCCGTCCCGACGTCCATTGAGACTCAATCGCATCCGCGGCACGATGAGTTCGTTGATTTCGTGCGTTTGGAAGTGTTTGAGCAGGTTCGGCACGTAGTAGTAGATGCCGTGCCGATAGAGGCCTTTCTCCTCGATGAGCGCTTCGAAATCGGTCAGACAGCACAGATCGATGCAGGACTTCACCCGTTCGTCAAGCGCGGCGAGCCACCAGGCCTTCGTCGCGCCCATCGAAATGCCGAAGGCGGCCACGCGTTCCGCGTCCACTTCCGGGCGGGAGCACAAATAGTTCAGGGCCTGCCACTCATCGAACATCATCATGCCGAACAGCACGTTCCCTTTCCATAGCATTTCCTTGAACGTGTCGGCCTCTCCGCGCGCCGGTTCGTCGGGGTAGGGCGTTCGTTCGCCGAAACACCAACTGTCGATGGCCAGCGTAACGATCCCCTTTTGCGCGTACACCGGCGCGTAGGGCTGCATGGCGCGCGTGCCTCGAAGCAGTTCCTCCTTGCCGACTAGGTAGTCGCCCCCATGCCAGTGGATGTAGAGCATCGCAGGGGCGGGCGATTGCAGGTGGTCCGGGATTAACAAGAGCGCTGGCACGATTTGACGCCCGTTGAGATCCAAATCCAAACGTTCGATTGTGAACCCGTCGTGCTTCTCCTTCATACGGAGCGTTGCACGCGGCTCCTGCTTTTCCGGCAGATCGCCCAGTAGCGACCATAATTGCGCGCGCCTCCGCTTCTGATGCGCGGCGAATTCATCAGCCGTCCGTTCAGCCACGTTGTCTCCCTTCGCGGCCCATGCGAGTCCGAACCCCGCCACCGCCGCGCTGTCACGTATGAACTCCCGTCTGGTCACGTCGAGCATGGTTCACAACACCAACTTCCGCAGGGTGAACAGGTTTACTTCTTCCAGCGAGTTTACGACCAGGTCCGCTTCGGCCAGTTCGTCCCGGCGAAAACTGCCCGTGACCGCGATGCACTTCAATCCGGCCGCCTTCGCGGACTCGACGCCCGCAACGGCGTCCTCTATTACGATACAGTTGTCTTTGGGTAGTCCGACTTCGCCGTGTGCCTTCAAGTAAATCTCGGGATGAGGTTTCTTGTGCGTGACCTGATCACCGGTGACGATGACACTGAACATCTCGATCGGTATGTGGGCCGCTTCCAAGGTCGGGATGGCCTTGGGTCTGGGACTTGACGTCGCGATGGCCAGCAACCACTCGCCGCTGTCTGTGGCCGCCTTAATCAGGTCAAGCGCGCCGGGGCATGCCTTGCACTCGCCCGCCTCCAGCAAGGCCTGAAAATTCGCAAGCCGGCGCTCGAGGGCACGCTCCATGTCCAGCTTGATGCCATACTTGTCCGCGGGGCCCTGGACGTACCGATAGGGACCCGTTCCAATAAACGGCCTGAAATCCTCCGCGGTCATTTCGACGCCGTACAAGTCGCGAAACATGTCGATGCTGGCGCGCGCGATCAAGGGTTCGGTGTCGGCAAGGACGCCGTCCATATCGAAAATCAGGCCGTACTGTTCCATCGTGACTCCGACGCGACTTCGGTTGTTCGATTGGGTATGCGCGCGAAACCATTCTACCGCCTCAACCGGTTTGCCTGCATACGTACTTCACTCCAACACCCCAAAACGAATACTCCTCAAACATGTGCGGCCTCTTGAAGTCCCATCGCTTCCAAGACCGACCCCTTGTCCGCTTCGACGGTCACGGGTTCTTCCGCCGACTTGATTGCCGAGTCGGGATCTTTCAAGCCATGGCCGGTGAGAATGCATACAAGCCGCAGCTTGTCTCCCAGCAGAGGCTTCTTGTCGTCGAAGTAGCCGCTCCCGGCGAGCTTGATCACGCCTGCAATGCCGGCCGCGCTCGCGGGTTCGCAGAACACGCCCTCTGTGGAGGCCAGTTTTTGATACGCCATCCTGATTTCGTGGTCGGTCACCATTCCGATCACGCCGCCCGACTCGTCCCGCGCGGCTTCGGCGCCCTTCCAACTGGCGGGGTTGCCAATGCGAATGGCGGTGGCAAACGTTTGGGGACGTTCCACGGGATGCCCCAGTACGATGGGCGCCGCGCCGGCCGCCTGAAATCCCAGCATGCACGGGAGGTTCCTGGTCTTGCCCGCGAGGTGATATTCCCGGTACCCCTTCCAGTATGCGGTGATGTTGCCCGCGTTTCCGACTGGCAACACGTGGAAATCGGGGGAGTACCCTTCGAAATCGTCCACGATTTCAAATGCGCCCGTTTTCTGTCCTTCAATTCGGAACGGATTGACGGAGTTCACCAATTGAATGGGGTGATGTTCGGTAATCGTGCGCACGAGCTTCAGGGCGTCATCAAAATTGCCCTTGATCTGTATTACCTTGGCGCCGTGAATCATCGCCTGTGAAAGTTTGCCCAGCGCAATCTTACCTTCAGGGATCAGGACAGCGCATCGAATGCCTGCGCGCGCCGCGTATGCCGCGGCCGACGCGGACGTATTGCCGGTCGATGCGCAGATCACGCCCTTAAATCCGTCCTCGACGGCCTTGGTTATGGCCATCGTCATGCCACGGTCCTTGAAGGACCCGGTGGGGTTAAGCCCCTCGTACTTGAGCCAGATGTCCAACTTCGGATGGATGGTGGCACTTAGGTTGTACGCATGAACGAGCGGGGTTGACCCTTCGTTAAGCGAAATGATCCGCGTTCGGTCCGTGACCGGCAGGTACTTGCGGTACCGCTCGATGATTCCTCGATTCATCATGACTATCCTCTGGACGCGCCCCGAAACGAAACGGTCCCCGCAGGGTTTGCAGGACGCATCGGGTAGGGTGATACGGGGTCCCTACGAAGTCTACACCGCACAGAAGGGCGGTGAGAAAAGTTTCCAACGATCACTGCTCGAATTTCTATCTTGTGTCCTTGGCGAAAGTCTGGCTCCGCTCGCGTCAGTCATTCAACACGCGGAGAACGTGTGTCGGCTCGTGGACAAGATCGGGCACGTCGATTTCCTTGAGGGCGGAAAAGACTGAAGATTCGAGCGCCTCGTGCGTCATCAGCACGACATGCGCGCGATCGAACTCGTGCTTTTCTTTCTGAATCACCGAGGCGATGCTGACGCCGTGGTTGCCCAGGCTGGTGCAGACGCGACCCAGCACGCCGGGCTTGTCCTTCGTAGTGAGTCGGAGGTAATACCGGCCGACGATGTGCCCCATGTCGCGGATTCTGCGTTTTGCCGAGTAAACGAATGGAGGCGGAACAGGCCCGTCGCCGCGTGTCGCGATGTCAATGATGTCGGCAACGACGGCGCTCGCCGTCGGCATGCGGCCTGCGCCGCGTCCGTAGTAGAGGGTTGCGTCGGCGATGTCGCATTTCACGTAGATCGCGTTGAATTCGTTCCGGACAGATGCCAGTAGGTGGTCTTCCGGCACGAGCGTGGGGTGCACGCGCACTTCGATCTCGCCGTCGTGCGCGCGCACGACAGCGAGCAGCTTGATCAGGTACCCCATTTCCCGGGCGTAGGCCACGTCGGCGTGCGTGACGTTCGTCACGCCCTCGACGTGAATGGCGTCAAGGTCGATTTCCGTCGAAAAGCACAGCGAGGCGATAATCTGGCACTTGTGCGCCGTATCGTGCCCCTCGATGTCGAGATCGGGGGGCGTTTCGGCGAAGCCGAGCTGTTGCGCCTGTTTAAGCGCATCGTCAAACTCGAGCCCGTCGTACGTCATCCTGCTGAGAATATAATTGCAGGTGCCATTCAAAATGCCGTAAATGAACTCCATTCGATTCGCCGCCAGCCCTTCGCGCAGGGACTTGATAATCGGAATGCCCCCGGCTACCGCCGCCTCGAACCGCAGTTCCACGCCGTTGTCCACTGCAGCCTTGCACAGTTCCGGGCCGTGGTGCGCCAGCAACATCTTGTTCGCGGTGACGACATGCTTTTTCGCGCTCAACGCGTCGAGAATGAACTGACGCGCCGGCTGTATGCCGCCGATCAGTTCACAGACGACGTGCACGTTTGGGTCCTCGATGAGCGTCCCGGCGTCGCCGCTCACGGCCACGCCCGCCAGATCGAATTCGCCGAAGCGCGCCCTGTTCACGTCAGCGACGTGGACGAGTGCAAGGTCCACACCGCATTTCGCTTTGACGACGGCGGCGTTGGTCAGCAACGTCTTGATTACGCCGCCGCCGACTACGCCGGCCCCTATGACGCCAACTCCAATCGGCATGTGAATCCTCGATGTACCTTACCTGCGGTCCGCTAGTGCAAGCACGGGCCGTTGCGTGGAACGGACATAGGCCCATCCGCGGCACTTGCCGGCTATTCGAGGGTGAACCCTCGCCCATGGTCCGCCGGATCACATCCCCCGAAACCAAGCAGCCCGCCTATCCACCACGTATCATTAAACCACAAACCACCGCCGCGACCGGTCCGCCGTCATTTCGATACATCGCGCTTCCGGTTTCGCATGGTGGCTTCAATCGTCGCGAAGATCGGCCCGCTTTACAGTTCCAACACGCAGAGCACGTCGCCCACGGATACTTCGTCGCCTTCCTGAACCAGTTTTTCGGTCAGCACGCCGCTTTTCGGCGCGGGCAGGCTGAATGCCGCCTTGTCCGTCGTCAATTCGACGATATCCTCTCCTTCCTTGACGTTGTCGCCCTCTTCCACGAGCCAGTACGACACCGTCGCCACGTCTCCGGCATCATCACCCAAATTCGGCAACTTCACTTCGTGCGTCATTCTTCCGCCATCTCCATTCGTGACTCCCTGTCAACTCAAGTTGTGCCTATGTGGGCAGACTTCGCTGCCAGCATGCAACACCCATCATTCAGCAATGCCGCTTCTTGGCCCGACAGCACGACCTCGATGATTTCTCGAATCGATCTCGTCGCGCGGGGCGGCAGTAGCGCGATAGACAGCCTAACCAACCACGCGTTGGCGCGACTTCCGGCCGACCGCCGTGAAGAGATCCTCCGACCGATACGAACTGCGTACAAACGGCCCCGCGACGGCAAATTCGAATCCGAGTGCATAGGCCAGTTCTTCGTATTCCTTAATCCTTTTAGGCAAAATATATTCAACAACCTCGCGTTGTTTTTTAGTAGGCCGGAGATACTGACCTATAAAGACTGCTTGACAACCGGCATTCAGCAAATCTAGTAAAGTTTGTTTTACTTCTTCGTAAATCTCTCCATGTCCGACCATGAGTGCCGATTTCACGATCGAGCGGGTTCGCGAATCCGCCGCATACTTTAAAACCCCTAGGGCCGTGCGGTACGTGCAACGTTTACCGCGGATCACCGGGTAGAGCCGTTCGACAGTCTCGATGTTGTGACCAAACACGTCCGGACCCGACTCCAGTACTACGTCAACCGCCACGGTGTTCCCTAGAAAGTCGGGTACCAACACCTCGATCGTCGTGCCCGGGTTGACGCTGCGGATCATGCGTACGGTTTCGGCTATGTGGTAAGCGCCACCGTCTGGAAGATCGTCACGTGTGACCGCAGTAATGACCGCATGTCGAAGCCCCATTTTGCGCACCGCCTCCGCGACACGAACGGGCTCATTCGCGTCGACTTCCTCCGGTTTGCCGCTGGGAACCGAGCAGTAGCGGCAGTTGCGTGTGCAGGAATTGCCCAGCACCATGAGCGTAGCGGTGCGCCTTTGCCAGCATTCGGCCATGTTCGGACACCTGGCGCTCTGGCAGACCGTGTGCAAATGGAGTCCTTCGACCAGCTCCTTGGTGTAGCTGAAGTTCTGGCCGGAAGCCCAAGGCCGGCGAATCCAATCGGGGAAGCGCTGATTCAATGCACAACTACCTTTTCTTTCAAGAACAAGTCAGGGTCGACGGGTCGGCGCGCCAAGTATAGCACGTTGCAGGTCGGACATAAAGGCGGGCTCATTTCCACTTTCCGTCGTTCTTTCCACTATTCGTACCTCTGTGGGCTGCAAATACTTACAGCGAAACCGATTGACTTACCCCAAGCCTTGGTGTAAGCTTCGTACTGCAATCTCCTTCATGTGAATCAGTGGGCTTAGATCATCTGATTGGAGCGGCGGGTGCATTTAATTCAAGAGCAACCCCTGTCCCTTCACCGCAAATCGGCGCCTCAAGTGCTGGTGGTCGGCGGCGGAAAGGGCGGTGTCGGAAAGACCTGTTTTTCCGTCAATATCGCAATCGAGATCGCCCGTAAGGGCTGGCGCGTTGTGCTCGTCGACGCAGACTTGAGCTGCTCGAACGTTGAGATGGTATTAGGTGTGCAGACACCGACCAAGCTTGACGAGTTCTTTCAGCAGCGCGGCGGAAAGGACATACGGGCGGTCCTGTGTGACACGCAATACGAGAACCTGAAACTGATCCCGGGGACAACGGGTTTGATTGAAGCGGCCAACCCCAAGTTTCAACAGAAGGCCGCGTTTATTCGCGAACTGACGCAGCTCGAGGCTGACTTGGTTGTCGTCGATCTCGACGCGGGGGCCCATCTGAACACGCTCGATTTTTTCTTGATGTCGGAGACGAACGGCATCCTGGTCATCACGCCGGAAAAGACGAGCATCGACAACGCGTTCAAGTTTCTTCGGGCGGCATTGTTCCGGAAGATCGAGCGTTTTTACCAAAGCCCGGAAGTGGCGCTGTTGCTGAAACGAAACGAGACGCTGCGGGGTTTCATTGAGTCGGTGCGGACGTCGCCGCTTTTCGAGGAGGAGTTCAGCAAGCGCATTTGCGGCGAAATCGTGGCGATAGCGCGCGCGATACGGCCCAAGATAGTGGTCAACCGCGCGCGAAACGCATACGAAGCCCAGATCGCGGCCAATATTCTCTCGAAATTTGCGCGCCAACAGCTTATGATTGAGACGGAGAATTTGGGCGTCTTGTACTTTGATAAGTGCGTGCCGGAGGCGATAAACTCAGGGACGCCGTTTGTGGTCAGTTACCCCAAACAAAAGATATCGGCTTGCATCGCCGATATCGCCAACCGGTTGGGATTCTTTTAGCCATGCTCGATCGCTCTGACCCCCGCAAAGACACCGCCGCCGCCAAGCGCCCCATCAATTGGAAGCCAGTGGAGCCCGTCCCCGGCCGGGAGTCCAAGGAACCCGACGAATATGGGGAGCTGGCGAGCGCGGGAAAACGGGAGTCTATTTTCAATCGCTGGAACCAGGCGTTTCACGACGTCCTGTCCACCAATCGGGGTCCAGGCCGGGTGCGTTCTGCGGCCGAGGAGGCGGGCGAGGACCCGGGAGTCACGGCCGACGACTTGGCGATTCGGCGGGCGAGGACCGTCAAACCCCAGCGCATGGTGGTGCCGGAAGGGGTCATCATCGAAGGTTCCATGACTAGCGGTTCGGAGACGGAGATTTCGGGGAGGATCGAGGGCGACGTGAACGTAGACGGTCGCCTCCACCTGGGCCCGAGCGCGCTGGTGACGGGGAATGTACGCGCGACGTCGTGCTTGGTCGAGGGATTGGTGGAAGGCAAAGTCGAATGTTCGCAGGAACTCGAGTTGGGCCGCACCGGCCGGCTGAATGCCGACGCCATGGGCGGCAAAGAGGTCACGTTGGCCGGGCAAGTGTTTGGCAGCGTGATGACCGGCGGTGTGGCCCGCTTGCGGGCGACGGCCAAGATCTCCGGCAATATACGGGCGCGACGAATTGTTATCGAGGACGGTGCGGTGTTTAACGGAACCTGCACGATGCGCGCACCGGCCCAGCGCGCCGAGGCGGTCGCGACGCGACCGCAGCAACAGGAGCTGCGTCAGATTCAGCAGCAGCAACAACAGCAGGGTCGTGAGGAGAAGTAAAGGTGCCCTTGTATTTGGATTCGACGTTGATCTTGATGATTCCGGGCATAATCTTGTCGATCTGGGCGCAGATCAAAGTAAAGTCGGCCTATGCCAAGTGGTCGCAGGTGGGAACGCGCTCCGGACTGACCGGCGCCGAGGTGGCGCAGCGGGTGTTGCGTGACGCCGGCATCGCGTTGGTGAACGACGCGAGGCGCGCGAAGGGTATCGCCTGTTCGCTCGAGCCGATCCCCGGGCATTTGACGGACCACTACGATCCCCGCTCCCGCACACTGCGCCTGTCGGAAGAGGTGTACTACGGACAGAGCATTGCCGCGCTCGGCATCGCGGCCCATGAGGTGGGCCACGCGATCCAGCATGCGACGGCATATGGCGCGTTGATGTGGAGGAACGCGATATATCCCATTACGAGCGTAACGTCGACCCTGTCGTGGCCCTTGCTGCTGGCGGGCCTCTTCCTCGGCATGACGCCGCTGTTGCACATCGGGATCGCGTTGTTTTCGTTCGCGGTGCTTTTCACGGTGATCACATTGCCGGTGGAGTTCAACGCGAGCAGCCGCGCCATCAGGGCGCTGGCGCAAGGCGGGTACTTGACCGAAGACGAGTTGTACGGGGCCAAAAAGGTGTTGTCGGCGGCGGCGCTTACGTACGTTGCGGCTGCCGCGGTCGCCGTCCTGGAATTGCTGCGTTTGATTCTAATCGCGCGTTCACGGAACTGACCACGATCTCGAATATCGTGAGGAATATCCGAATACGGGTGTTCCGTCAACCGTCCAGGGCGGTGAGAGGGAGCGTTCCAGTTGGCTGCCACGATCCTAGTCACCATTTCCCTGTTGCTGTCCGTTTCCGAAGAGACTTTGTCTGTTGCCGCGGAGGGCTTCGCGGAAGGTCTTGGGCCTGCCGCGCGAAACGCGGCAGTACTCCATGCGCAGACCGCGCTGGTCCTGTCGCGGATTGAGGCGTTGGCGCCTGGTAGGGACTATACCCTTTTTGAATCGATGCTTGCCGCCGCGCCATCGTATGTTCGGTCCTACAAGCTCGTCCGGGAAGAAAAGGAGGAAGGTTCCACCCGGGTGCAGATCGAAGCCGAACTTCTCGAAGCCAAACTGAAACACGACCTCGCCGAAGTCGTATTGTCCTCCAAACTTCCCCCTCCGACCGTCCTTCTGCTCGTCACGGAAACGCTGGCGCCGGAGCCGCGCATGGAACTAAGCGAAGAAGGCATCGTTGAAAGCAAGCTGCGGGAACTGCTGCGGCAGGCGCATTTTGAGGTCGTCGACCCGATAGATGTCCGCGCAAAGGCGGGGCTTCCCCGATTGGAAGAGTGTGTGAGCGGTGATCCAGAGGCGGCGGCACAGTTGGCGCGGGAGTTCTTAGCGGACATCGCGGTGATAGGCGAAAGTCTGACGACATTTGAGAAGCACTCGCCCCAGGGAAACCTACTGAAAAACACCGGGGTGGTATCGCTCAAGGTAATCCGGGCCTCGGATGCTTACATCATCGATAAGCCCAAGGCGGATGCGTCCGTACAGAGCGTTCATCCGAAGGACGGAGGCCGACTGGCGCTGGAGGACGCGAGTCTCGAGATCCTTGACGACCTGAAGGCTGCCGCGGCGGTTGGCGCGATTGGCGTCAACTTGGACAGCGCTATACTCGTAACGCTCAAAGGCGCGACGAGTGCGGACTTGTTGGCGGAGTTTGCGGCGGCGGTCAAGGAGGAATGCGGCGCTCAGTCGGTCCAGCCGGTATATTCAGGCAAGGAATCGGCCCGACTCCGAATCGGTTTCGATGGGCCCATCAGTTCCTTCGTCGATGCGTTCTCCGACATCAGGGTCCCCGGTTACGTCCTGCGCCTGCGCAGCGTGGTCGCGCGTGATATGACGGTAGCCGTCGAAAAGCAATAGACGGCCCGCGCATTATCGCCCCATTCCCTCTATAATAAGCAGGGAGAGAATGCGGTCATGGTATCCGACGCACGACTTGTCCAGGGTGTCCTAGACGGGAGGCGCGGCGACTTCGTAAAGTTGGCGAAGCGGCACTTTCTAGCAGTTTACGGCGTTGCTCTCGCCGCACTGCGCGATCCGTCCGGCGCGGAAACGGTTGCTTGTGAGGCGTTTCTATCCGCGCTGCAATCCCTTGATACGCTGAACGATCCCAATACGTTCTCCTCCTGGGTATTCGGCATCGTCCGCGATCGCTGCGTAGCCCGGAAGATCGAGGAGCGCCGCAACAAGCCGCGCATCCTGAGCGCCCTCGACAAGTTTGCGGCGCAGACGTCCGGCAATCAAATGCGGAACCTGACAGACTCCGTGTGGAGCCGTGTCGCCGGGCTGGACTCGGAAGCGCGCGAAATTATCGTGCTGTATTACATCGGATCGCAGGACCTTCGGCAGGTTGCGAGTTGCCTTGCTGTCTCGCAGCGGGCGGTCACAGCAGGATTTGAGCGGGCCCGCGCAGAGTTGGGTCCCCGGATCGAGCAAATGCTGAGCGAGGCCGTGGTATCGCACCGTCCATCCGCTGACGCTATCCGGCGACTCGCCGATGAGATTCTCGCGGTGCCGGTGTCTTGGCAGGTCCAACGGTCAACTCTGGGTGTTCGAGCAGTACGGAGCCTGCGGCAGTCCAGGGAATTCCTTCCATTGTCGCGATTGATGGTACTGACGTTGACCGGGCTGTTCGCCGTGACTTGCGCCGCGGCCCTGATGTTGCTCTTGCATCGCGATCGAGCGGCGGAGCAGGCGGGCAGGGACTCGGAGAGGTTGGGGGTACTGGCGCTCGAGCAGCGACATGAGCGGCGATATCCGAACTCCCGCCCGGTTGCCCACCGGCATAGCGACGCGGCCGCGGGACCAGCCGCTGTACGCGAGCCGTCCGCCCCGAACGAAAAAGGCGGCCCTGTTGTTCGCGTGTTCGACATGCGCGATCCGTCTGTGGCGATTGCGAATGCGGCCGTGGTGGCGATCTACGAAGGCCGGCCGTCTCAGCGGACCGTGACGGATCATACGGGGCGGGCCTACCTGGAACCGATCGCCAGCGGCAAAAGCGTATTGTCGGTTATACATGAGCAGTATCTGCCCCAACGGGGGATTGAGGCCGCACTCGACAATGGCAAGGAGTTCGATGTAGCGCTCGATCCGGGCTTGACACTGTCCGGGCGAGTCGTAATCGCCGAATCCGGCAAGCCCGTCGAGTCGTTTACGGCGTTGGTGGTTGCGCGGGACCTGCGCAGGCTGGCACCGAGTTGGAAAGACGGGTCCGTCCTAATCAGCGCGCCCGACGGTCGATTCAAGCTGGCGGGCCTGGCGAACGTGTTGCGCGTGGTATTCCTGGTGCCCGGTCTTGCTGCGGAGAGCGTGCCGCTAAACCTCGCGAGTGGTTCCCTCGACTTGGGCGTCATCAGGCTCCACAATCCTTATCAACTCGACCTGCTTGTGCTTGACGATGAGGGCCGGCCCGTTCCCAATGCGGAAGTCAGTGTGCCCCTTCTGTATTCCGATTACGCCAGCGGCGTGGGAATCTTGGGACGCAAAACAGACAACTCGGGAACGCTCGCTCTTGACGATCTGTCCGAGTTCCCCGACACGATCCTCATCGATCACCCGGATTACGCGCCGTCGACAACCAAACTAACGGAGGAATCATCAAATCGTCGCATTCAAGCGATTGTCACCCTGCAAAAGGGCGCGACCATTCGTGGCCGCGTCACACGGGACGGCAAGGCCTTGGAAAACGCCGTGGTGATTCTAGTGTCCGATTCCCACCGAGTCGTGAGAAATCCGCGGCACCCGATAGGACCCGAGGGTGAATACGTAATTGAGCATATCGTTCCGGGTGAATATGGACTAGTATGTGTGGCTCCCGGAGTTGGCCGCGACTTCGCATTCCGGCAGTTGTGGCGTGATATCGAGGCCTCAGATGCTACGACGACCAAGGCGGACTTTGACTTTCCCTCTATGCTCGGAAAGGTGACTGGCCGTGTTCTGGTAGGGGACCGCCCTCCGACGTGGGGAAGGGTCCATTTATGGATCTCGACAAAAACGGGGCGCACCGAACTACAAACGGCCTGCGACTCATACGGGTTCTTCACTTTCGACGAAGTATTTCCGGGGAACGCCGTCGGCGCCGTGTCCGCCACCATCCGGCTTGGCCCAGACAGCGGGTCCAGGACTTATGCGAACCATGCGACCCTGTACACGGACTTGTTGGAAATCGATGTCGAGGCGGGGAAATCCACCGAACTCAATTTCTACGTGGGTGCCGGCCCTGCATTGCGGCTGAGCGTCCAAGGGCTGCCGGAGCGGCACGGATTGCGCACGTGGATAGCGAAGGCTGCGGGAGGTGAGAACTCATCGGTCAAGGCGGAGTCCGAACCAAACCCTCAACTCGTGCTCGAGACGTTCTTGTATAGCAATGGCGTGCATGTCTTACCCGGGTTGGGGCCTGGAACGTACACAATGGCCGCCTACGCGTACCGGCCGCGGGTGCGGGCTCCCGGGCAAGCGTCCGCGTCGAGTCCGTTGGAATATGCGCGAATCTCGCAACCGGGATTCCGCGTGAACGACAGGGATTACGACAACATACGAATCATTGAAACGTTTGCGGCGCACGAGAGCACGGATGCCGAGATCACAATCGACGCGTCGAGGTATCAGGTTGCGCGCGAGTAGTGCGGGAGGACCGAGTCACTTCTTCCGCGCCATCGTCACGCCATCGCGTACGGTAAGCATAACGCAATCCACGCGCGGATCGTTGCGCACGTGATCGTTGAAGTGATCGATGGCGATGTCGAGTTCGTCGCGGGGGTTCAGCACGCGGCCGCTCCACAGTACATTGTCCGCCAGCACCACGCCGCCGCTTCGCAACTTCGGCATCACCGCTTCCCAATAGCGAACGTAATTCTCCTTGTCGGCGTCGATGAAGACAAGATCGAAGGGCCCATCGATCTCCTCGAGTGATTCCAAGGCGGGTCCAAGGTGCAGCGTAATCTTGCTGCCGTCGGGGTGTTGGTCCCAAAAGTAGCGGGCCAATTGTGTCGCTTCGGGATCGATGTCGCAGGTGATCACTTCACCATCGTCCGGCACGCCCTCCGCGAGGCACAGGGCGCTGTACCCTGTAAAGGTGCCAATCTCGAGGACGCGGCGGGCGCGGGATATCTGCGCAAGCATGCGTAGAAGACCGCCTTCGACTTTGCCCACTTGTATCGCGTACCGCTCCATCTTCTCGCGCGTTTCACGTTCAAGGTGACGAAAAACGTCATGTGGATCAGTCGTATGTGCGGCCACGTACGCTTCGATTTCCTCCGGAATCAACTCCATATTGGCATCCCCTTGCGTCTTTCCTACAAGAGCGTCCACACAATACCGTGAATCACGCGTTCGTCGCCCGGCGAATCCAGGGGCAGAGTGAATATGAGGTCCCAGGTGTTTGATTCGGGACGGTACCGGCTCTGCCACCAGTCATTTCCTGCCGGGCTGGATTGCTCGACCGTTCGCGCACGACCGCCTTCGACGACCTCCAACCGGAACGGACCATTGCTCTTCGCCCCCGTGATGGTAACCGGAGTGTATCCCAACCCGCCCTCGATTGAAAACTGTGCGCGCACCCCGCCGCGCGCTCGTACGGCAACGGGCCAGCACACAAGGTGCAAGGTTGCCTCCATAGCCTCGGCCACCGTGCCCGAGCCGGACTGAAGGTTCAGGTTTCGGACTTCGACATGGACGAGATATTTTCCAAGCCTCTGAATCACCACCGATTCCGGCTTGAAATTCTCTCTGCTTACGCGATACGTAACGCCATCTAAAACGACCTGGGGTTCTATCTCGATTGCGGGGGCAGTCGTTCGAACATGTCGTTCGACGACATGACGGCCTCATGCGCAGGACGCGCGTCCTTGAGCGCGCCGATCCGTTCAATTCGGCCGCGCGAAGCATTGAGGAGGAGGGCGTATTCACTGGTCTGAACGGCGAACAAGCTGTCCCCCTCGCCATCCCTGCCGCGCCAACCAAGCGGGTAGTACCCGAACACCTAGTCATCCGCGTGGGACAAAAGCGTCTCCCAATGATTTTGAGGCGGAATTGAAAAGCCTGGCCCGCATTTCTCACCAGTCGCCCCCCAGTCAACGGGGGCGACTGGTGAGAAATGCACTGGAGAACGCATGTGAGTGATTGTGGTGAGGATTTT
>BTUX01000031.1:0-25060 GCA_045863315.1 Candidatus Hydrogenedentota bacterium | reverse complement strand
GTGTGAAAAATCCTCACCCGATTGACTTTTATGCTATCTCCTGAGCATTTCTCACCAGTCGCTCCCGTCATCGGGAGCGACTGGTGAGAAATGCGGGTTATCCCCACCGCCCGAGCCGGGTCTCCGCGCGGAGTCCGCGTTCAAGCAGGGCAAGGAATTCAGTCCGGGGAATTTCGCGCGCACCGAAGCGGGCGAGGTGTTCCGTATACATCTGGCAATCGATGAGCGAGAATTCCCATTGCGCCAGTTGGCGGACCAGCGCGACGAACGCGACCTTGCTCGCGTTGGGCACCAGCGAGTACATGGACTCGCCGAAGAAGCACGAACCGATAGAAACACCGTAAAGCCCGCCGACCAATTGGCCTTCCTGCCACGCCTCCGCCGAATGCGCGTAGCCGGCCTCGTGCAGCCGGCAGTAGGCACGCCGCATCTCCGAGGTAATCCACGTGCCGCGCCGCTTGGCATTTCGCACCTCGCCGCAATTTTCGATTACGTCGGCAAATGCGGAGTCCATACGCACCTCGAACACGCCCATCTTGATTACGCGGTTCAGGCGTCTCGACACGTGCAACTCCGCTGGAAACAAGACCATTCGCGGATCGGGCGACCACCATAGGATGGGATCTCCTGGGGAATACCAGGGGAAAATGCCCATCCGGTAGGCGAGCAGCAGGCGCTCAACGCTGAGATCGCCGCCGACGGCAAGCAAGCCATCGGGATGGGAAAGGTGCGGAGGCGGGAAGACGAGGTCGGAGGTAAGGCGGAACATCTTACTTGAAGGTAGCGGACAGGAGGGGGTCAGTTCGGCGGGTGGCGGCGCGGAAGCATCCCCCCGGCCGCCGAATTCGGTCGAATCCCCGTCGCTCACTCATACTCGAACGTGAACGCATCGCCTCGGAAGTCCACCAGTACCTTGCCGCCTTTCTCCAGTTTGCCGAACAGCAGTTCGTCCGCCAGTGCGTCTTTGATCTCGGTCTGGATGACGCGGCCCAGCGGTCGCGCGCCGAACGATTTGTCGTAGCCGCGTTCCGCGAGGGACCGGCGCGCGGCGGCGGTTACGGTGAGCACGACCTTGCGCACAAGAAGTTGGGCCTGCAACTGTCCGACGAACTTGTCCACGATCTGCAGCATGATCTCCGGGGTCAACGCATGGAACGAAATGATCGCGTCGAGCCGGTTTCGGAATTCCGGGCTGAATGCCTTTTCGATGGCCTTCATGCCCTTTCGCTCGACATCATCGGCCGCGGCGCTGAATCCGATCGTATGCTGCGCCAGTTCGCGCGCGCCCGCGTTGGACGTCATGATGAGCACGACATTGCGGAAATCCGCTTTCTTGCCGTTGTTGTCGGTCAGGGTGGCGTGGTCCATTACCTGCAACAAAATATTGAAAAGGTCGGGGTGCGCCTTCTCGATCTCGTCGAGCAGAAGTACGCAGTACGGATGCCGCCGGATTTCGTCGGTCAGCAACCCGCCTTGATCGAACCCCACATAGCCCGGCGGCGCGCCGATAAGCCGCGCGACAGTGTGCTTTTCCATGTATTCGCTCATGTCGTACCGGGCAAAATGCACGCCCATGATGGAGGCGAGTTGGCGCGCGACTTCCGTCTTGCCGACACCGGTCGGGCCGGTGAACAGGAAGCACCCCGTCGGTTTCGATTCGTTGCCGAGGCCGGCGCGGGACCGTTTGATGGCGGTGGCGAGGGCGTGAATCGCCTCGTTCTGCCCGAAGACGACGCGCTGGAGCTCCTCTTCGAGCATGCCCAGTTGCGTCTTGTCCGAGGACGAGACGCTTCGCGCCGGAATCCTCGCGATGTCGGCGACCACTTTCTCGACGTCGGCCGGTCGAATGGTCTTCTTCTGGGATCCCGCGGGCAACAGTTTCAGTCCTGCCGCCGCCTCGTCAATGACGTCAATCGCTTTGTCCGGCAGGAACCGATCGTTGATGTGTTTGGCCGACAATTCGGCCGCGGCGCGAAGCGCGGTGTCGGTGTATGTCACGCCGTGATGTTCTTCGTAGCGTGTCTTGAGTCCGCGGAGAATGAGGACGGTCTCTTCGACGGTCGGCTCGTGGATCTCGATTTTCTGGAATCGGCGCGACAGGGCCTTGTCTTTCTCGAAGTGGTTCTTGTACTCCTCGTACGTCGTGGATCCGATGCATCGCAACTCGCCGGACGCCAGGACGGGCTTCAAAATATTTGAGGCATCCATGGAGCTGTCCATGGTCGCGCCGGCGCCGACAACCATATGGATTTCGTCGATGAACAGGATGACTTTCTTTTTTTCGAGGAGCGCTCCAATGACGGCCTTGAGGCGTTGCTCGAATTCGCCGCGGAATTTCGTGCCCGCGATCATGGCCGACAGGTCGACCTGCAGAATTTCGACGTTGTGAAGCACCTCGGGCACTTTGCCCTCATGGATGCGTAACGCCAGTCCCTCGACGATGGCGGTCTTGCCGACACCGGGTTCGCCCACGTATATCGGATTGTTTTTTCGCCGGCGGCACAGCACTTGAATGGTGCGGCGCAGCTCCGCGTCTCGGCCGATTAGGGGGTCGATCTTGCCCTCGGCCGCCCGTCGGTTGAGATTGACACAAAAGGCTTCGAGCGGACCGCGCCTCGGCCGGCCCTCGGGCTCTCCATCCCCGCCGACGGGTACTTCCTGGGGACTCTCGACGGGCGTGATTTTCGATACGCCGTGTGAGATGTAATTGAGCACGTCCAATCGCGTGACACCCTCCGTGCGCAGGAAGTACGCCGCATTGCTGTTCTTTTCTTCGAATATGGCGGCGAGGATGTCCCCCGCGTCGACCTCTTTCTTGCCCGAGTAATGGACGTGCGCAATGGCCCGCTCCATGAGCCGCTCGAGCGCGATTGTCTGTTGCGGCACGTAGTCGCGCTTGCCCCCCACGGTCGGCAGTTGGCGCTCGAAAAAATCCTCCAGCGACGCGCGCAGATTATTCACGTTCGCCCCGCAATTCAGCAGAATTTCCCTGCCCTGTGAATCGTCCAGCAGGGCGAACAGGAGATGCTCGACGCACAAGTACTCGTGCCGGCGGCGCTGCGCTTCTTTCACCGCCGCGCCAAGCGTCATTTCAAGCGATTTGCTGAACATAGTCGAAAACCAACACTGCTCGTCTCGTTGCTATTGCGTAGTTCCCCGGACAAACGTCGCATGGCCCTGGAATTCCACGGTCTGATTGTTCGAGGCCAGATTCGTATATGTGCCGAACAGGAACGTGCCCGCCTTGCGAAGGCGCCACACCGTGTTGCCGAAGAGATCCGCGCCGCTCCAAACCCATTCGATGGCCCCGCTGTTGACCGTGCCGGTCACGCCGAACTGTCTGCGGCTTTGTTCGCCGGCCAGCCGCAGGGTGCCGGTGCCCGCAATCACGCCGTCCGCGTTGACGCTGGTAATGGTTATGACCGCAATCTGACTTGCGCGGTCCTCGGTATTGTTCGTTGTGGACGTATCAAAGAACGATGCCGCATAGGTGCCTTCCAGGCCGGAAGCGGATCCAAACCGCCATTCCGCATGGCCGCGGCCCGCGAAATTCCCGTTGATCGTGTGAAGATACGAACCCACCAACACGGACCCCGCCAGGCGCATGTTCCATGAAAAAACGTCGTTGTTGCGGACCATGTCCATCGTCAATTCGCTGCCGACCACCACGGCGTTCTCAATCGCATAGGTGCGGTACTGCGGCTGGACCTCCGTCTCGTCAAGCACACGGACCGTGCCCGTCAGGGTGTTGCCGCTGACCGCCACGTCGCTCATGACCATGACGTAATCGGCCAGCAAGTTATTCGGCGCCGCCGAGTCCCCAAACGAAGTGGTCCAATTGCGTTGGAAATCGGCCGGGGTGGGATCGTCGCCGGCATACCACGATGCGTTCCCGAACCGCGCGAGGCCGTTGTCGTTGTTGAATTGACCATATGCGGTCACGAGGATGCCGCCGCTGTGGTAGCCGAACCAGTCCACCTCCCCGTTTGCGGGATTGAAGTTCACGAAGCTGAACCGAGCCTGGGTTCCGTTCAGCACGCCGTCGGCAACCGAAAACTCGAACTCTTGCGGCACGTCCGAGGGCCGCTGTTCCACGTAGGAGCCCACACCGGAAAAACCGCCGCCGGAACCGGACAGCGTCATCACCGCGGTCCGGTCTCGCGGGGTAAACGCTCCGCCCGCGCCGAATTCGTCCGCAAACGCCGCGGACCACGTCCGGGCGATGTTGGTGCTGCCGGTCCGGTGCCAAATCGCATGACCGGACCGTTCCACGACGAAGTTGGCGCTGCGTTCCGCGTACATGCCGACCAACCGCCCCCCCGCAATCCGCATATACCACACCGGATTGTTCACGAATATTCCGTTCGCCGCGGTCAGGGTCAAGGTGGCGTCGTCACCGTTCGCCGTACCTGAAACATTGACTGCAAAGGGCGCGGAATCGAATGCGACCTGACCCTGACGGTAAAAGCGGACCATCGAGCCGTTGCCTTGGACCGTGTTGCCCTGCTGAGTCAGGGTCAAGCGCGCGGCATACTGACGCTGTCCGGAGCCGCGAGGCAGGTCGTCGCCGAAACTGGCAATCCAGGTGCCGGCGAACGGAGCGGGCGTTCCGCCGCCTCCACCACCGCCGCCACCGCCGCCACCGCCGTCGCCACCGCCACCGCCTCCTCCGTCATCGCCGCCGTCTCCTCCGCCATCTCCCGGCACAGAGGGGGTGTTGTCACCGGCGACCGGCGTACCCCACTTGAGGCCGACGCCGTCGAGGTCGCAACCGGTCAACGCCAAAGTGAAGACAGCGGCGAAGACCACGAAGATGCGAAAAGTGCGAACACGAGACACAAGGTAATCCTTTACTGGACAAGAGGTCTATGGTCATTGTCCGCGGCCGGCGATTGACCGCTTCCTCATGGTATCACAAATAGAACCGTCCCGCCGTCTCGTTACAACCCGTATCGCACTCGGGTTGCCCCCTCGTCACAGGGGGTCAAAGGCGTAGTCGAAGTCTTTCCATACCGGTTCGTACCCGGCTCGGCGAATGGCTTCCGCCACCTGCGCGGCGCAGCGGTGATCCTCGATCTCGAACTGCTCGAGCGTCTCCTCTCCGTACAGCGTGTAGCCGCCGGGTCGTGTGGACGAGCCCGCGCTCATCATGGTCACGCCGAGCGGAATAAGCCGGTCCCGAAGTTCGGGTCGCTCGCGGGTGGACAAGTTGAACCCGGCCTCGGGCAGGTACAGCCTCAGCGCGAGCATCAATTGGACCAACTGTCGCTCGCTGACGAGACGGGGGATGTGAAATCGGCGGGGCACGTGCTGAAGCCGCGGAAACGAGATCGAGACTGCGCTTTGCCAGCACAACTTCTGCACGTGGCGCGCGTGCAGCGCCGTCCAGAAGCCGTCGACCTGCCAATCGTACAGACCGAGCAGGGCGCCGATGCTCAGCCGGCGGACGCCCGCCCGGCCGGCGCGGGTTATCGCGTCCAACCGGTATTCGTAATCCTTTTTTTCACCGAGGAGATGGACCTGTGCATAGGTGTCGCGGTCGTAGGTTTCCATGTAGATGGTGACGCCGTCGAGTCCGCGGCGGACCAGCTTTTCGTAGTCGGGCTGATCCAGCGAATACACCTCGGCGGCTACCGACGGAAAGTACTCGCGCGCGATGCGGACGCTGTCGGCGATGTAGGAAGGCGGCACGGCGCGGCGCGCCTCGCCGGTCAGCAGCAGCACGGATTGAAACCCTTGGGCCGCAAGCGATTCGCATTCCGTATGAAGCTCCGCGTGGGTCAGCGTTCGCCGCTTCGCCTTGTTGCCGGACCGCACCGAGTATCCGCAGTAGGTGCAGTCCGCGCCACAAATATTGGACACGTAGAGCGGCACGTACATGCCAATCGTCCGGCCAAAATGCCGGCGGGTAAGCCGTTGGGCCTCGCGCGCCATGGGTTCAAAATAGCGTTCGGCGCGCGGTGACAGCAGCGCGCACAAATCCTGCGGCGTCCGTTCCTCGCGGGACAGCGCGCGCTCCACGTCGTGCGGTTTCGCCGATTCAATGCACGCGCGGACCCGCTCCGAGGGCCACGCGTCAAGTTTATGCTGGAAATGCGGGGTCATAGATGTCGCACGTATCTGCTGGAACGCATCAATTCTCAATTATAGTCGATCGACGCGCCTGCGGTCTTTACCCGGACAGTACGGCGGGATCCAGGTACCAGCGCGCGTCCTTCAACTTTCCCGCGGGCAGTTCACCCCGTTTCACGCGGGCGAATGCTTCGGCCTTGTCCGCGCCTATCACGAGGAACCAGCGGCGCGCGGCAGCCTCGATTAAGGGGTACGTCATCGTCACTCGTTGCGTGTTCAACTGCGGGACATCGTTCAGCACCATCAGACGATCCCGCTCATCAAGCGCTTTCGTCCCGGGAAACAGCGATGCGGTGTGCCCGTCCACGCCCATACCGAGCAACACGAAATCGAGCCGCGGAATTCCGCTCGGGCCCGCGGGGACAAGTTCCCGAATAAGCGCCTCGTAGTCTTCCGCCGCACGGGGACGTTCGGCCTCGATGCGGTGTGCTCGAATGGCGGGGAGCCGAGACAGCAACTCGTCGTTCAACATTTTCCAGTTGGATTGCTCGTCGTCGGGCGGCACACAACGTTCGTCCACCTGAAACACGTGAACACGATGCCAAGGGACCCGCCGCGCGAAATCCGCCCCGAGAATCCGGAACAATGTCCGCGGAGTCGAGCCTCCTGACACGGCGATGAAGCAGTCGCGATCGGGGGCGATGGCGCCGGCGAGATCGTTCGCCAGGGATTGCGCGGGTTCGGCGGAGGCAAGGATATTCATGGACGCGCGAGGAGCGTGCACTCCTTCCGGAGGAGTTTGCGTTGGTCCATCTTCGGCACGCGACTCGATCGCGCGGATCGCATCGGTTTTTCGCCATCATTCCGAAAGACGCGACGGCCCGCGCGCATGTCTGACACGCAGAAGACGCTTGTCATTCGCAGTTCGCCACTCGACATCGTTTCACGGCGTGCGCCAGCACCCTTCGCAACCGGTGAAGAGCGCGTCTGCTTCTTTGGGCCCCCAGGTCCCGGGCCGGTACAATGCGGGAGGCGGCGCGCTCTCCCAATGCGTCGCGATATCGGTCACGATGCGCCAGGCGTAATCGATCTCGTCCGCGCGCATGAACAGCGTTGAGTCGCCGCGCAACGCGTCGAGCAGTAATCGCTCGTAGGCCTCCGGCAGATCCTGTTTGAACGTTTCGCCGTACGTGAACTCCATGTTGACCGGCGATATGTTCATTTCCATCCCGGGCGGTTTGGCGTTGAAACTGAGGGAAATGGCTTCGTCCGGCTGAATGCGGAACACGAGCATGTTTTCCGCCGGCATCGGGACGCCGAGTTCGCGGAAGAAGTGCGTCGGCGGCAGCTTGAACCGGATCGCGATTTCAGTCACGCGCGATTTGAGGCGTTTGCCTACTCGAAGCATGAACGGAACACCCGCCCAACGCCAGTTGTCGATCAACAGCCGCACCGCGACATAGGTCTCGGTGACGGAATCCGAGGCCACGCCCTCTTCGGAGAGATAGCCGGGAATTCCCGGCCCTTCGGCATATTGCCCCCGCACGCACCACGTCGCCAAGGGTTGGTCGGCCGGCAAGGTGATCGAACTCAGGACCTTCACTTTCTCGTCGCGGGTGTGCTTGGCCTCGGACAGGGCGGGGGGTTCCATCGCGACCAGGCATAACAATTGGAGAAGATGGTTCTGCAACACGTCGCGCATCGCGCCGGTCTGGTCGTAGAATGCGCCGCGGCGGCCCTCCATCCCGATGGTTTCAGCCATGGTAATCTGCACGTGATCGACGTATTTCTGGTTGAACAGCGGTTCAAAGATCGCGTTGCCGAACCGGAACGCAAAAATGTTCTGCACCGTTTCTTTGCCGAGGTAATGATCGATTCGGAAAATCTGGTCTTCGCTCAGCACGCCGCTGATGCGCGAATTGAGCAGTCGCGCGGATTCCAGATCGTGGCCGAATGGTTTCTCGATGACGACCCGCGACCGCTTCTCCTCGCCGGGCGTGGTCACCAAACCCGCCGCGCCCAGGCGCTCAACGATGGGCGCAAAGAATTCCGGCGCGACCGCCAGGTAGTACAGGCGATGTCCGGTCATACCGTTCTTCGACTCGATGTCGCCCAGCCGCTTGCCCAATGCGGCGTATCCCGAGGTATCCGACACCTCGAGTTGGTGGTAGTACAGGTTCGACACGAAGGGGTCGCAGGAATCGCCGAGCCCTTCGTTGGTGCGGGAATACTTCTTGAGCGCCTCGCACATTTCTTCGCGAAATCGCGCGTCGGACATTTCGCGACGGGCTACGCCTACGACCGCGATCCGCCTGGGCAGGAATCCCGCGTGCCACAGGTTGTATATCGCCGGCATCAACTTGCGCCCGGCGAGATCGCCCGTCGCGCCGAAAATGACGATTGTCGCCATGGCCTGTTCGCTGATGCGATACCGCGAGGCGTCTCGCTGAGCGTCTGGCTGCTGGAACGACACGGTGGGTTGGACGGCCATGCGGGTCTCCTCCAATAGTGCCAACCACGAAAGAGGCTGAGTTGAACAAAGACAAGAATACCATAGGTCGGGACCGGATACGGCCGGGTCACGCGGGCATGTGCAGGCTTACGTCGAATCGGCGGTAGGCCCATGCCACGCATGGCAAGGCCAGCAACGACAAGCCCGTGAGCGTGATCCAGACGGCGGCGCCGGTCACCAGCGCCGAGCGCCCAAGTACCGCCGAAACCGCCGTGGCCACGCCGACGGCAACGAACACCGCAACACCCAAGACGGCCAGTTTGGCCATTATCATCAGAAGTTGGCGGCCGAACACCTGAAAGTCGCCGGGGCTGACCGCGTGCGCGCGCAAGGGCGCGAGCAGAAACAGCGTGTTCTCGCAGCCGAAAAGAAGCAGGTTGACGGGCGGGCCGAACGCAATCGCGTAGAATACATAACGCGCTTCGCCCGTCATGAAGGCGACCGCCGCAATGAGGCAGGTCTGCAGGGCCGTACACATGAGTACCGGCGTGACGAGTTGGCCCATCGCCATGTGTAGCGGCCGGACAGGCAGGGACTTTAACAGGTCCATCTGACCGATGTCGGAGCGGAAATCGAACCGAATCATCATGGTGGACAGGATGGTGAGCCAGAACACCATGGTCAGGGCGGTCCTCCACAGGGCGGGCGCATCCCCGGACCGACTTGCGGCGGGCACTCCGAATGCGATGCCCATGAGGACGAAGAGCATCACGAGACTCCGCGTGTTGCGCATGGCGTTGGTCAGTTGCCGCCACGCGATCGGCCCGGCGCCGCCGAGCCACGGCAGCCGCGGCACACGCCGGCGGGCGGACGACAAGTTGACCGGCGCCATTCCGCTTTGCCGCGCATGCTGGAGTCGCGCATAAATTCGTTCGCTCACCCGCACCGCCGTCTCACGGTATTCGGCATCGAGGCGAACGATGAGGACAAAAAGCGCCGCGTTGATGGCGAGCCCCACCCCGCCCCATAGCAGCAGATCGGGGAATATCGCCGGCGCGGCAATCGCGCGCGCGAATGGCTCGATTGGAATCAGCACATACCGCAACCAGACGCTGTCGTGGAGCATCAGGACCGCGTCGCCGAAACGGGCCGTGTTGCGAAGGACCAGGCTTTCGCCGATGCCGATGGCCGCCAGCGCGCCAATCCCATACACCACGACCTTGCGCAGCCGCGTATAGGCGTGTTCCGCCATGAGCTGTTGCACCAACACCGCGGCGATCGTGACGTACTGAACAAAGACGAGGGCCAGAAAGACGCCCAAGTACGCCGCCAGCCACGAGGAGGTGAACCGCAACATGAACACGCAGAAAAAGACCGAACCAAACACCACATTGAAGAGCGTTCCCAGCAGCTTGTACGCGAGCACTTCGCGGCGCGTAAACGGGCCGGCGAACAGAAAGTCCACTTCACCCGGCGAAAAGTAAATCGCACGTTCGCCCGACGAGGTCATGAGGGACACCAGGCACGCGCCGAGGATGGCCAGCGGGACTATCGCCTCCACTTGTTCGAGCGGGGTCGGCACGCCTCGGAGCGATACGATGAAACTCGGCAACACGAACAGCGCAACCAGGCCGATGCCCAACGCAAACAGGATCGCGCCGCGCACGGTCTTCACGCCCTGGACCATCCGGCGCAGCGCCCCCCGCCAGCGCAGCCGGAGCAGACGGAACAACGCCTCGTGCATTATACGGCGTCCTGACGATCCGAAGCGGACACCGCTCCCCCTTCGGTGGCGTGGAAGAAGATCTCCTCGAGCGAGGCGTCCCCGCCAAGGTCGCCGAAAGCCGAGCGGGTCTCTTCCATGCGCCCGAAGTAAAGCTTCTTCCCCTTGTGAAGGATGAGCAGATGCGTGCACATGTCTTCGACCAGTTCGAGCAGGTGGGAACTGACGATCACCGCCGCGCCCGCTTTTGCCCGACGAAGGACAGATTCCTTCATGTTGCGGATGCCGCGCGGATCCAGACCGGTATGCGGTTCATCAAACAGGATAACGCTCGGTTCGTGGAGATACGCGCAACAGATCGCGCATTTTTGCCGCATGCCCCGCGAGAGATCCTGGGCGACCGTGTCGCGTTTGACGTCGAGTTCAAACTGGCGTAGGAGGTCTTCCCCGCGGGCTTCCCAGTCCGTGACGCGATACGCCGCCGCGATGAACTCAAGGTGCTCCCAGACGGTGAGGGTCTCGAACAGTTTCGGGTCGTCCGGCACATAGGCCGACTTGCTTTTCGCCGCCACGGAGTCCGCGACGATGTCGTGCCCCGCGACGGTAATCGTGCCCGAGGTCGGCGGAATAATTCCCGCAATGCTTCGCAGGGTCGAGGTCTTTCCGGCCCCGTTCGGCCCGACCAGACCCAATATCTCCCCGGAATTCACCTGAAAACTCAGATCGTCGACGGCCGCGGTCTGCCGATAGGTTTTGTAGAAATGGGAAACGTGAATCACGCGCTCAGTTCCTGCTCCCCGTTCAGAAAACGGCCGCACCCATGAACGTCATTATAGTGCCACTCGAGTCCCCGCCGATACCAACGAATAGCGCCGCGGATGTCGCCCTGGTTTCCGGCGCCTCGCCCGCTGCAAGCAGGCTTCTATCCCGCCAGGGCCGCCCGTTTTTCGAGCCGTTTGCGCTCCTCAAGATCGAGCACGGCCTTGCGGACGCGCACCGATTTCGGCGTGACCTCGACGAGTTCGTCGGGCGCAATCCATTCGAGGGCCGTGTCGAGCGTGAGCAGCCGCGGCACGTCGAGTTGAGTCTCGTGATCTTTGCCGGCCGCGCGATGGTTGGTGAGCGCCTTTTTCTTCGTCGGGTTGCACGGCAGATCGCCGGGGCGCGAGTTCTCGCCCACGATCATGCCGGCGTAGACCGGGTCCATCGGCTTGACGAACAGGGTGCCGCGATCCTGCAGGCCCTCGAGACTGTAACTGGTCGCCTCGCCCGTGTCCATGCTGATCATCGAACCGCGCTGCCGGGAGGCCACCTCGCCGCACCAGGGGCCGTAGCCCACGAACCGCGATGCCATGATGCCGAGCCCGCGCGTGTCGGTCAGAAATTCGTTGCGGTAACCGATAAGGCCGCGCGTCGGGATGCGGAACTCGAGCCGGATGATGCCCGTGCCGGCGTTGTGCATCGACACAAGCTCGCCTTTGCGCTTGGCGATCTTCTCGATAATCACGCCCTGGTACTCGAGCGGCACGTCAATGGTCAGCTCTTCCAGGGGTTCCAGCAGGTTTCCCCGGTCGTCCTCGTGTGTGATGATCTCCGGCGCCGACACGCACAGTTCCATGCCCTCGCGCCGCATCTCCTCGATCAGGATTGCGAGGTGCAGTTCGCCGCGCCCGCTCACCTTCACGCCGTCGGCGCGATCGATGTCCTCGACGCGCAGCGCCACGTTGGTGCGCAGTTCGCGCGCAAGCCGGTCGCGGATCTGCCGAATGGTGACGGCGCGCCCTTCTTTTCCGGAAAGCGGGCCGCTGTTCACGAGAAACAACATCGACACCGTCGGCTCTTCGATCTCGAGCGGCGGCAGCGCGGGGTGTTCGAGTTCCGGTGCGGCAAACGTATCGCCGATCATGATGTCCTTCGGCCCCGCCACCCACACGATGTCGCCCGCGGACACGCTGTCCACGTCCACGGTATCGAGCCCGCGAGTGACCCACAGGTGCGTCGCGCGCTCCTCCTGTATGTCAATGACTTCCCAACCGTCCTGCCGGTCGTAGCCTTTCCAACGCGTCGAGTAACGCAGAAAACCGGGGCCCTTGCGAAGCCGCCCCTGCAGCACGCGCCCACACCCGACGCGGCCGATGTGCTCGCGCCACGCCAAGGTGCTGACCTGCATCAAAAACGGGGCGTCGTGATCGACTTTCGGCGGGGGCACGCGTTCGATGATGGTCTCGAACAGGGCGTCCATCCCCTCGCGCTTGTCGGAGTCCAGGTCGCGCACGAACCAGCCGTGAAGCCCCGAACCGTACAGCACCGGAAAGTCGGCCTGCTCGTCGTTGGCGCCGAGTTCCAGGAACAGATCAAAGGTCTTGTTGAGCGCGTCTGCGGGGTTTGCGTTCGGCCGGTCTGCCTTGTTCACGATAACGATCGGCTTCAATCCAAGACGCAGAGCCCGCATCAACACGTAGCGCGTCTGCGGCATCGGCCCCTCGTTGGCGTCCACCAGCAGCAGCACGGAATCCACCATCGACAGCACGCGCTCGACCTCGCCCGAGAAGTCCGCGTGGCCCGGCGTGTCCACGATGTTGATGAGGTAGTTCTTCCACTCGACCGCGCAGTGCTTTGCGCGGATCGTGATGCCGCGTTCCCGCTCGAGTTCGTTGTTGTCCATGACCCGTTCGGCGATTCGCGCGTTCTCGCGGAACGTGTGCGCGGCGCGGAATATCGAGTCGATGAGCGTGGTCTTGCCGTGGTCAATGTGCGCCACGATAGCGAGATTACGGATTTGCTCGGAACTGCGCATCGGAGAGAGGTGGCTTTCGACGTTGAATTTCGGTTGAATCCGCTTTGTCACACAAACCCTCGAGTCTACATGAATCTGCAACCCATATCAATAAATGGATAGCCGGGCAGGTGCATTGAACTTCGAGATACCGCTACGGCCCGCTTCCGCCGTATGATGCCGGCAATCATTTCTGCCCCACGCAGAGGACCAAACCGCGCCTGCCATACGCGGCCCGTACAGTGAGACGCCAACAACGTCCACGTGTCATTCCGACGCGAAGCGAGGAATCTGGGACCTCCCCGGCGCGATTGTGCGAAATCAATGTGCGCGCCAAATTCCGCCGCCTGCGACGTCGATGACGACCTTTCCCATGGGCCCGATCGCCAACCTCGCAAACCCCTCGAGCACGTTCTCCATGGGAAACACGCGATCGATGATTGGTTTGGCGCCGGTGCGGTCCAGATGGCCGATAATCTTCGCCCAAGCGTCCTGGGCCTGCGTCGGCGTGAGCGACCCGACGGCAACCCCTTCTATACGCGCCCGTTTGAAAATAAGGTTGCCGAGCATCAGTTCGGAGGCGTAGCCGGCAAGGAGTCCAACTACGGCGATTCGCCCGCCCTCTTTGACGAGATTGACGCTGCTCTGCAGATACGGCCCGCCGAGATTCTCCACGACGATGTCGGCGCGCGCCTCGCCGAGCGCATTCTTCGCTTCCTCCTCCATGCGGTCGGGGTCCGACGAGTCGACGACAATGGTGGCGCCCAGTTCCTTCAGGCGTGCGCGTTTCTCCTGGCTCCGCGAGGCAGCGACGACGCGCGCGCCCATCGCTCGCGCCAACATCACCGAGGCGCTCCCGACACCGCCGGACGCGCCATTGACGAACACGGTCATCCCCGGTTCCAACGCGCCGACGTTGACCAACGCCACCCATGAGGTCAACAGCACGAGCGGGCCCGCCGCGCCTTCCGCGAAGGTCCAACCGGACGGCAGCGGTGCAAGCGACGCCTCAGGCACGGCTGCGAATTCCGCCAGGGTCCCATCGTGGGTCACCCCCACTTGGCTGCGAAGAACCACTACCCGGTCACCTTCTTTGAACCGGCCGCCCTGCGCCGCCTTGACAATGACTCCCGCCCCGTCACGCCCCACGCACAGCGGCGGCGGTCCGGAACGCGGATAAAGCCCCTGGACGACGAACGCGTCCGCGGGGTTCAATGCAGCGTACTCAATCTGGATCAGCGCCTCGCCGGCTGCGGGCGTGGGAATGGGCCCTTCTTCGAGCTTCAGGTTGGAGAGATCGCCGTGGCTGTGAAACCGCCAGATCTTCATACCCGTCTCCTCATCCGGACGGCGCCGCGCGCTGGAGTTGCTGAAGGACCGCGCGCGCGGTCGCGTTGCGGGGATCAAGCCGAAGCGCCTCTTGCGCCTCTGCGAGCGCCTCACGTGTCTGCCCAAGCTGCGCCAAGGTCAGGGCAAGCTTGGCGCGGGTCTCTGGATCGTCCGGCGAGAGCGCCAGCGCATGTCGGTACAACGCTGCCGCGCGCGCATGGTTTCCAAGGAGATAGTGGACACCCGCAAGGTTGAAGACGGCCTCGGGGGCCTTCGGTTCGATGGCCGCGGCGCTCTCGAAATGCAGGGAGGCCTCGGCGAGGTCGCCGCGTTCCGCAAGTACAAACCCGAGATTCACATGGGCGGGATAATTATTTTTTGTGACGCTGAGCGCATGCCGGAACAGGGTTTCGCTGTCGCGCCAGACCTCGACTTGCGCCCGGGTCCGAATGCCCAACACCGTTATGACAATGAGCGCGGCGGCGGCGGCGACACGCGTGAGGTTTGCCGATCGCGAGGCGACGTCCGCCGTCCCCCATACGAGCAGGGCTGCGAGACCGATGCACGGCACATAGGTATAGCGGTCCGCCATGGACTGCGAACCGATTTGCACAAGGCCGATGACGGGGACGAGGGTGACCAGGTACCAGAGCCAGCCGACCGCAAGATACGGCCGCGCGCGAACGACGCGCACCACGGCGATCGTGACGGCTGCGATGAAAAGAAAAGCCAACCCCACCTGCCAAATCGCAATCTCGGATCTCGGGTGGGGATAGAAAACGGCGAGGTCCGCCGGCCAGAAACTCTTCACGACGTACATCGCGTAACTGAGCGCGGCGTTCGTGATGCGGTCGTACAGCGAGAACGCATCGCCGCTGCGCAGGGCCTTCCCTGCGCGCTGCGAAAAGAGGGCGGCGGCGCCGACAATCGCCGAGAACAGCATGAGCGGCAATTTCTCTTTGACGAGGCCGAGCGCAAGCGCGCGTCGTTGCTCGGGCCGGACGGCGGCCCCGGGAAATCGCCGCAACGGCCATACATCAATCAGCAACAGGACCAGCGGCAGCGTCACCAGCATGCTTTTCGCCATGAGGCCGAGCGCGAAGCACAGCGCGACAAACGCATAGCGCGCCGCCGAAGGCTTCTCGGTATAGCGCGCGTACGCGATCAGGGTGAGCAGCCAGAAGAACGTGCTCAGCACGTCTTTGCGCTCCGCGATCCACGCCACGGACTCGACGCGCAGGGGGTGCAGGGCAAACAGGGCCGCCACGGCCGCACTTCGCCAGGTGGCTCCGGTCGTTCTTCGAAAGAACCAGAACACGAACGCCGCGTTCACGGCGTGGAACGCCAGGTTCATCAAGTGGTGTCCGCGCGGGTTTATACCGAACAGCGTGACGTCGAGTTGGTGGGACAGCACGGTCACCGGCTGCCAATTCGATGCGACGATTCCGGTCAACGCGTACACGACGCCTCGCCACGTCAGGCCGCCGCGCACGAAAGGGTTTTCCGTCACGTACTCGGGATCGTCGTAAGAGACGAAATCGTTGTCTTGCACGCCCCAGAAAACAGCAACGGTCAGCGCGATAAGGAGCACGACGACCGCTGCGTCCGGCATCGCTGAAGCGGCCGGCTTCCCCTGGCGTCGGCTGGCTTTCTGCTCTCGGCCCATGGCACCCGCCGCACATCCCTTATGGCTGGTCCGATCGGGTCTCGAGCAATCCTTCGGTCCGTCGGTCGAGCGGGGCGAGCGGCGGCAGTCCGTTGACGGGCGCGTCAAGGTAATACAGGGCGACCGCGCAGACATCGTCCCGCCGGTACATGTTGACCCACGCGTTCATCGGGGAATCGTGCTTCTTCAGATCGACCGGCTCATCGCGTTCGAGCAACTTGACGAAACGTCCTTGCGTATCCGAATCCACGCTGACGGGCAGAATCTCCACCCCTTTCTCGAGCAGTTCCAGCACCTGCTTCTTGGATGCGCCGCCCATTTGCTGGATCGTCACGCGGATTCCCTGATGAAAGTAAACGGGATCGGGCACGTGATAGCGATAGAACGCGTACTGCCGGTTCGGGTTGTCCGCGATCAGGCTACCCTGAAACCGGGATTGAAACTCGCCCTGCCCCCAGCCCGTCCCGATATAGTCCTCAGTGCCGGTGCCGACGATGGTCGGCCACTCCTCATCGCCGTCGAGGTACATTTTCACTTCGCCTTCGCCCCACCAGCCCGCGTTGTCCGGATGCCCGATCACACCGATGTGCGCGCCCAGGAAGCGGCCTTTGCCGCTGACCCTGGGCAGGATTTCGAAATCTTTGCCCAATGCGGTCCAGCGCTCGCGGCGCCACGTCGCGTGGAAGTACAGCGCATCGGGGTCGGGTTTCGGGGTCAGTACGCAGTCGATATCGTAAAACAATTTTTCGACGTCGCGCGCGGAATCGTTGGTAATCGTGACTTTCGCAGCGGTCCGAAACGGCATCGGAATGGTGCAATTGAACGCCCGACCTTCCGAATTGACGAACAGTTCGTTCTCGAATTTCACCACGCGCCCGAGAATCGCGCCAAAAAAATCGCCGAAGGGCACCGACACCGCCGGTTGCGCGGCGCCGTCCCAGAACATCTCGAGCCGCAGCGCACGCAGCAGGTACGGGTCGCGTTCGCGAAGGGTGAACCACATCCGCCGAATGGCGCCGCTGCCATTCAAATCAAGCAGCACGCGCGATTGGCCGGCGGGCAGCGAGTCGAAGGCGTGGCCTTTCGCGCCGCGGTTCTCTTTCCCCCCTTCTCCCTTCTCTCCGGTGGGATTCTCGAAACTGATCCAGCGCGTTTGTGCGCCTTCCGGGACCTTGTAGAGTTCCATTCCGCTGTCTCCCGCGACGCATGCCGCGCCGAATGCCAGCCAGACAAAAAACACCGCCCCCCCCGCGCCGCATAATGTACATGGTCAATCCTCGCGTTTGAACCGGCAGTGTAACAAAGGCGGGGAGGCGCGTCACGCCCCTGAATCAACGCGCGCGGCGGGCGCAATGGATTCGCGTAGCCGTTGCCCCGTCAGGGCAGCGCGCGTTGAAGGAAGCGAACGAAATTCCCGTGCATGACGCCGTCGATCTCGTCCGCGCGATAGCCGCGCGCGGCGAGGATTTCCCGCAGCCGGGCCAGATCGGCGATGGTATGCAGGTCCGCCGGGCATTGTTCCCTTCCGAACGCGCCATCCAGATCCGAGCCGATGCCCGAATGGTGGGCGTTGCCGGCAAGCTGGCAGACATGATCGATGTGGTTTGCGACCTGCTCGAGCGACAACCCGGCTTCGTCCGGCTTGGTGACCTTCTTTTGCCAGCCGGGAACCAGCATCCATGCGTCCAACACGGCGCCTATGACCGCGCCGCGTTCGATCAGGGCGCGAATCTGCTCGTCGCTGAACTGGCGCGGATCCGGCACTAGCGCGCGGCAATTCGAGTGGCTTGCCCAGACCGGCCCGTGAAACGCATCGAGCGCCTGCCAGAAACACTCGTCGTTGAGGTGGGTGGCATCCAATATTATCCCCAGCCGTTCCATTTCGCGCAGCAGTTCACGACCGCGCGCCGGCAGAGGACCTTCCGCCTCAGTGCCTTGGGCGTATGTGCCCGGGCCGTAGTGCGCCGGGCCGAGCGCTCGAAGGCCCGCCAGATGGAGCCGCTCGAGATGGTGGAGCGAAATCAGGGAGTCCGCTCCTTCGAGACTCAGCACATAGCCGATGGGCAACCCATCGGCATCCGGCGCATTCAATCGGCTGAGGTGAGCATTCAAAGAATCCGCCGTGGCAATCGGCGCCAGTTCGCCCGCCTCTTCCATGGCCCGGTACCACGCGAGTTGTCCCTGTGTCTGCGCCCATGTCTGCGCCGGGCTGTGCCAGCCGGGCCGCGGATTGGACGGCTTGACGTAGCGCGCGATCAACGTGGCGACGCAGAGCCCCACGCCCCCGCGCCGCATCTCCGGGAAACAGACCGTGCCGTTGCCGCGGTCGGGTTTGTCGGTCATGCCTTGCTCGCGCGCGCGAATCTCGGCGATGGGCCGCGTGTAGTCGCGGTTCCATTCCATCGCGTTCATCGCGAGATCGAGATGCGCGTCGAGAATCAGCATGCCGTTCCACCGCGGTGATTCGCGCCCGCTGCGGCCGGCACGATCAAATCAATTCCTCGAGTTCGTCCACCAGCGATTTGAAGTGGGCCATGGCGGTTGCCACCGGCACGGGGCTTTCCATGTCCACCCCGGCGTCGCGCAGCAGGTCAAGCGGGAATTTCGAGCCCCCGCCTTTAAGAAAGTTCAGGTAGGCATCGCGTTCCTTGGCGCCGCCGTTCAGCACGTTCTGCGACAGCGCAATGGCCGCCGAAATGCCCGTCGCGTATTTGTAGACGTAGAACGCATGATAAAAATGCGGGATGCGGAGGCCCTCGAGGGACAACTCCTCGTCGATCCGGAAATCGGGCCCGAAGTAGATTTCGAGCAGTTTGCGGTATTCCTCGCGGAACCGTTCGAGCGTGAGCGGTTCGCCCGCTTCGGCGATGGCGTGTATGACCTTTTCGAACTCGGCGAACATCGTTTGACGCACCAGGGTCCCGCGAATCTCATCGATCTCTTTATTGATGAGGAATGCGCGGGTGCGTTTGTCGCGGGCCCGGTCGAGTAGATATTTGTTCAGGAGTTGCTCGTTGAACGTCGACGCCACTTCAGCCACGAAAATGGTGTAGCCGTAGTATTGGAACGGCTGCGTCCTCGCGCTGAAGTAGGTGTGCATGGAGTGGCCCGCCTCGTGCGCAAGCGTGAACATGCTGTCGATCACGTCGTCGCGGTAATTCATGAGGATGTAGGGAGGACCGGTGTACCCGCCCGACGAAAAGGCCCCGCTGCGTTTTCCCTGGTTCTCGTACCGGTCCACCCAGCGCCCCGTCTTCAGACCCGCCTCGAGGGGTTTCACATAGGCGCTTCCCAAAGGTTCGAATGCGGCACAGATGGTCTTCACCGCACTGAGGTACGGAACACGGATGCGCCGCTGTTCGACAAGCGGCACGTAGGTGTCGTAGTTGTGAATGCGTTTGACACCGAGCGCTTTTCTACGCACCTCGAGGTAGCGGTAGACTGTCCCGAGGTTCTCGCGCACGGCCTGGATCAGGTTGTCGTATACCGCCAGGGGCACGTTGTCGCTGAACAAGGACGCCTCCAGGGCGGAGGGATAATTGCGCGCGCGGGCGTAGTACACGTCTTGCAGGACCGAGCCGCTCAGGGCCGCGGCGATGGTGTTGGCATGAGCGGCGTACGCCGCGTAGAACTTGTGGAAGGCGTCCTTCCGCACGCGGCGCCGGGGCGATTCGAGCAGGCTGCGAAACGAGGCGTGGGTCAACTCGACGCGCCGACCGGTCTCGTCCTTCACGAACCCGAACCTCATGTCCGCGTCGTTGAGTTGGCCGAACACCTTGCCCGCGGTGCCGGCCACTTCCCCCTGCATGGCAAGGAGCCGCTCCTCGCGCTCGGACAAAATGTGCGGTCGATACCGGAGTAGTTTTTCGAGCGCGAACCGGAACTCGGCGAGCGTGGGATCCTTCATGTATTGCTGAATCCGGTCTTCAGAAATCGTTTGAATTTCCGGCGCGATGTAACTGGCCGCTTCGCTCGCGCGGGTGCTCAGGTGGACATATTTCGCCACCATGCCCTGATAGGTGCTGTTTGCCACGTCTTCCGAGGCCTTGAGGTGTGCGTAGGTGCCGACCCGCTCGGCGAGCTTTTCGAACTCCACGTCGAAATCGTAGCATTCGCGCAGGACTTTCGGGGATTCCCCCAGCCTGCCGCGGAACGCGTCGTAACCCGAAATCATTCCCTCGAGCTTCTTGAACGCCTTGTTCCAAGCCGTGTCGTTCCTGAACAAGGGCGTGAGGTCCCAAGTGTCCGCCTCGCGAACCGCACTTCGCGGCGGCGCTTTTTTCACTTTGGTCTTGGTCATCGAGTTTCCCCGGTGTTTGTATTGCGCGTGTGGGTCCAAGGCGCGAGTATACTCAATCAAGCGGGAAATGCGTCAACACGAGTTCGTTCGACGTGAACGGGCGCGGGCAACTCGTCAGCGGGGCAGGTAGTAGCGGCGGCCGTCCACTTCGATTCCGACTCCGCGCAATTCTATTCCGATAAGGCGGGCGTTGGTATTGGGGATATACTCGCCCACGTACACCTTCTGCATGTTGATCAGCGCGGCCGCGCGCGGGTTCTGTCTGCTCGGCATTCCCACGATATTGATCTTGAGCACGGGCAGACCCAGGCGTACCCGTTCGGTCTCCGTCAGTATCGCGAGCGTGCTGAGATTGATGTCGCCCGGAAGCTCCGGTTCCGCGCGCTTCTCCGGTTGCGTCGGCGGCGCTTGGGCCGGCGGCTTCGAGGGGGGGCGCTGTAAGGCCGGCGGCATCGGGATTGGTTTTGGGATCTCGACCAACTCGACGTACGTGGCGGACACGGACTCGGTCGGCTCGGGGAACTCGAGCGCCGATACCGCCGGTTCGGGCGGGAGTTCGTCGGTTCTTCCTCCCACCACGGCATCGGCGTTGGCGGGCACTCGCCCGGCCCCGGCGCGAGACGGCGCTTCGACGGTCGCGCGGGCCATGCGCGCGGACATCACGTTCGCGGTGATCCAACCGGTCGCAACCACCGCCGCGACCAAAATACCCCCCCACACGAGGATGCTCGTTCTCGGCGATCCACGCCTCCGCCCCGCATCCGAGTCGTCAAAGCCGGCGTCGTTCAGCGCGATCCGGGCAATCGAGGCGACGGGGGGCGGTGCGTGGCTCTTTTTTTCCTGCTCGAGTTTTTTCAGCGCGTCGAGAATAGTGCTCACGGCGCCGCCTCCGCGGCATCGTCCGGGTCGCTAGGCACGAGCGGCAGGTTGCCCGTCCATGACGGAGGCGAGGACTTGACCGAATCCGCATCCGTCGAATTCACAACAATTGGCGCTTCATCGGGCGAGAGCGGCGGCGCCTGAACCGATGGGGAACTCGTGCCGTTCGCGGCGGCGTCGCCGTCCGAGGGATAGTCCGCCTCAGGCTGGGTGGCTTCAGGCATCGGCCGCGGTGACTCGGATTCCACTTGCTCCGGTTTGGCAGGTGTTGGCAGTTCTTCGGATTTCACGATCGACGGGACTGCCGTCTCCCCGCTTGCCGGCGCAGTGGGCGCCCCAGGTTCTGCTCCCGCCGGCGCGGAAGGAACAACGACAGTCTGGCCCTCCTGCGCGACAACCACCGCAGAGGTTTCGGCATTCGCCGCATCGGCGCCCGGCGGACCCGACTCGATGGACCGCTTTGCCTCCTGCCGTTTTGCCGGATTGGGTGTTGCCGGCGCAGGCGAGACCTCGGACGATGCGGCTTTATCGGGCTTCGGCGGAGTGGACGCCTCCCGCTTTACGGCCGGCGTTTCCGGGTCCGTGGGCAACGGCTCCACCGCGAGGACTGGAGAAAGCGCGCGCAAGCCCGGCGTATGGAATCCAGGCAGCCAACTGCTCAGGACCATCCGGGTCCGCGGCCCCGCCACGCCATCCACCTTCAGCCCGCATTCATTCTGGATGCGTTTGACGGCCTGAGCGGTCGCCCCGTCATAGGCCCCCGTCGGCGCCCGATCAAGCCGACCCAAGGCGCGCAATTGGACCTGCAACACTTTTACGTCTTCTCCGGTCATGCCCTGGCTGAGCGGGGGCACGCCGGGCACGGGGTCGCGCCACAAGATGACCGCCTCGTTCAGATAGCATTCGGCGACGCGATCGCGCGGGACCCTGGTGGTTTCCGTGCCCGCGGTCAGTTTCAGTTCGTCGCCTTCCGCGCCAAGCACGGCCGACCACACGGAGCGTTTTCGGCCGTGAAGCCGAATCAGCGCGGGAAGATTGATGGCCTCGAGTTGTTCGAGGGTCACCTGCATCACCTCGGCCGACATCCGGTTTTCGGCGGCGAAGGCCGTTATGCTCGCCACGGAATCGTCGGCGGGGAGATTCGCGAGCAGCGCGAGGTTCCAGGCCCGCAGGAGCCCCTGCACCGCGGCGTTGCGGCACGCCGCAGGGTCAAGTCCGTCTACAAGACCCGCAAACGAGGTGTCGACTTCCGGCGCAACGGGCGCGGCAGGGAACTGGACGGGGGATTCAAGCGGAACCGGCGCCGCAAACACGGCTTCGCGGTTTCGCGCTTCCCGGGCGGGTTGCGCGTCGCCGCCGGGGCCTTCCGGCATGGTGGCGGCCGTGTCTATCGGTCCGGGCGCATACACGCCGCGCGCCTCCCACCGATCACGCAGAAAGAGTACCGCAAATACGATAACAAGTCCGGCGGTCACCACACTCGGGTTGGGCAGCCACGCCTTGATCTGCGGCCAGAGTTTTCGCTTGGGCTGTTCGCCGCGGATTTCGCGGGCCGCCGTACGCACGATGGCGGGCGTGATTTCGCGGCTTTCCCTCGTGTAGCCCAGCAGCAGCGCGCGATCGCACAAGGCGTTGACCACGCGGGGGGTCCCCCTCGAATACCGGTAAATCAGCTTGACCGCACCGGGAGTGAAAAACGTCCGGCGCTTGGCGCCGGCCACCCGAAGCCGGTACGTAATGTACTGGGCCGTTTCGTTTCGATCCAGCGCCTGCAAATGGTAGCGCGCCGTGATGCGCTGGTTAAGCTGGCGCAGTTCGTCCAGGGCCAGCGCCTGCATCAGTTCCGGCTGACCAATCAACACGATTTGCAGCAGCTTTTGCGTCTCGGTCTCGAGATTGGACAGGAGCCGCACCTGCTCCAGCACGCTGGGCGTGAGGTTCTGCGCTTCATCGATCACGAGCACGCAATTCTTGCCCCGCGCGTTTCGCTCGAGCAGGTAGCAGTTCAGTTCGTCGATTAACCCCTTTACCGACGACGCGGCCGACTTGATACCGAACTCCTCGTTGATCTTTTTCAACAGCTCTTCCGGGGACAGGCAGGGATTGAAGATGAACGCGACGTCCGTCGCCTCGTCGAGTTGGCTGAGCAGAGTGCGGCAGATGGTCGTTTTGCCGGTGCCGATTTCGCCCGATACCATTACGAACCCGCTGCGGTTCTTGATCCCGAACAGCAGGTGGGCGAACGCCTCTTTGTGCTTCTCGCTCAGATAGAGAAAACGGGGATCAGGGGTCAGATTGAACGGCTTCTCGCGCAGGCCGTAGAACGCTTCGTACATACTTCCCTCACCGCCGGGCCATCACCCATCGCGTAGTCCCACCGACTATCCCGTGGCCCATGAAGATATCAGTTTGCCCCCCATCAGTCAACGCGAAACGGGCTGATCTGTCTGCGATTTTCGCACATCCGGGCGTGCCGCCCGCGCTTTCCTCTGCGGGACGCTCAAAATCTTCGGGGACCCTGCGCCATCCACAGGGTCCCCGGACGGAGGGTGCTGCTGCTCCTACGCGGTGCCTATCACCACTCGAGACTCGCCGCGGTCTGGTATTCCGTCACGCGGGTCTCGAAGAAGTTCTTCTCCTTCATGAGATCGATGGTCTCGCTCATCCACGGGAAAGGATTGCGGGAGCCGTAGATGGCTTTCAGGCCGATGCGCTCCATCCGGCGGTCCGCGATGTACTGCACGTATTCGCGGAACAGGTTGGCGTTCAACCCCAGGATGCCCTTCGGCAGGCAGTCTTCCGCGTACTGAATCTCATACCCCACCGCCTCGCGAATCATCGCGTAGATCTCTTCCTGCAACTGCGGTGTCCACACGCCCGGGTTCTCTTCTTTGATCGTGTTGATCAGGTCGATCCCGAAATTGAGATGGATCGTCTCGTCACGCAGGATGTATTGGAACTGTTCGCCGATACCCGTCATCCGGTTCTGCCGGTGGAACGACAGGATCATCACAAACCCGCTGTAAAAGAAAATGCCTTCCATGATCACGTAGAATCCGACGAGGTTCTTGAGAAACTGCTGAATGCCCTCGGTCGTCTCGGTCGAGAAGTCCTCGCGGAGGACGTCTTCCGTCAGCCTCATGACGAACCGGTCCTTGCCTTCGATCGAGTCGACTTCGTGGTACATGTTGAACACTTCGCGCTCGTCAAGCCCGAGCGATTCCACGATGTAGTGGAACGTGTGCGTATGCACGGCCTCCTCGAACGCTTGCCGCAGCAGGTACTGCCGCGCCTCCGGGTTCGTGATGTGTTTGAAGATCGCCAGCACGATGTTGTTGCCGACCAGGCTTTCGCCCGTGCTGAAGAAGCCCAGATTGCGCATGATCACGAGCCGTTCGGCGTCGGACAGCGCGTCGGACTTCCACAACTCGATGTCCCGCTGCATCGGCACCTCGCTCGGCAGCCAGTTGTTGTTGCACCCGTTCAGGTAATGCTCCCACGCCCACTTGTACTTCAGCGGCATGAGCTGGTTCACGTCGACCTTCCTGCAATTCAGCAGGCGCTTGTCCTCGACGTTGATCCGCTTCGTCAGATCATAGGGCTGGGGCGGCATTCCCGTGGCCGTGCAACACGCTGACATGGTCTACCTCCTGTTTGTCCGCAGATGACGCAAAAATTCGCAGATTAGCCTGATAACTCAATACAATTCGTTCGTATTCAAGCCGCGGCATTCCAAAGTTCACCAGTAATCCGCGCTGCAACCTGGTAGCTTTTAACAGCTTCTAACAAAAAACTAGCGATCATTGTGGTGCGGCCATCTTGGCTGCCTCCCCCGGAAGCCGAGTATGCAGGCAAAGATGCCT
>BTUX01000030.1:0-25092 GCA_045863315.1 Candidatus Hydrogenedentota bacterium | reverse complement strand
CTCAACCCCAGTTGCTTCATGTTGTTCGCGCACACCACGCGCCGGGCGCGTTCGCGCGCCCTCGCGAGCGCCGGCAAAAGCAGGGCGGCCATGATAGACATGATCGTAATGACCACCATCAACTCGATGATGGTGAACCCGCGCCCGTTCATTGACGGTCTCATCCGATTTCGCACGCGTTGACACACCCCACCGCCGTGCTGAGCTTCTGCGTAAGACTTAGGCGCACGCGCATGCTCCTAACCTCAAGCGGGACAATATCATGATGCACGGGAATCCGTCAACCGAACTCCTTTGCGGCGCGCTTGATATCCCGCCCCCCCCCACGTGGTCGGGTACCGGCTTGATTGCCCCCGCCGCCCAACAGGTACAATGCCCCGCGAAGCGGGAACGCGGGTCACCGGCGACGCGCGGCATGCGCATCGAGCGATAAAAGATGCCGCAAGCGACCTCTAATTGCAATTTCGGCATGGTACCGGTTGAACCGTACCACCTGGCCCGATCCGTGAGGATAACACCAACATCCGGCAGGAACTATGGCAGACTCCAATCGGCAGTTTATTGACCCACGCACACTTAAAGGTTTTCAGGACCTGCTACCCGAGGAAGCCATACCCCGACGCGGCGTGATAGCCAAAATCGAAAGCGTTTACCAGCGGTACGGCTTCGTGCCCCTCGATACGCCCGCCCTCGAGCATCTGGACGTGCTGCTCGGAACGGGGGGTGAGGAAACGAACAAAGAACTGTTTCGAATGGAAAGCCCGGAAGGGGAGCCTATCGCGCTGCGGTTTGACCTGACCGTCCCCTTCGCTCGCCTGCTCGCCCAATACCCCGATCGGCTCAAAGCCCCTTTCCGCCGGTATGCGCTGGGGCCCGTGTGGCGGGCAGACAAGCCGGGACCGGGCCGGTTCCGGCAGTTCATGCAGGTGGACATCGACGCGGCCGGCTCCGAGTCCGTGGCCGTGGACGCGGAAATCATCGCAATCATGTGCGAAGTGATGGCGACCTTGAACGTCCCCTCGTACCGGGCGATGGTGAACAACCGCAAAGTGATTGACGCGCTGTTGATCGGCTGTGGCATCGTGGAAGCGTCGCGGCAAAAACACGTCCTTCGCGTGATCGACAAGTTGGCGAAAGTGGGGGCCGACAACGTCCGACTCGAATTGGGGCCCGGCCGCATCGACGATTCCGGCGACCCCATTCCGGGCGTGAAGCTCGATTCCGCGACGATCGAGAAGCTGCTCCACTTCGTAGGCATCGGCGGCAGCAACCGGCTCGAGGTGGTGGCCCACATGGAGCAGGAATTGCCTTCAGGCTCCTTGACCGACCAGGCGATACGCGAAATGCGACTGCTGGCCGAGGCCCTGGATGCCTTGGGCGTGGACGAGCGGCACGCACACTTCGATCCAAGCCTCGCGCGAGGGCTGGACTACTACACCGGCCCCGTCTTCGAGATGACCTTGCCCGACGCCCCGCAACTCGGCTCCGTAATGGGCGGAGGGCGATACGACGGGCTGGTATCGCGCTTTTCCGATCGGGCCATTCCCTCGACCGGCATGTCCATCGGGCTGGATCGACTTCTGACCGCGCTGGGACAGATGGGACTCGTCGAGAAACCGCGTACGCTCGTGCAGGTGCTGGTTGTCAGCCTCGGCGGGGTCCCGGAACGCGAGACGCTGCGGCTGGCCTCCGAATTGCGCACAGCGGGCTTCCGCGTCGAAGCCTATTTCGGCAAGAAGTCAAACCTGAAAAACCAGCTTTCGCACGCAGACCATTATCAGATTCCGGTGGCGGTCATTGTGGGTGGCGATGAACTCGAGAAGGGCGTCGTGTCGGTGAAGGACCTACTCGAGGGCAAGCGGCAGCGGGAATCCATCGAAGACCGCGAGGAGTACCGGCAAGCAGGAAAGACAGGACAAGTGACGGTGCCCAGGTCGCAGATGGTCTCCACAATAAGGGAACTGCTGGGCAGATAACGCGAGGGGCCGAAGGTCAGTGCGTGTACCCAAGGGCCTTGAGTTCTTCGATGGCTTCGGGGGACAGCTCCCGGGCCGCCGAACGGTTCCCCGTCTCTGGGACGTACCAAACGCGGATGGTGGGCAGGTCGGCGCTGGCTGCCGAAGGTTCCGGTATCGCGCCGCCGGACGAATCCAACACCGATTCGAAGTTTGTGCCAGTCACGGCCGACCGGTCTCCGATTCGCACCGCGAATGGCGATTTCGAGGTCACGTTCAGGGAAACACGACCGGAGCCGCCCACGGTGCGCAGCACCAGTTCGTCCCGATTCAGTTTGTCGAGGTTCAGGGTAACGCCACGGTCACTCCTGGCAAGGGCCTGCACGTCAATTCCGCCGAGCAATTCCGCGGCCTCGATCAGGCCGTCGGAAGACAGGGTCAGCGTCCCGCGCCAATTGGGATCGACGGTGTCGAACGCGATGTGCCAGCCTTCGGGGTTGACTTGAAAGAACTGTTCCATGGCTTCGCGCAACGCCCGCCCCTGCGCCCCGGAAGAATTCAGCACGTTGTTCCTTTCCGCGCGGTCGTTGACGAGGTCGTACAACTCGAAGGCGTCGGGCATGGTGCGAATCAATTTCCAGTCCGTCGCTCGGGCGGTGCGGTGCGTGAACCGTTGGGCAAAACCGACGCCTTTGGGCGCCGCCGAGCCGTCCAGCACCCTTAATAGGCTCTGTCCGTCGACCGGCCCCGCCGGCGCGATACCCAGCACATCGAGTACGGTGGGGAAAATATCGCTCAGTTCTACGACGGTGGGATAGCGGGTCCCTGCAAACCTTCCATTCGGGAACTTGATGATGAGCGGGATGCGCAGGCTGGGCTCGTACACGTTGGCATGGCCGTACACTCCATGCTCGCCGAATTCCTCGCCGTGATCCGCCGTGACGATAATCAGCGCGCGTTCGTACAGCCCCAGTTCTTTCAGTTTCTCAAAGGTTTCATGCAACCGGTGATCGATCAATCGGATGCAATCGTCGTACAACGCCTTGCAATAGTCGACTTCTTCCTGCGTCATGGCGATTTCGCCTCGGTTGGCCGCAAGGAGGAACGCCTCCGCATCCACGATGTCGCGGCCGGGACGCGCAAACGTCGGGGGATTGGTAAATTCCTTGGCAAAGTGCAGGAACGACTCGTCGTCCGGCCCGTATGGAAGCCCGTCGTACTGCCGGGCGGGTTTCGAGTGGACATCGAAATTGTGCAGGAACAGAAAAATATTGGGGACGGCGTGGGCCTCAATCCAGGCATCCGCGAGCGCATGGGTTTCGTAAATGGGGCGGAACCGCCAGTTCGGGGTGTTGTAGAGGTCGAACCCCTGGGCAAACCCTCGCCACGGATACAACCAGAACGTAAAGCCGATATACGCGCCCGACACGTAGCCGGCGTCGCGCAGGGCCTCCGCCAGGGTGATCGTGTCTTCCGACAGGTTCGAGTTCGGCGTCACCCCGTGGTTCTTGGGGTACAGCCCCGTCAACATCGTCACATGCGAGGGTAGCGTCCACGTCTCCGGAGTAATCGCGTTTTCAAACACGACACTTTGTCTTGCGAAGGCGTCAAGGTGCGGCGAAGTCTCGCGATGGTATCCGTAACACGACAAGTGGTCCGCGCGCAGTGTGTCACAGGAAATCAGGATAACGGGCGTGGAGGCGGAGTCAACGGACTTCGTGAATACAATGGGACCACCCCAGCACCCCGCGGCCGCGCGTGTGTCGCCGACGTCTTTGACTTCGAAACGCAGACGGACTTTCTGTCCCGCGTATGCATCAAGACCCGTCTGGAAAAAAATCCAGCCTCGGTCATCCTCGTTCGTTTTGGGGCGAAGTGAGCGATCCAGCAGCACAACCTCGTTTGCGTCGTCCCCGGACAGCGTAATCACAAAGCGCGCGGCGCCTGCGCGTTGTTTCTCGTCCCACGTTTCATCGGGCATCCCGAAATGCGTCTCGAAGACTGCGCCGGGCGGGACCGTGAACTCCCAAGGAATCTGCGTGCCGAACACGGCCTCGTGCGTTTGCGAGGCGATCGTCACACGGGAAGGGCTTTGGGGCGGACGGAACCACAATTCCATCAACTCGATTTCGATGTTCGCCGCGAGGTTGGACGGGATAAATGAAATGCTGCGGACACTTCCGGCCCACGTGCGCGCCGAAAGACCATCCAGCGGCACGCGATAGGTGTGAAATTGATTGTCGGAAAAAATGGGTACCGTAATCGTCTCCGAGCGGCGAATGGACGGCTCCATGTCCGTTGCCCACGTCAGTACGGCGTTCGCGCCCCGGTCCGCCTTCATCCGGACCCGAAATTCATTGTAGTGTTCCGCGGGGATTCCGCCCAATAACGCTGTGATCATCGGCGTTCCTTCGCCGCGGCGAATCAACAATCGGTTCTCTTCCTTGACGAACTTCGGGTCGGAATCTTGCTCCACCTTGGCATCGTCGCGCGACGACTTCGAGATCAGCATCATCGATCGCACCGGTATCACTTTTGTCGGCCGTTGGGACGATCTCAGGCGTTCGAAGTGGTCCTGCGTGAAGCGCAGGACACGCGCCTTGCCATCGGGCGTGGCCGTTCCCGTGGAGACCAGGACTGAATCCTCGGCGGCAGGCGCCGCGCCGCGTCCGCCACAACCCGAAAACGCCATAAGACCAAGCAGGGCGAGGGCCAACGATTCCCTGAAAGCGGGTTGAAACGAAATCACACGATAAGGCCGAGAACGAGGGAGGTTCATTCGTACTCGAGGATGGTTTGACGCCCGCATTGATTGTGAAGTCAAGGGTAGAAGCTACTCGAATCGATGCCGAAAATTCAAGCCGAATCCCGCCAAATCCCGCAATTGCCCTGTGAATTCCGTCCTGCTCCGTCCCCGCCCACCGACGTATGGAGTGCGGCAGCTTGCTGCCGTCCCCCGCCGGGCCTCGTGTGGAGTGCGGCAGCTTGCTGCCGTCCCGCGCCGGGCGTCGTTGCTCGCGGCGCCGTCCGCGCTGGTTCGAGGTTGGGAAGCGGCAGCAAGTTGCCATGTCGGGAAGTGCGACAGCGAGCTGTCGCACTCCAAGGGCGTCGTGTGGAGTGCGGCAGCTCGCTGCCGTCCCGCGCCGGGCGTCGTGTGGAGTGCGGCAGCTCGCTGCCGTCCCGCGCCGGGCGTCGTTGCTCGCGGCGCCGTCACCGCCGGTTCGAGGTTGGGAAGCGGCCGCAAGTTGCCATGTTGGGAATAGCGACAGCGAGCTGTCGCACTCCAAGGTAGGTGAGAAAAAACGGAAGCGTGCGATCGGTGCAGCCGCTACAGCGTGTGCTGTCGCACTCCAAGGTGGGTGAGAAAAAAACGGAACCCGCTTCCCTTCCCCGGTTTACACTTTGTGGGGAATACGCGCGAACCGTGCGTCATTGCGGTCCGCGAAAAGGAGAAGCGCTTGCTCACTCGCACCACGCGACTGAATGGGGGCTCGGCAGACCGTCGTCATTGTGGGTCGGCGCCTCCGAGCGCAGTTGCGATTCGCATGGTCTCTTCCGCCAGAAAACGGGCCTCGTGTTGCCGGCCGCATTCCACGAGCATCTGACAAAGCCTGTCCCGAACACCGAGGTCGAGCGGCAACCTCGTCAGATGGTCCATCAACGTGGTCACCGCGTCATCCTTGCGTCCGGTGGCCCACTGAATTTCCGCCAGCAGCGCAATCCATCCCGTCGCGCCCTCATCCAGGGTCCGCGCCTGTTCGAGGCATCGTTCGGCCATTCGGGCGAGGCCGTTGCGCGCATGAATGACCGCCAAACGAATAAGCGCCTCCGCGTGGATCATGGCAGGGCATGCCCGGCCCTCCGCGACGGCACGCTGCCATCGAATGTAAAAGGCGTCGGCGGCCGATCCGATGAGACAGGTCTTGCCCTGAATGGTGTCGCACTGCCGGACGCGCTCCAGGCACTCGATTTCGGCCGCCTCGTCGCCGCAGTGCCGGCAGGCGGACGCCGCATTGAGGGCGTACACGGCGGAACCGGGCTCGAGCCGCATCGCGCGGTCTACCGCCTTGCGGAAGCGCTCCGTCCGCTGCGGCAAGTCCGCGGCTTCGTGACGTGCGCTGATCAAGTGGAGCGCCGCGGCGGTCCATGCGCGCGGGTCGTTCGGCATGCTTGACAAGACGCGGGGGACGAAACGCGCCTCGATTGCGTGGTACACCTTGAAGGGCGAACACCCATACATCACCAGCGTCTCGTACTCCTGTTCCGCCTGCGGCAATGCCAGAAAGGGACGGCCGCTTGACGGCTCGGAAACGGCCCACTCGATCAGGCGCGTAAGCCGGTTTTCGCCGGCGAATTCCGCTGCTCGCGCATGTCCGCGCGCCGCCACCGCTGCCGCCTCAGCGGAATGATCAAGGTAATGCGCGATCTTTGCCTCGAAGTTTTCGTCGTTGTACAGGACAATCTCCTCGTCGGGCTTCAGCCAGGAACGTACCTCGCGGTTTCCCTCCTCGAGGAAAGCAAGCGACCCGCAAGCAAGGGTCTCAAAAACCCGCAGATTCACTTCGCCGCGAATTGAATGGTTGAACACGATTCGCGCCCGGCAGAGGAGCTTTGCGTAGTCCTCCCGGTACGCTTCGGTGGCGATCACGACGCGGTACCGATCGGACAGGTTGGCGAGGCGTTCCAGATACCGCGCCCGCGCCGTGTGGGACGCCGGGTCAAGATTGCCGACAAACACAACGTCGATGTCCTTCGCGACGGGCCATGGCTTGTGCACCGGCGTTATGTGGGAATACAGCGGGAACAGGTGCTTTGGCCGGATAAGGCCTTCCCGAAACGCCTCGGTGCCCCCCGTGTCGCACAGGACGACGTCATACCGCGCGAGATTGACGTGCAGGACGGGATAGTACACGTTCCAGTCGGAAATCAGCGCGAGCGTCTTGACGGGCGCGCGCTCGATTTCGAGTGGCGGCGGGTGGGCCTCCGGCATCCAGATCATCATCAAATCCGGCGGCCACTCCTTGGCAATCCGTTCGATGAGCCGGGGAGCGGAATCTTCAAGGGGGTTGTAGCGATAGAAGGCGGTACCGTAATTGCCGATGGTGCGGATTTCATGGGGACCGGGGTACAAATCGACCGGCGAGTTGTCGCAAAAAAACGGTATGCCGTGGCATAGAACACGCATTGGTGGGTCCCGGCGCCGTACGCTACGAAAGGGCGCGCCCGATTGCAACTTGTGCGGGCCCGTCCCGCCTTGACTTGGTGAGCGCCCGGCGTCAGAATGCGCGCGGCAATATGAGCGCCAACCCAATAGCCAGCCTTCTGAACGCATTTCGCGTCTACCAGTGGCCGAAGAACCTTGTCGTGTTTGGCGCGTTGGTTTTCGCGCAGGAACTGAACGAACCCGCGCAAGTCCTTCGCAGCATCGCCGCCTTCCTCGTATTTTGCGCCGCGTCCAGCGCCGTTTACATATTGAACGACATCGCGGACGTCGAAAAGGATCGCCAGCATCCGGAAAAGAAAGATCGGCCCATCGCAAGCGGCGCCATCGGCATTCCGGCCGCGATCGCGGTCATGCTGGCGCTGCTCGGCGGAAGCCTCGCAGCAGCCTTTCTGCTGCGCCCGCTATTCGTGTCGACGGTGCTCGTCTATCTTTTCATCAACCTCTCGTACACGTTCGTGCTGAAGAAGATCATGCTGATCGATGTGATGGCCATCGCGCTCGGGTTCGTCGTCCGCGGCATTGCAGGGGCGGTCGTGTTGGATGTCGTGTTCTCGAACTGGCTGGTGGTATGCACCCTCTTCCTGGCGCTTTTCCTCGCGCTGGGCAAACGGCGCCGCGAAATCGGTCTGCTCGAGGCCGAGGCAATCCGCCACCGCGAAGTGCTCGGTCATTACACCGTGCCGTATCTGGACGCGCTGATGCTCATACTCGCGGGGACTACGTTGCTCACCTACACGATCTACACTTGCTCGCCCGAGGTGGTCGAGCGGACCGGCACCGACAAACTCTACGTTACGCTCCCCTTTGTCGTGTATGGCTTGTTCCGATACCTGTATCTGGTCCATCATAAGAGCGGAGGAGGCGACCCCAGCCGAACGCTCGTCAAGGACGTGCCGTTGCTTGCCACGGTGATGCTGTGGGGCGTCACCAATGTCGCCATTCTGTATGGCCGACAATTGTTGAGCGAGTGGGGGTTGGGCCTCTCCGGCTGAGAGGGGGGCGGGCATGAGGGCGATTGGGGCGATGAGGACGCGGCGCAGCAAGATTAACGTGGCGGAAACGACGGACAACGCGGTGGCGCTGATTCTCGGTGGCGGCCGGGGCACGCGGCTGTACCCCCTCACCGCGGAACGGGCCAAGCCCGCCGTGCCGCTCGGCGGGCGCTACCGGCTGGTCGACATTCCACTCAGCAACTGCATCCACTCCGGCATCAAGCGCATATTCGTCATGACGCAATTCAACAGCGCCTCGCTTCACCGGCACATCAACAACGCGTACAAATTCGACAACTTCTCGCGCGGATTTGTCGAGATTCTCGCCGCTGAACAGACGATCGAAAGCGGGGACTGGTTTCAGGGCACGGCGGACGCCATTCGCAAACACCTGCGCGAGATCAATCATCTCCAGGCAAGCGAATACCTGATTCTCTCCGGCGATCAACTCTACCGGATGGACTACCGCACCATGATCGAAACCCACCTCCATCACGACGCAGACATCACCGTGGCGGTGCTTCCGGTGACGCGCGAGGCGGCCCGCGGGTTCGGGATCCTGAAAGTCGAGTCCGACGGGCGCATTACCGAATTCGTCGAGAAACCGCGCGCCGACGAGGAATTGGACCTCCTCGTTACCCCGACCGAGGTATTCGCGGAACGCGGCATTCAGGCGGCCGGTCGAGAGCACCTCGCTTCGATGGGTGTATACGTGTTTAAACCGGAAGTCCTGGAAAACACTTTGCGCAACCACCCCGATTGGATCGACTTTGGGCGCGACGTCATTCCCAAGTCGCTGGCGACGCGCCGGGTGTACTCGCATCTGTTCAACGGCTTCTGGGAGGACATTGGGACCGTCCGCTCGTACTACGAGACCAGTCTCCAGATGGCACGCCCGGACCCGCCGTTTCGATTTCACCTGCCGGGCCAGCCGGTCTATTCGCGCGCGCGCTATCTGCCCGGGGCGCAGATCCACAACGCTCAAATCGTGGACACGGTGATTTGCGAAGGCACGAAAATCTCGGAGGCCCGCATATCCAACTCGATCATCGGCATTCGCACAATCGTGCAGCGAGGGGCCGCCATCGAGCGCAGCATCGTCCTCGGGGCGGACTTTTACGAGGAGGAACGGCGCGAAGCGGAACCCGTGCCGATCGGCATCGGGGAAGGCGCCCGCATCGTCCGCGCCATTATCGACAAGAATGCACGGATCGGTCGTGGTGTCGTCATCGAAGGGACTGAGCACCTTCCGGATTCGGACGGCCCCGGCTACGCCGTACGAGACGGCATCGTGATCGTGTTGAAAGGCGCCGTCATACCCGACGGCATGCGGATCGCGTAAGTCCCGCGGATACGCTTGGCCCCGACACCGGTTTCCGGCCGCGCCGTTATCGGAGCGTCTTCCACACCAGCCCCGCCGTCATGACAAGCAACATGACCCCCATCACCACCTTGCGCCTGGGCAGCGTCAGCCACCGCTCGAACCGGTGCGCGACGGGGACCGCGAGTTGCGCGCCGACGAACACCAGCGGCGCGAGCGCGAGGTTCACGTGCCCGATCGTCCATGGGAGCTCGCAGGTCTTGTCCGCCAGCAGATGCGGGACCGTGCCGGCAATGCTCGTGGCCACCATGACGGTGTTCGACAGGGCCACTGCGCGCTCGTTCGTGACGAGCCCGGCCATCAGCGCCAACGGCACGAGCACGGCCCCACCGCCGGTCCCCGTGGCGCCCCCCACCGCGCCCGCCAACACACCGAATACCACCGCCAGCGTGTTCCGTTTGCGCACTTCGTGCTTGTGAATCACGCGCGGATGAATGAAAAACGTCCGAACCCCGACGAAGGCCAGCAGTGATACAAACACCCAGATCACGCCGGCGTCGGAAAGTTTGGTCGTGATCCAACTCCCGAAGTAGCCGCCGACGATTGATCCCGCCGCCACCACCGCAGCCAAACCCCATTGGGGCTCGTCGTCCAAGCGGTTCAAACGCCACGCGTTGACCGCCGAAACGAATACGATGATGAACAGACTGGTGCCCTTGGCCGTGTGCGCGTCCATGCCGGACACAAAAAAAATGAAGGACGGCACCATCACGATGCCGCCGCCGAGCCCAAGCGCCGCGCTGATCATTCCGACCGCGCCGCCTATCACCAGCATTTCAATGACAAACGAGATGGTCATGCAAGTCCCCGTTCGACCGGAACGCCAATATGAAACGAAGTCTACACGAAGGCCAGGTACAGTTTGCACCCGTTTCGCGGGAATGGGGGCAAGCATCCCTGACCCGTTGCCGGCGCTCTTTGCGGAGTCGAAAGGGCTCTGCTACGATACCCTCACATATGCGCACGCATTCCTCGCCGAATCAGACCGGCCTCGTTCCGTCGCGGCCCTTACGCAAATGCAAGCACGGCCGCTTGGCGTCACGCCGGCTCGTGTAACACATGTGCACGGACCAACAGCCCCGTAACTCTCCGTGAACGACTACATCAAGCACCTCTTTATTCGCACACCGCTGGAGCGGCCGCTGTCTCGGCTGCGGGGGTTGTTAGGATATCGATGGCGGCGCAGGCACCCGGAACTGCGCGAAATCTTTGCCGAACCCGCCCGCATCGAGCAGGTGGTGCGCCGAATTCTGAGGGAATCGTCCAATTGTATCGATATCGGTTGCCACCTCGGATCGATGCTGAATCTCATCGTCACTCTGGCCCCGAAAGGCCGGCATATGGCCTTCGAGGCCATGCCTCAAAAGGCGAAATGGCTCAAACGAAAATTCCCCGAGGTGGACGTTCGGGCCATGGCGCTGAGCGATCGCGCCGGCGATGTCACTTTCTATCAAAACGTGAAGAAGACCGGATTCAGCGGGCTGCGCCCCCACGCGGACCCGGGCGACAGGCTGGCGGAGATCGTCGTCCCTTGTGACAGGCTCGACGCGGTCATACCGGAACAGCAGCGCGTGGACTTCATTAAACTGGACGTCGAAGGCGCGGAACTGTTGGTGCTGCGCGGTGGAGAGAAACTTTTGCTTCAGCAGCGCCCCTCCATTTTGTTCGAGTGCACAACGTCCGGGCTCACGCAATTTGACGTCACGCCGCGGGACATGTATCGCTACCTGACGGAGGCACTGCCGTACCGCGTCTACTTGTTGAAATCGTGGCTGAACGGGGATGCGCCGCTCGAACTCGGGGCCTTCGAGAAGGCAATGGTGTACCCATTTCAGGCCTTCAACTTCGTGGCGACGCCGCGCGAGTAGCGCGTCACCGGCGGCGGGACGCGCCCGCCGCTTGTCCGGCGGGAACGGATCCCGCTAGAATTCGGGCTCCCATGCGCGAACTACGGGCTTGGATCATATTGGGGTGGCGCTTCGTACTCTACTTCGCGTACCGCCTCGGCCTTCGGAAATGTCCCACCTTTCTGGACATCTATCCCGAAGGGGTCATCGTCTTTGATCGCATCATGAACTGGCCCAAGTCGCTTCGTGTCGAAGGTGCGCAAAACTGCCCCGCCTCCGGCCCCGCCATCTTCGCGGGCAACCACCAGAAGAAAGACGACCCTTTTGTCATGTACCGCGCCATTCACCGGGTTACCAACGGAAGTTACCCGGTGCGCTATATGATGCGCGACGACTTTTTCAAGGGTCTCGCGGGCATCATGAAATCGCGCATTCTCGACGTGGACGAACTCGCGCGTCTCGTCGGCTCGCTCCAAATCAGCCGAGAACGCGTCCACTTGTCCCAGATCAAGCCGTTCATTTCCCTTCTGCGGGAGCACGGCTCGTTCATCATGTATCCCGGCCGGTCGAGAACGCGAACGGGGGTGTTCATCGAGTATCGGGACAACATCGACGAACCCGGCGGCGTCACGTTTCTGATTGCCCAAGCGCAACGGGGTCGGCCGGATTTGCGGGTGCCCGCTGTGCCCATGACACGGACCTATAATCCGGTCACCCGGAAGTCAGCCGTCATTTTCGGCGAACCGCAGTACCTCGCCCACGACGCGGATCGACAAGCCCAGCGCGACATGGATTTCAAAATGATTGAATTGATGGGGGGACTGCTCGAAATCAACGCAGCCCACCTCGTCGCCGGAATTCTGTATCTGCGCAGTCTGCACGGGGTACGCGCCCCCGCGTCGATACCGTGTTACGAGACCGCCGTGACAAGCGCAGTTGAATGCTGTTCGAACAGACGAATCGATCCGGCCCTTCGTTCGGACGCGAGCGGCGAGACGAAATCAACCTTGAGATACTTCGAGGGAGCGGGAATGATCTCGATGATCGAGCAGCAGGTCGTCCCCAATGTCGAGTCCATCCTGCACGCCCCCGAGCACGACAGGGATTACCACCGTCGGAATCCCGTGAAGTATTTGGTCAATCAGTTTCTCCACCTTCCCGACGTGATTGAAGCGATCGAAGAGGCTGCAAGCACCTTCTGACAAAAAAAAGGGGTTCCAATCCACCGCCTTTCGCCCCCGATTTGGGGCCACGGTCCGGTTGGAATTGAATCGAAAGTTGGAGTCGGCCAATCGGCTGGCGCGAATCAAAATCGCCCAGGGCGACGAGGACTATCCCGCATTTCTCACCAGTCGCTCCCGATGACGGGAGCGACTGGTGAGAAACGCACAGGAGATAGGTATAGAAGTCACTCGGGTGAGGATTTTTCACACCAACAGCCCGTTTTCCCTGTCGCTGCATAAAGGTATCTGCCGCACGAAGTGGTATCCTTCATTGCCCGCGGGTGCGAAAAATCCGGGATAGGGCGGCGGAGGTGCATCCCCCCATCGCACCTTTTTGCTATACACGTGCGGTAGCTTGCCGTCGCCTCTCGCTTCGGCAAAGCTCGCTTCACCGTGCCCTACCAACACGGGAGTCGCTCGGATCGCACCGCGAGCAGCGACCGAGAACGCTTCGGGAAAGCGCAAGCAAGCTTGTGCTCTCCACACGGGTTGCTCCGAATGGTGTTACTCCCACGATTAAGCGGCGCAAACCCCGCGTCGGATGGCCTCCCCTGCTCGCGCCGACAACACGTAGACAGGTCTGCCCATGGAACCTACAAAGTCTCCATGTTACGATTTCGCCATGTCGGACATCGACTTGCCTCGGTTGGGAATGGGGGAGGTGATCCGTCGGTTGGCGGTTCGGTCTGCGGCATATCTCTTGCTGCTGGCCATGGGCGCGGGCGTCGGGTACTTGGTGTGGGACGCAATCCGGCTGCCGTTTCACAACCCGTGGAACGTCGTAGGACCCTTGACGCGCGACGAGTTCAATCCTGCGAACAACATCGTCCGGTTTCTTGTGTTCATCACGTTGCCGTTCGTGTTGATGGGGTTGGTCGCCGCATTCCGCGTTTCCGCGATCAATCGGCAGTTATTCGAGCCGATCTTTCCGCCGATCGGCATACCCGGCGAGAAATCGCACGGTCTTCGCCGGGGGCTGATCGTACTTACGGTGTGTTTTGCTGGCCTGATGTCGCTTTATGTGCCAACCTACCACGCTTCGAAGGAATTCGACACCTTTCACGAGGGCGAAAGCTTGGGAACCGCCGTGTCGTTGGAGCACGGGATGGCGCCCTACCGGGACGTAATCTTTGTGCACGGCGTGATTCAAGATCCGGTGCGGTCGCTTGTTGCGTTCCGCCTGTTCGGCAGGTCGATCGGGGCCCAGCGGGCGTTGGAATCGCTGGTCAAGGTATCGGCATGGATGGCCGTCGCGGGGTTTGTCCTGGCCTTCTTCCGGTACAACGGCGTCTATACCGTGCCGATGCTCGCCGCGCTGTTCCTGCTCCAGTTGGAAGCGCCGGAATTCTTCTACCGGCACCTGGCGAACCGCGTGTACGCCGACTTGTTGCGATGTCTTGTATTGCTGCCGCCGCGGGATGTACTGCTTTTCCTTTTCCTGGTGGTGGTGGCGCTGATCAAGAATTTGGGGGAGCGCACTTCCCCGCCCAGAGCGTCCAGCGTGGCAATCTTGAACGCGGCATTGGGATTCCTGGCGGCCGGTTCTTTTGCGTACTCGATAGACCGGGGGTTTTATCTCACGTCGGCCTACCTTTTCGTCGCGCCGTCGTTATACCTGCTCTACTTCCGCCGTACGCCTTTTCGTTGGATTGCTCCGTTGTCTGCGGCGGCCGGAATCGCCCTCGGACTCGTCGCGCTCATCATACTGATCGAAGGCGCCGTGGGGCCGTTCATCGATTTCACTTTCTTGAAGATGCCGCGGTACAAGGAACTGATGGACGGCCGGGTATACGACATCACCTTTCCTCCCCGGCTTGGCGTTGCGCTGGTGTTCGCATTCAATTGCATGTGGATTGGCAGCCGGCTGCTCCAACTTCGTTGGTTGGGCCTCGGTTGGCGCAACGCCCTCGGGCGGTTTGGCCGCAATTACCTTGTGGAACTGTGCATGTTGCTGCTTTCCATATGTACATTTCGCAGCGCTTTGGGCAGGTCGGATTGGGAACATGTGGTGTACAGTTCCATGATGGCCTATCTGCTTTTCTTCACGATCGCGCTGAAATGGATGGCGCCCCCCCTTCTGGCGCGATGGAACGAAGCGCTGGGCGTGCGCTACGGGGTCCTAGGGGTGGTCGGGTTCGGCTGTGTCGCGGCTGCTTTCGGTGCGGTCAGGCTTGATCTGTTCGACACGAACTTCCCACTCCACACCCGGGATGAGGAACTGGTCCCCCCGGAATACCTCGAGGTCGCGACGTATTTGAAAGAACATCTGGGACCGCGCGAACTGGTGTTCGCGCTGACGTCCGAAGCGAGTTGGTACTACCTATTGGATCGGCCCGCGCCGACGCGGTTTCCCGTGGTCTGGTTTGCAACGCCGGACTTTTACCAGCGCGAAGTCGTCGAGGACCTGAAGAACGCGCCGGTGAAATACTTGATCTACAAGGGCCACTACTGGGACATCGACCTCATTCCGCACGAGGAACGATATCCCATTCTGATGCCATACCTTGCCGAAGCGTTCGAGTACGACCGAACGATTGCCGGCATCGAGTTGTGGAAGCGCAGGGAGCGGCCGGTCTCGCGATAGGGCGCGCGCGGCTCGAGTTATTCCTGCGCGGGTTCCGCCGGGGGCAACGCTTCCTTCTCCGTGGCGCGCTGGCGCGCCCGCACGCGGGCGGCCTTGCCCGAGCGTTCCCGCAGGTAATACAGCTTCGCACGGCGGACATGGCCCTCCCGCGTCACTTCGACTTTCTCGATGCGTGGCGAGTGCAACGGGAACACGCGCTCGACGCCCTCGCCAAACGCCACGCGCCGGACCGTGAAGCGCGCCTCCGCGCTTTCACCGCCCTTGCGGCCGATTACGACTCCTTCGTATACCTGCACGCGTTCCTTTTCGCCCTCGACGATCCGGAAATGCACCCGCACGGTATCGCCAATCTGAAACTTGGGCAGTTTGCCCGCGGGCTTCAGTTGCGCCCGTTTCAGTTCTTCCAACGCGCTCACGATTCGTTCTCCCTTCTTCGTGTTCGTTTTTCGACTCCAATTTCGTCCAACAAAGCGCGGTCCTCGTCGCTCAGGGCTCCCGACAATAAGTCGGGCCTCCGTTCGAGCGTTGCGCGCAGGGCCTCTTTGCGCCGCCACCGGCGTATCGCCGCGTGGTTGCCTTCGCGCAGGACCGCCGGCACTTCCATGCCGCGGAACTCCTGCGGCCGCGTGTACTGCGGCGGGCCCAGGATTCCGTTGTAAAACGAGTCCGTCTCGACCGACTCCCAATCGCCGACCACGCCCGGAATCATCCGGCTGACGGCTTCGATCACCACGAGCGCGGGCAGTTCCCCGCCGCTCAGCACGTAATCGCCGATCGAAATCTCATCCGTGCAGATCGACCTGCTAAAGCGCTCGTCCACGCCTTCGTAACGCGCGGCGATCAGCACAAGGTCCCGGCATTGCGCGAGTTCGCGCGCGATGTCCTGCGTCAACGTCCGCCCGCGCGGCGACAGCAAGATCACGCGCTCGAGCGAGTTGACGCCGCGCAGGCTTTCCACCGCCGCCGCCAGCGGCTCGCACTTCATCACCATGCCGGCCCCGCCGCCAAACGGGGCGTCGTCCACCGTGCGGTGCTTGTCCGTCGCAAAATCCCGGATGTTCGTGGCGTGCACGCTCAGCAGGCCGTTTTCGATGGCCTTGCCGAGCAAGCTGACGCGCAGCGGCGCCTCGAACAATTCGGGAAACAGCGTGAGGACATCAATCCGCATCGCTCACCGCATATGGCGCAATGTCGCCCGCGACGACGCGGCCCGCTTCCAGGTCGATGGATTCAACTGTCTGTTCAATCGCCGGCAGCAGCATGCGGCCGCCATCGTCGCGTTCGATTTCGAGAATGTCGTGGGCGCTGCTCTCGATGCATCCCGTGATTACGCCGAGGCGTTCGCCCGATACGCCGAACACGTCCAACCCGATCCACTCCGCCGAGCCCACATCGTTGTGCGACTCCACGCGGCGCTTCGACCGCGGCGCTTCCACGCCCGCGCCTTTCATGGACGCGACGGCCTCGCGCGTCACGCCGGCCGACAACCTGACAACGACGTTCTCCGGATTGGTGTTTACCGCGTCCACGCGGCAGGTCAACTCGGGCTGACCGGCCACGTGGACACGGACCATACTCAACTCGCTGAATGCGGCGCGCGGCGCGCCTTCCGGCGCCACACGCACCTCGCGCCGCGCGGGGTTCACCGATCGAATCGTCCCGATGCGGACCCATTGCGCGGCCACGGCGCCCCCTTATTCGATGATCTGGAGGTTCGCCCTCACGTTGCTCTTCATCGCCGCCGAACTCAGCAGGGTGCGGATTGCCTTGGCCGTCTTGCCGCTCTTGCCGATCACCTTTCCCATGTCTTCGGGATGGACCCGCAGCTCGATGATCTGTCCCTCGTCGTTTTCGATCACGCGCACACGCACGTCCTCGGGATGGTCCACGAGCTTCTTCGCGACGAACTCAATCAATTCTTTCATCTGCGGCGCCATGCAGGGCTGCTCCGGCGGTTACTCCGCCTTTCCCTTCCGCGCCGCGACGCCCTTCTCGATCAGGCCGCGCTTCGTCAATACGGCGCGGACGGTATCGGAAGGGCGTGCGCCCTTCTTCAACCAGTCCACGGCCTTTTGGTCGTCGATTTCGACCTTCGGCTCGGGCCGCGCGCAGGGGTGATACACGCCAATCTGATCCACCACGCGCCCGCGGGTGCGGTCGCGCGAATCCATCACCACCACCCGGTAATACGGCGCGTGCGTACGCCCGCCGCGCTGTAATCGAATCACTGTCGCCACATCTCGTCTCCTGCTGTTGGTATCGATTGTTTGATTGTATTGATGCTATCGGTGCAGGCCCTGCATCCGCGCGAGCATGCCTTTTCCTTTTTTCCCGCCCTTCATCATCTGCTGCATCATCTTCTTCATCTTCTCGAAGTCTTTCAAGAGGCGGTTCACGTCCTGCACCGACGTGCCGCTGCCGTCCGCGATGCGCAGGCGTCGGCTCCCGTTGATGATCTTCGGGTGGCGCCGTTCCTTCTTCGTCATCGAGCGGATAATCGCTTCCGTGTACTTCAACTCGTCCTCGTCGATGTCCGCGTCGTCCGGCAGCATCTTGGACATGCCCGGAATCTTCTTCACCAGATCGCCGATGCTGCCCATCTTCTTCACCTGCTGCATCTGTTCGAGGAACATCTCGAGATCGAGTTCGCCCTTCTTCGCCTTCTGCTGAAACTTGATCGCCTGCTCTTTGTCGACGACCTGCTGCGCCCGCTCGACCAGAGACACGATGTCGCCCATGCCGAGGATCTGGTCCGCCATGCTGCGCGGGTGGAACGGCTCGAGCGCATCGAGCTTTTCGCCCGTGCCCACGAACTTGATCGGGCAACCCGTGACCTGAATCAGGCTGATCGCCGCGCCGCCCCGCGCGTCGCCGTCCATCTGCGTCAACACCACGCCGGTCAGCGGCAGCGCCGCATGGAACTGCTTCGCCGAATTCACCGCATCCTGACCCGTCATCGCGTTCGCGACAAAGAGGATCTCGTGCGGTTTCACCTGCGCCTCGATGCGCCGCACCTCGGCCATCATCGCATCGTCCACGTGCAGCCGGCCCGCCGTGTCGAAGATGATCACGTCGCAGCCGCGCATCTGCGCTTCGCCCAACGCCATCACCGCGATGTTCACGGGGTCAGCGTCCGCGCCGAGACTGAAGAACTCCGCGCCCGCCTGCCCGGCCACCACTTCCAACTGCTTGATAGCCGCAGGGCGGTACACGTCCGCGCCGACGAGCAAGGGATGGCGGCCGTTCCGTTTCAGCATCAGCGCCAGCTTGCCCGCGGTCGTCGTCTTGCCCTGACCCTGCAGGCCCACCATCATGATCTTCGTCGGCGGGTTCGGGGCCAGCGTCAGCGGGGCGTTCGCTCCGCCCATAATCTTCATTAGTTCGTCATGGACGATCTTGACGATCATCTGGCCGGGCTGGATGCTGTCGAGCACCTCCTGGCCCAGGGCGCGCTCCTGCACGTCCGCCATGAACTGCTTGACCACCTTGTAGTTGACGTCGGCTTCAAGCAGCGCCAGGCGAATCTCCTGGAGGCTGTCTTTCATGTTCTTCTCGGTCAGCTTCCCCTGACCGCGAATGTTCTTGAAAACGCGCTCCAGCTTTGAACTTAGCGACTCAAACATGACCCGTTTAACCGTGGAGATTCCTGTAAAGTCCCGCCGGACAGACAGATCTATCCCGCAGGCGGAACCACCAGCCTAGCATACGCCGGGCCTGGGTCGCAAACGTCCGAATCGAGACATCTAAAATCTTGCCGAAGGGAGTATCGTCCTGCCATTTGCGATCGTACCGAAAACGGGGTCGTATGGGAGGGCGAAAGATGGCTGGGGAGCGGTTGGTCAGGCATTGAAGAGGTATCGGACACGGTACGGAAAGGCCGTGAGCAAAAAGGAACAGGGGGAGGTGTTGACGGAGTTTTGCAAGTCCACGGGCTATCACCGTAAGTATGCAGTTACGTTGTTGAAGCGGGTGGAGGGAAAAGACCAAGGGTCGAAGCCGCGCAGGCGCGGAACGACGTATTCGGCAGCGGCGATGCGTGTCATTGAGCGGATTTGGAAAGCGGCGGGGTATCCGTGGTCCGTGCGACTCAAGGCGATGCTTCCCTCTTGGCTGCCCCGGACGCGCCGTGTCTTTTTCCGGTGCAATCGTTGCGCTTTGGGTGGTCATGCGCTAGGCTAACGAGCGGTGGCGCGCGCGACTCCGATTTCGGATTCGCCGCGCCGTGAACACACCTCGAGGGAGGGGCGCAGCTTTATGAATCGGCGATCATTCCTGACATCCATGTCCACGGCGGCCGCGCTCGCGGTGGCGGGTCGGAAGACGGCCGCGCAGGCCGCAAAGAAGTACCGCGCCTGCGTCATCGGCGACACGCAGAACGGCGGATACGGCCACGACATTCATATGGTGTGGGCCGCGCGACCCGACGTCGAGGTCGTGGCGCTCGCCGATCCCGACGAGGAAGGCCGCGGCAAACGCGGCGCCGAGTGCAAGGCGAAGACGCTGTACGCGGATTACCGCGAAATGCTGGAGAAGGAAAAACCGGAGCTCGTCGCGGTCGCGCCGCGCACGACCGTGAACCACAAGGAATACGTGCTGGCCTGCGCGGAGGCCGGGGCGCACGGCTTCATCGAGAAACCGTTGTGTGTCGATCTCGCGGAGGCCGACGAGATGATCGCCGCGATTGACGCCAAGAAACTGAAATGGGCCATCGGTTTCAATTTCCGGTCCATGCCCGTCATCGAGCAGGTGAAGAAACTCATTGTCGAGGACCGCGCCATCGGCAGCGTGCTCGAGGTCCGTGGGCGAGGGAAGGAAGACGCGCGCGCGGGCGGTGAAGACCTCATCGTGCTGGGCGTCCACGTCTTCGACCTGATGACGCATATTCTCGGCGCAAGGCCCCAGTGGTGTTTCGCCGACATCACGACCAATGGCAAGCCGTCCACCAAGGCCGACGTCAAAGAGGCCACGGAACCGCTCGGCCCGATCGTCGGCAACCGCATTACGGCCACATTCGGATTCGCCCAAGGCGTTCCAGGCTATTACGCCACAATGTTCAACCGGGACGGCAACGGCGGACGCTGGGGCCTTGACATCCATGGGTCGCAAGGCGTCATTTCCATCCGGCAGGACCGCGGGCCCGAGGTGAGCATTCTGAAGGACCCGATGTGGGCGCCGGGCGCGTCGGGCAAGTCTTGGGAGCCGATCCGGCAGGAAGGCGGGCCCGCGTACGACAACCCGCTCGAACGGTACTCGGTGATCATCAACGATCTGATCGCGTCCATCGAAGAGGACCGCAGACCTGCCGTCAGCGTGCACGACGCGCGCGACGCGCATGAGATGATTCAGGCGGTCTTCGACTCGCACGTGCAAGGCGGCCGCGTGGACATTCCGCTGAAAGAAAGGTCCCATCCCTTGAAGCGCTGGACGTGACAGCGGGTCGAGGGGCGACGCGGAGAAGGGAAATACCGAACCACGGAGAACACAGAGAACTCGGAGTGAGAGTAGAGAACCGGTTTTTGTCCTCGTAGCACAGCTCCCGCGGCGCAACGAGCTTTCCTCGGCGCTCTGCGCCGAAGACGGACGCATCGTTCAGCGTTGCAAAACTGGAGCGATCCAAGTTCGGGTGGGGAAGCACTATCATTTTCAAAGGCGCTCGCGGGGTGGGGCTGACATCCAAGTGGGGTTGAGAACCCGCTAAATCTTCCCTCAAGGGGTTTTGAGACGCTTCGCGTTGGTGCGTATTTAGCGCGCTTTCCTTGCCTGGGGACTGTATGGGGCGACTGTATGGGGCGACTGTATGGAGTGCGAGAGCTTGCTCTCGCTAATGGCAACTACCACTGGATTCTGCCGTCTTCTATGCCACAAGATACTCTTAAACGGGCCAAACACCAGTGCGAGAGCTTGCTCTCGCTATACCGAAGAAAGCCTGCTTCCGTCACCCGGCGGCGATCTCCACATCGCGAGGTTTCAACCCGAAGCCGCGAGCAAGCTCGCTCCGCGAAAGCGCGGCAGCAAGCTGCCGCAGTCCACAGTAGGCGTGTTTCTTCCAATCCTGAAGCGGTCCCGTTACCCCCGAGCGAAAGCGCGGCAGCAAGCTGCCGCAGTCCATAGTAGGCGTGTTTCCTCCAATCGTGAAGCGGTCTCCCGTTACCCCCGAGCGAAAGCGCGGCAGCAAGCTGCCGCAGTCCACAGTAGGCGTGTTTCCTCCAATCGTGAAGCGGTCCCGTTACCCCCCGAGACAAAAGGAAGGCCCGGGGCATTGCCCCGGGCCTTTCCCATCTCGAGCGTCTTGCGACGCTTTTCGATTCTCTTAGAAGTATGCGCGATTCACGCCGTTTTCAGTGAACGGCCAGTACTTCGAACCCGGCTCCGCGAAGAAGCGGACGAACTCGACGTGACCGTCCATGAACAGGCAGTTCGCGCCGCCCGGGATGTGGTTCATCTCAGCGCGGTACATGCCCGGATCCGGAAGGAACGCGTTAGGCGGAGGATTCGGATCGTTGTAATCCGCGCCACGCGAGGTGTCCCAATACACCGGCACTTCCGACTCGGCCTTGGCGGCCGACGCCGGATTCGTGATGTCGGTGATCAGGAAGCGCGAGATACCTTCGCGCAGGTGCTCGAGCCGGACGTCAACGCCGCCACCGTACGTCACCAACTGTACGCGCGGACGGCCGCCGAGGCTGTTCCAGTCCGACGCGCCTTCGTTCGACCCGCCGATCCACGCCGTGACATCCGAGTCCCGGTTGTCAAGGCAGATGGAGATACGCTGCATGTCGATGATGTCGACGGTCCACAGCGGGTTGACCAGCTTCGGCCGGTACGAATAGGAGATGTTCGTTGTGCGGAACCACCAACCGGCGTTGGGATTGATGATTCGGGCAAGACCGGAGGCCTTCACCCAAGACGGCGCATCACGCGCGACGTTGTTCGCGGTGGGCAGCGGATCAACACCCCAGCTCGTGTCGGTGCGACGGAAGAAGCCGCAACCGGTCGCGATGCAGGTTTCCTTGTTGATCTTCTGGCCGCCTTCACCATCGGACGGGCAGATGACGATATTCGGGTCGGTCAGGTACTCGGGATACAAGGTACCGCCGTCGATATCGCTCCACACGTCGATGCTGTTGGCCGTCGCACGGGAAACCGGCTGGTCCCACCGCACCATGGCCCACGGATAGGCTTCGCCATTCTGTTCACCGGAGAACATCTTGATGATGATGCCCATCTGCTTCAGATTGTTCTGGCAGCTCGAGCGGCGGGCGGCTTCACGGGCACGGGCCAACGCGGGCAGCAGAATCGCCGCCAGGATGGCAATGATCGCGATCACCACCAGAAGCTCGATCAGCGTAAACCCTTTCTTACGCATTCTGTCGGACTCCTTGGTCTGGCCACGGCCGCATTTCCACGCGACCGCAGCTTTTTCAGGTTAATGGATGAGTTCACCAAACAGTTATACTACTATTCTATAAGTCCGATGCAATGTGATTGTCTGAATCTTGTTGCCTGCACAGCCCTCCCACGTTGTGGACTGCAACACAGTCCAAGGCCCCAATTCAGCAACCCGCGCCCAAAGGCCGTATGGCATCAGTATACACGACTTTCGGCTTTTTGCAAGGCTTTTTTTCGAGGCACGGGCCTCGGGTATACTCTACCCGTACCCGCCCCAAGCAACGGGCAATGGCCGTCTGGCGGCGGTCGGACGGTTCGGACAAGTCGGACCGGTCCGGCAGGCTCGACGCAAGCGAAGCCAAAACAAATCGAGAAAAGCATCTCGATTTCGTATTAAACCAATAAAATTGTAATGAGTTATATTCGATTTGACCAGGTCTCTAAGGCCTTCTCCGGCAAGCCTGTCCTCGCCAATCTCAGCCTCCGCCTCGAGGCGGGCGAACGGGTCGGGCTGATCGGCCGCAACGGAACCGGTAAGAGCACAATCTTCAGACTGATGACCGGCGAAGTCGAGCCGGACTCCGGGGTCATCGAACGCATGCGTCGCGTCCGCTTCGCATGCCTGGCCCAACTTCCCCAGTTCCGTGGTAGCGAGACCCTGTTCGACCTGGTTCTGGGATCGTTCAAGGAACTGCTGGAACTCGAACAGAGGCTGAGGGCGCTCGAGGACCGCGTCGCGCAGGGAGACGACGCCGCCCTGAGCGAGTACGGCAGGGCGCAGGAGGAGTTTCAGCAACGCGGGGGCTACGAGTTCCGCACGACGGCCAAGCGGGTCCTCCACGGCCTCGGGTTCACGGTCGAGGACTTCGATCTGCACGTCGGCGCATTGAGCGGGGGCCAGCGCACGCGCCTCATGCTCGCGCTCGCGCTGCTTCAGGACGCGGACGTGCTCCTGCTCGACGAACCCGAGAACCATCTCGATCTCGAGGCGCGCGAATGGCTCGAGTCTTTTCTCAAGGAGTCCGCCCGCACCTTCGTGATTATCTCGCACGACCGGCGCACGCTGGCCGCGGTGACCGAGCGCATCCTCGAACTCGAGCACGGGTCGATCCAATCGTACACGGGAAACTACGAGGACTACGCGCGGGCCAAGGCCTTGCAACGCGATCAGCAGCAACGTGCCTTCGAGCGGCAGCAGGAATTCATCGAGAAAGAGGAAAAGTGGATCAACCGGTTCCGGTACAAGGCGACCAAGGCCGCGCAGGCGCAGAGCCGGCTTAAGCGGCTCGACAAACTCGAACGGGTCGAAGCGCCCGCGCGCGATGCGGCTTCCGTGAAGTTCGGCCTCGGCCAGGTCGTGCGAAGCGGAGAGCGCGTCCTCGAGGCCGTCGGCTTGTCCATGGCGTATGGCGGGTTGTGCTTGTACAAGGACCTCTCGTTTTCGATCGAACGCGGCGAACGGGTCGGCGTCATCGGTCCGAACGGGGCGGGCAAGACGACGCTGTTGCGCCAGCTCGCGGGGCGGCTGCCGGACGCGGGGGGGCGGGTGGCCCTTGGCCACAAGGTCACCGTCGGGTTCTACGACCAGCACCACGAGGACATGGACCGAAACAGCGACGTGTTCACGGAGATCAGCCGTGCGCGGCCGGACCTGCTCCCCGAACAGGTGCGCACGTTCATGGGGCGCTTTCTGTTCACCGGGGAGGACGTGTTCAAGCCGATCCGCGCGCTGAGCGGGGGAGAACTGAGCCGGGTGGCAATCGCGAAACTGATCCTGAGGGGAGCGAACCTGCTGCTGCTGGACGAGCCCACGAACCATCTCGACATCGCGTCGCGCGAGATGCTCGAAGAAGCGCTCGGGGAGTATCCGGGCACGATCGTCATGGTCTCGCACGATCGCGCGCTCATCGACCGACTGGTCAACAAACTGATCATCATCGAGCGCGGCGCCGCCTCGGTGCATCTGGGCAACTATTCGCACTACCGCTGGAAGCGGGCCGACGAGACGGCCGAAGCGGCCCCGCGCTCGACGGCGGAGGTCCTGAAAATCCGCCGAGAGGCAAACAAGAAGCCTCGCGACAAGAAGGAACAGGAAAAAGTCAGGCGCAAGCAGCGCACGCAACTGGAGGACCTCGAGCGGGACATCGCGGGCGTCGAAGAGATGATCGCCTCGATCGAGGTGAAGTTCACCACGCTGAATCCCGCGGACTATGAGGCCGCGCGGACGCTGAACGAAGAGTACGAAGGGCTCAAACGGGACCTCGGCGAAATGTACCGGGAATGGGAGCGGCTGGCCGAAGAATTGAGCGGACCCTAGCCCGGATTTTTCACACCCGCGGGCAATGAAGGATACAACTTCTTGCGGCACACACTTTATGCGGCGACAGGGAAAACGGGCTGGTGGTGTGAAAAATCCTCACCCGACTGACTGCTATGCTATCTCCTGAGCATTTCTCACCAGTCTCTCCCGTCATCGGGAGCGACTGGTGAGAAATGC
>BTUX01000029.1:0-25234 GCA_045863315.1 Candidatus Hydrogenedentota bacterium | reverse complement strand
ATCCCCCATCCCGAAACACCTTGTCGCTAAAGGGCATGCGTGATTTCGCAATCGCCTCCACTGGACAAATCATCGCATTTCGGGTAGATTATTGGACGTGTAGGGTGTGATCGGCCTGTTTTCCGAGGCCGCAAAGTCGTTTCTGATTAGGACTGTTCGCTCGGTCAGTTCGCAAGTTGGGTAAGTTGCGTGAACGGGTGACGTCTCCAATTCTTCAAGCTGCAGTTTTTCGAAAAGGCGTGATCGTAACATTCGTCAGTGCTGCCACGCGCTCGGACCATGCAGAGAGTCATGATTGTCCGTGTCGCGGTGCGAAAGGTAGCTCTTGGGGAAAGGAGGGAACAACCACTCAGAATTCAAGCCGTATGTAGCAGTCTCCAGGTTGAAGCAGTAAGTAGTACTGAAGTGTTAACAAACCAGTAGTGTACTTGGAAGTCAGCAAACCAGGGCAATGTGACTTCACGTTGCTGGCCTGAGGAGACCGACTCAAATGAAATCGAAAAAAGGCTTTACGCTGATCGAGCTGTTGGTGGTGATCGCCATCATCGGCATCCTGGCTGCCATCTTGCTTCCGGCATTGGCGCGCGCCCGCGAGGCGGCCCGTCGCGCCAGTTGCCAGAACAATCTGAAGCAGATGGGGATTATTTACAAGATGTACGCCGGCGAGAGCAAGGGCGAGTTCCTTCCTCGTCTGCAGGGCCCCGACCCCTGGCGTCTGGTCGGGTTGAGCGAATCCGCGTTGGGGACCAACTGCGGCGCGACCGATGACGACGACTTCATCTTCAACCCGGTCGACGTGTACCCGGAATACCTGACCGATTGGAACGTGATCGATTGTCCGTCTGATCCGAGCCCGGGTACCTCGATCATCCGCGAAGGTTGCCTGTTCGCGAACATCGCGACGAGCGGCGACGAGAGCTATGTGTACCTTGGGTACTTAGTTGACCTCGCGGACGGCGGCGAACCGACGACGACGCCCCCGCCGATCAGCAGCGGCGGTACACCCCCAATCCCGACCCAGTTGCTCGAGGTGTTCCTCGCGCTGTTCAACGACCTAGCGCTCGGCGGTCCCGCCACGTACAACACAGCGCAGGCGGCCCAAGCCATCAACGCGCTCAAGAACGACGTGGACGTGACGGCCGGCTTCGGTAACAACCGGGGCACAACCGTCCACCGCCTGAAGGAAGGCATCGAGCGCTTCATGATCACCGACATCAACGACCCGTCGCGCACCTCGCAGGCGCAGAGCGAGACGGTCACGATGTGGGACCTGATCAGCGTGGCCCCGAACGGTTCGGGCGAATACAACCACGTGCCCGGCGGCGGAAACGTCCTGTACTTGGATGGACACGTCGAGTTCCACCGGTATGACATCCGCGGGCGGTTCCCGATCAACAGCGCGTTCGGTAACGCGGTGTTGTGGGCGGCGGGCTACTAATCGGACGTATCCGTTAGCTTCGCTGGTAACTTCAAACAAATTGGGCCGGGCAAAGCGAGTCGCCTTGCCCGGCCCATTAACTGCCGTGGGATGGCATGCATCACCCTCCCGCCACGGGCGGGATAAAAACGACGGTGTCCCCGTCCGCCAACGCCGAATCCCATGGCGCAAACGATTCGTTAACCACGACGCGGAGTCTCTCCAGATCCAGTGTGAATCCGTGCCGCGACGCCATGTCGCGGTAGAGGTCGGCGGCCGTGTCCGCGGCCGTATCGACCGCCTCCTCGCTCAGTCCCCGCTGCTCGCGAAGGATTGCGTAGTACAAGATGCTGACTCGCTTCATTGGAACTCCACCGAAACCTCCGCTCTGCGCTGGGCCCCAAGTCGATCTTTCGCGCGCTCGAACTCCTCGGGGCGGTTGACGTTGTCGAGCGCGTGCCGATCGACGGGTTCAACGAGCCACGTGTCCGAGTTGATCAGCACTTTTCGCGGGCATTGGTAGCCCATGGCAAGGAACCCTAGAAGCCGATGGATGCTTTTCGGTTCGTAGATTGCGCAGAGCGGCTCGGGATAGCCGTCGTAGGCGCTTACGTATGCGGTCGCCAGCTTCATGGGGTTTCGCGCCTCGACCAGGTGGCGCAAAACAGCTTGGGTGACAAATGGCAGATCGCAGGCCAATACAAACCACGACGCGGCAGGATCGAATTGCAGCGCGGACAAGATGCCACCCAGCGGGCCAAGGCCGAGAAACGCGTCGGGAATAGTCCGCAGCCCAGTATAGATCGGTTCCGACGCCTGTTCCGCCCGCGATGAGATGAACACCTCGTCGCAAACTCCTGACAACAATTCGTGGCATCGAAGGGCCTGCGGCTTGCCGTGATACTCGAGTGCGGCCTTGTCCCGATTCATGCGGGTGCTTTTCCCGCCCACGAGTACTAGCCCGTTCAGGCGTGCGGCGCGGGTCATCGAATCAAAATGCTCATCCAGCACTTGCTTGAGTTCGAGAGTCTGCGCAGTCGTGAGGTAGCGCGCGCCGGACGGCAATACGGGACACGAGGCCGGATCGCCGACATACGCGAGCACATGGCGGTACTCGCTCGCTAGTCCGCCTTCGACGGCAACCACCTTCGGGAGTTCGTTGTCGGCTGAGCACTCCGCCAATACCAAATCCACCTCTAGCAACGGCCGCGGAGGCAAATACTCGTCCAGCTTCGACGGATACAAGAGGCCGTGCTGCCCATCGCCATAAACAAGATTGACGCCAAGACGTTCGGCCGTGTCCGCTTCCAACTGGGGCCCGCGTTCCATCACGTGGCCAATCGTGTGCGTCCCTGCGTAGAGCGCCGCAATCCCCGCCATAAGCGCGGCGCGACGTTCCGGCGGTTCTCCGCACACGGCGATCTCGAACGGGTTGTACCGGTACGTCATTCGACCCTTTTGGGGTCGGCTATGGCCGCAGTTCGAAGTCACTCTTTCCTCCGCGCTTGCTGACCAGACGAATCTCCTTGATCACAATCTCGTGTGACATGGACTTGCACATGTCGTATACCGTCAACGCGGCAACGCAGGCTCCCGTCAACGCTTCCATTTCGACGCCGGTCTTGTGGTGGACGGTTGTCGTGCAATCGATGAGCAGCTCGTGCGCGTCATTCCAATCGATCCGGATCCGGCAGTCTTCCAGGCCGATGGGGTGACACAACGGGATCAATTCGCTCGTGCGCTTGGCCGCCATCACCCCGGCGATAATCGCGGTCTGAATGACCGGCCCCTTCCGGGTCTGCAGTTCACCGTCCACGAACGCCGCCGCGACCGACGCCGGCAGCGACACGATAGCCCGGGCGCGAGCCGTCCGTTCCGTCACCGCCTTGCCGCTCACATCCACGATTCGCGGCTGGTCGTTTTCATCCATATGGGACAACACGGATTTCGTCCTACCCGCCGATGTGATACATCTCGATCTTCTTCGCTGGACGCGCGGCCTCGTCGAGCGAGGCGCGCAATTCCGAATACCGGTCCGCCCTCCGCTCCCAGACACTTCGCACGAAGTTGGTCAACTCCTCGTCGGAAGCGCCGTCCCGCATCAGGGCGCGCAGATCGGCTCCTTTCACGGCAAACAGGCATGTATACATTTGCCCATCGGCAGAGAGACGCGCGCGGACGCAATCGCCGCAAAATGGTTCGGTCACCGACGAAATAAAACCGATCTCGCCCGCCCCGTCCCGATAGCGATACCGGGTGGCGACTTCCCCGTGGAGCCCTCGGCCGACCGGTTCGAGCGGATACCGGGCATGAATCCGATCTTGCAATTCGCGGGAAGAAACGACTTGGTCGCGCGTCCATCCATTGCAATTGCCAACATCCATGTACTCGATGAAGCGGACAGAATGCCCGGTTCCGCGAAAATACCCCGCCAATCGCAGCGCCTCGTCGTCGTTCACGCCGCGTTGGACCACAACATTGATCTTGATCGGGGTAAGCCCGGCTGCGGCGGCGGCCGCGATACCCCTGAGCACCGTGGAGGCCGAAATCGGCCGACCGGACATCCCGCTCAGTTTGGCATCGTCCAGTGAGTCCATGCTGACCGTCACTCGGCGAAGGCCGGCTTCTTTCAACGTGCGGGCATGCTCGGCCAGGAGCAGGCCGTTTGTGGTGAGCGCGATGTCGGAAATTCCTTCGATGGCGTTCAGCATCAGAATCAGGCGGTGCAGGTCCTTGCGCAACAGGGGCTCTCCCCCGGTGATGCGCAGTTTGGTCACGCCAAACGACGCGAAGACGCGCGCAATTCGGGTAATCTCTTCGAAGGTCAGCAGACTCGACTTGGGTAGGAAGGCGTAGTGTTCGTGAAAGTGATCGGCGGGCATGCAATACGTGCAACGTAGATTGCATTTGTCCGTGACGGAGATGCGCAGGTCGCGCAGGGCGCGCCCTCGCGTATCGCGCACGTTCGCTATCGAATGCACAGCAGCCATCAAACTACGAGCCTAGGGCCGATTCCCGCCAATCTGCTCCACTATTATGCGCTCGAGGGGCCTGTGGATTCCATATCATGCGCAGCCGCGGTACTGCCGTTCGTCGCAGCGCATTCCTTGCAGTCCGAAAAGGCCGATCTTTCTGTCCGCCTCACGTTCTGCTCCGGGCATGCAGACACAGCGGGCTTGCCGTCGAGTAGCGCGGCAAGTCTCGCAACGTGTAGACTGATTGGATTGGGGAGGCTTGGAAGACATCGGGGAATGGTGGGGCAGGTTAGGGGCCTGCCCCTTTGCGATTCCCTGCACTGCGCGCGCACGAAAGAATAAAATGCAGGAATTCGAGTTTATCCGTGAAGCGCTGGATGATTTGGCCGTGTACGTCCGGGGAAAGTACGCCCAGCGTCATGCGGTCGAAATCACGTCAAAGTCCGAGGACAACGATCTGCTGACGGAGGTCGACTTGGCGGTCCAGGATGAATTGGCGCGACGCATCGCGGCCCAGTATCCCGGCGATTTCATCGTCGGGGAAGAGGCCGGGCTCAGCACGATACCCGCGGATTCCGATGAGCGGATTTGGCTGATTGATCCGATTGACGGTACGCAGAACTTTGTTCGAGGCCTGTTTCCGGCTTATGGCATCTCCGTTGCCCTTTCTATGGGCGGCGTCCCCGTCGTCGGAGGCGTGGCTATTCCAGGGACTGGCGAATTGTATATGGCCCAGCGCGGCGGGGGCGCGTACCGTAACGGCGAGCGCCTGCGCGTTTCATCGGTGGACCGGCTTTCGATTGCTAGGGCGGAGATCGATTTTTCCTGTCCGAGGGACCGGGCCGCGACACTCGCCGCGTTCTGCCGCCTTATCGAGGCTGCCGGGCAGGTGCGCTGTCATTGCGCCGCCGTAATCGGATTGTGTTCCATCGCCACTGGCGATATGGATGCCTACGTGCACGTGCAGTTGAATCCCTGGGACTTCGCCGCCGCGATGGTCATTGTCGAAGAAGCGGGTGGCAGAGTCTCCCGACTCGATGGGTCTACCCTCTCGCTGTTTAAGGGGCACGGCGGCGTGCTCGCCAGTAACGGACGGATCCACGAGGAACTACGGCAAATCATCGTGCAGGGGTAGATCCGACTGACGTTGAGGGGCGATCCATGAAAGTACGAGACAGCGGCATGCCGGACGAGGCAATATGGGAGGCGTTTTTCCAACCACTGCAAATCCTGGAGAGCCTGGGACTTTGTCAACCTGGCGCGATCGCGGTGGAATTCGGCTGCGGTTACGGGACGTTCACGATACCTTGGGCCAAGACCACGGGCGGAATCGTCCACGCGTTTGACATCGAGGAGGACATGCTCGCCCGCACCTCGGAAAGGGCGGCACGCGAGGGGCTCACGACCGTCTGTACGCATAAGCGCGACTTCATCGCCGCGGGGACCGGACTTGCAGACAACAGCTCCGATGCAGCGGCCCTCTTTAACATCCTTCACGCCGAGAATCCAAACGTGCTCTGCGGTGAGGCGTTTCGCGTGCTGCGACCGGGCGGACGACTCGGCATCATCCACTGGCGTTGTGACGTTCCCACGCCTCGCGGCCCTGCGCTGGACATCCGCCCGCGACCGGCCCAGTGCCGTAACTGGGCCGAAAAAGTTGGATTTGTGTGTGACGCCCGCAGTGAAATGATCTTGCCTCCCTATCATTACGGGATTTCGTTTACAAAACCATGACGACGTCCGCGAAATGGAATGCAGTGGGAGCCGAACGGTGAAGGCCGTTCAATTCGGCGCGGGAAATATCGGGCGAGGGTTCCTCGGCCAGTTGTATTATGAGTCGGGGTATGAAACCACCTTTGTCGATGTCGACGTTCAACTGATTCGGACAATCAACGCGCGAGGCAGCTATCCGCTGCGGATCGAAGATGACGAAACGTACACCGTGACCATCGGAAACGTTCGCGCGCTCCATGCGGAACAGACCGAGGAAGTCGCTGCCGCACTGGCGGCGGCCGACCTGGCATCGACTGCGGTCGGCGTATCGGTGTTGCCGAAGATCGCACCGCTGATCGCAGCAGGAATCCGACAGAGGATTGCTCGATCGGATGCGCTTCCGCTGAATATCATCGTGTGTGAAAACATGATCGATGGCGGACCTTACCTGCGAGAGCAGGTCCGGCCCTACCTTCCCCCCCATCTCCATTCGGCATTTGACTTGAAGATCGGTTTTGTTGAGGCGAGTATCGGTCGAATGGTGCCGGTAATGACTGACGAGCAAAAACGCGAAGATCCGCTGCTGGTCCGAGTGGAGGCGTACGGTGAACTCCCCGTCGACAAGGCGGGGTTTAAGGGACCGATCCCCCCCCTCATTAACATGCAGCCGCAGGACAACTTCGGGGCCTATGTCGAGCGTAAATTGTTCGTACACAACGCGGGCCATGCCGCAACCGCCTACCTCGGCTATCTTCGCGGACACCGCTTTATCTGGCAGGCCATCCGCGACCCCCGCGTCCGCTCGGAAGTGGAACTCGCACTCGCGGAGTCAAGCGAGGCCTTGGTGCGCAAGCACGGTCTGGATCGCGCGGAGCTTGACTTGCACACCGCTGACTTGCTGAGACGATTCACCAATTCCGCACTCGGTGATCAGGTCGACCGGGTCGCACGGGATCCCGTGCGGAAGCTGGGACCCCGAGATCGCCTGATCGGCGCGGCTCAACTGTGTGTTGAGCAAGGAGTTAGACCGGCGCATCTGGCATTTGCAGCCGCAGCCGCGATGCGATACGATCACCCCCAGGACGCTGCGGCACAGGTCATTAAGGCTGTGTATCGTCGCGATGGGGTCAGGGGCGTTTGCCGGGAAGTGTGTCGCCTCTCGGAGGAGTCTCCCCTCATTCCGCTAATTGAGGACGGCGCCAAGCGGCTCGACAAAGAAGGATGGAACGTCGATTGCGGGGCCTGACCGGCGTGGGACCGACCGCAGTCCATCCAATCTCCAGGAAGAACCATGCACGAAGTGAAACTGCCGCAACTGGGCCAGTCGGTGGAAGAAGCGTCGATCGTTCAATGGCTAAAGGCCGAAGGCGACACGGTCAAGCAGGGGGAGCCGCTCTTGACCGTGCAGACGGACAAGGCCGAAATCGAATGCGAGGCACCCGCCAGCGGAACCTTGCGCAAGATCCTGGTCGAACCGGACGTGACTGTGCCGGTCTTGTCGGTGATCGCACTTTTGGGCGAGCCTAACGAACCGCTGCCGGACCTGTCCAAGTACGCAGGCGAAACAACGGGCACTGCGCCTGTCGAAGCCGCCCCCTCGGCCAGGGAGAAGTTGGCCACGGTCGCACCTTCGTCTGCTTCCGCGCCGGCAGCCATGCCTGGTCCAAGTACCGCCGTATCGCCGCGAGCACGACAACGGGCGGCCAGTCTCCATATCAATCCGGCAATTGTCTCGGGCAGTGGCATCGGCGGTCGAGTCATGGAATGCGATGTACTGGCCTATGCCGAGCGCATCAAGTCACTCAAAATTACGCCGACCGCCATGCGACTCGCCGAGGAGAAAGGTATCGATGTCACCCTGGTCCAGGGGACGGGTCCCGGCGGCAGGATTACAAAAGCCGATATCGAGCGGTCGCCTCGTCCGGCAGCAGCCGCATCCGGAACGCGCCGGGTGCCCCTCTCTCCGATGCGCCGGGTTATCGCCAAGCGGATGTCCGAGAGCAAGTTCTCGGCGCCGCACTATTACATGACCGTCGAGGTGGACATGTCTAACGCCGCCCGTTTTCGGGCCGCGCAGCCTTGGAAGCCGTCGTACAACGACATTGTGATGGCGGCCGCGTCGGAAGCCCTGCGACAATTCCCCGAGGTCAACGCGCGCTGGGCAGGTGACGCCGTTGAGGAAATGGCCGACATCAACATGGGCTTTGCCGTCGCATTGCCGACGGGGTTGATTGTGCCCGTCGTGCGCCAGACGCAGACAAAGTCCCTGCAGGACATTTCCCGCGAATGTAAAACCCTGACCGAAAGGGCCCGGACCGGCAAACTGACGCCGGACGATTACAGCGGGAATACCTTCACCGTATCCAACCTCGGCGGTTTCGGCGTGGACCACTTCACCGCAATCATCAATCAACCCGACAGCGCGATTCTTGCCGTGGGCCAAATCAAGGACAGGCCGGTCGTCATCGACGGCGGCATTCACATCAGGCCCATCATGAAGCTAACGCTGTCGAGCGACCATCGCGTCATTGATGGCGCACTGGCCGCCCGGTTTATGGGGCGCCTGAAGGACGTGCTCGAGCGCGCCGCATTCTGATGCACCTATCGTTGATAAGTGGAGTTTGCCATGCCTATTTGTGATGTCGCCGTCATCGGAACAGGGCCCGGCGGATACGTGGCGGCCATACGCGCTGCCCAACGTGGCGCCCGAGTCCTCGCGATTGAAAAAGAGGAGATCGGCGGCGTGTGCCTGAACTGGGGCTGCATTCCGACAAAGACCCTTATCCACACGGCGGAACTGTATCGCAAACTTCAGCATGGACGTGAACTGGGACTGGACGTCAAGGGCTTCGCGCTGGACCTTAAAAAGCTTCGCGCACGAAAAGACGACGTTGTGAAGAAAAACAAGGCCGGCATTCGGAACTTATTCAAGGCACACGGGATTGAAGTTGTCAAAGGAACTGCCGCGATTGCCGCCCCCGGGAAGATTGTCGTCGGCGGGGATACCGTCAACGCGGCTTCCATCATTATCGCCACGGGAAGTTCGCCCGCGCAGATCCCGGGTCTCGAGACCGACGGCGAACGCGTAATCACGAGCACCGAGGCGCTCGATCTGGAGTCAATACCCCAGCGGGTAGCGGTGATAGGCGCGGGCGCAGTAGGCGCCGAATTCGCCTGCCTGTGGAATGCGTTCGGGGCCCATGTCACGCTGATCGAGATGATGCCGACGATCCTGCCCCTCGAGGATGAAGAACTGACCAAACAACTTGCCGCCCTTCTCAAAAAGCGCGGCATGGACGTCCGCACCGGGACCACTGTGAAAAAAATCGACCGGGGACGAAAGCACATGACCCTCGCTTTGGAAGGAGACAAAGCCGGTGAAATCGAGGCAGACCGGGTCTTGGTTGGAATCGGACGAAGGTATCATTCGGAAGTGGTGGCGGGAACGCCGGCGCTCGGCGTGAAGCTGGGAAAACGCGGCGAAATCCTCGTGAACGAGCGAATGGAAACCAGCGTCCCCGGTATTTATGCCATCGGGGACGTGACGGGCCGCACCATGCTCGCGCATGGCGCCAGCGCGGAAGGTCTGGTCGCCGCCGCGAACGCGACCGGCGGCCATGAAACGATGGATTATCGCGTGGTGCCCGCGTGCACGTTCACGTCGCCCGAGGTTGCGAGCGTCGGCCTGACGGCGGCCAAGGCGCGCAAGGCAGGGATAGATGTGAGGGTTGGGAGGTTTTCATTCTTGGCCAGTGGCCGCGCGCAAAGCATGGGAGAAACCGACGGCTTGGTGAAAATCGTCGGCGATGCGCGGACGGGAGAGGTTGTGGGCGTTCACATCCTGGGCGCAGAGGCCGGCGAACTGATCGCCGCGGCGGCCATCGCCATGAAGCTGGAAGCAACCGTCGAGGATATCGCTCACACGATACATACCCATCCGACGTTGGCCGAAACGATGATGGAAGCGGCGGAGGACTTCTACGGACTCGGCATTCATACATCGCCGCGCAAGCCGAAACCGGTCACGGCGTGATGCGCATCGTTCAGGCAAACGAGACGGCCCTTCGTGCGCCTTATTCCGGGAGTAAACAGGGTTGCGGCGGCGATATCGCATAGCCACGGAGCATGCCATTTGCCTGGCAGTGCTTGCCGTCCTGCCCCTAATCTTGCTCGTTCCCTCCATTCTTCGCGGCCATGCCCCGGTCTCGACGCAGAGCACCCTGTCCATGTTGCCGTGGGAAGAAGCACGGCCAATCGGCGAGGAACCCGCTGACGCCCCCGAGCAGAATCTCGCCGCCCAGCGTTACTTCCCGTGGTATGCTTTTATCGCAAGCGTGCGGAGTGTGGGCGACGTGTTGTGGAGTCCGTTGGAATACGCCGGCCTGCCATTTTTCGCGATGTGGCGCACGCGCTGCCTTTCCCCGTTCACACTTCCATTCTATCTCGGCGATCCGGTCGTCGCGTTGCGCGTGTCCCTCTACCTCAAACTGTTTTTCGCCGGACTGTGTGCATTCTACGCAGCGCGGAGGTTGGGTCATAGCCCAGCGATTGCGCTGTTCGCGGCTGCCGGTTTCGAACTGAGCGGCCCCCTTCTCCTCTGGTCCGTCTATCCCGTATCCGACGTCATGCCGTGGTTTCCTCTTCTTCTGCTGTACGCCGAACGGCTCGCCCTTGGCCACTACCGCGCATGGCCGGGCGGCGCGCTCGCGCTGGCTCTCTCGCTGCTCCCCGGCGATCACGAAACCTTCGCCGCATGTGTGCTGTTCTCACTTCTCTACTTCGCGTTCAGGTCCTGGCACGAGTCGCGTTGCCCGGCCGACATAGGCGCCTCGCTGGGACTGTGGGCGCTCAGCGCGGCCGTTGCGGCGGGATTGTGCGCCATTCAGTGGGTACCGTATGCGGAGTTCATGAAGTATCGCTTCCAATCCGCTGAGACCCACGCCGCTTACGCCCTTTCTTTGGCGGACTGGCGCGCCTGGCTGCTGCCATACGCCATCCCCATCCCGGGCCTTACGGCGGACACCGAGGCCGTCGCGCGCGGGGCAGGTCTACTTCACGTCGGAACCGTCGCAGTCGTGCTTATGGGCGTTTGGCCTGCGTTGCGCGCGTTTGCCGCGAAACGGCAGCGCGGCCGGGCCGATTCCTTGGCGGGGTGCGCGGCGGTGGCGATTGCCGTAGCCATCCTGATCAGCCGACCGCCCGTCAATTCGAGCGTCGGCGGCGGATTCAGCCCTGAACACATTCTGCCCGCATCGATATGGGCACTCACGCTGTTGGCCGCCGCGACCATGGAAGAGTGGCTGCATCTCGGCGTCCATGAAGTAAAGTCGACGATAAAGCGTCTCGTGATAACCGGGACGCTGGTCTGGGGTGCGTCAGTCGGCATCACGGTCATGGCGCTACGAAGCGCCGGCGGCTTACCGCCGACATGGGCAATCCTGCTCGCCGCGGTACTTGGCGCATCGACGCTTGTCGTGCTGGGAGTAACGATGATCAGCCCCTCCGCGCGGGTGCAAGGCTATTCCCTGTGCGGAATTGCTGTCATCGATCTGCTGACAACGTTTACGCCCGTCCTCCCCACAACGCCATTGTCACTGCTCTATCCCGAGACCCCCTTTGTCGCGATGCTCAAGAAGTCGGGTGGGCGCGTAACCGGCAGCGAATCGCTGGACAAATGGCCGCTGGCAGGGAATCTTGTGCCGCAACTGTACGGAAGCGCGGGAGTGCTCCTGAAACACCAGGCAGACTTTCGGGCCGCGGCAATCGCCGATCCGCTGCTGCTGCGGCGGTCGGGTTCCCAATTGCTCTTGCTGACGCAGGAGGATATTCAAGGCAAGTTTGCGCCGATTCGAAGCGTGTTGCGTGTCGAGCACGTCCTGCCGACGGGGGCGGTGCTTTTCTTCGATACAGAGGCCCAGACGAGCGCCTGGATGGCGTACCAAGCCCGATTGAGCGAGAAATATGCACCCGAATTGTTGAACGGATCCGAGCCGCCGCTGCTCGAACAAGGCACTCCCCCACCCCCCTTGCCGGAGGGCAAGGCGCCCGGCACCGTCACAATCGTCCCCGATGAAACCACGACGCGCGTCACGGTCCAACTGGACGGAGTCTCCAAAGGCGTGCTCGTGCTCGCGGACGCCTACTACCCCGGATGGAAAGCGACCGTCGACGGCGAGGCGGCGCGGGTGTTTCCGGTGGACGTACTGTTTCGCGGAGTCGAAGTGCCGGAAGGGGCCAGACAAGTCGTATTCCAGTTCGACCCGCCGCTCGTGAAACTCGGCGCGCTCATCTCCGGCGTAACCGCTCTCGGCCTGCTTATTGCCGCGGGCGTTCTTACGCCCTCGACGATCAAACGGTTCCGCGAAAAGAGCAAATGGAGCTTTTAAACCGGATTTTTCACACCCGCGGGCAATGAAGGATACAACTTCGTGCGGCAGATACCTTTATTGAGCGACAGGGCAAAACGAGCTGTCGGTGTGAAAAATCCTCACCCGATTGACTTCCATGCTATCTCCTGAGCATTTCTCACCAGTCGCTCCCGTCATCGGGAGCGACTGGTGAGAAATGCGGGCTAGCCCCCCTTTCGGATTTCCTTTTCTATTTTTCCTTCTTTCGGCATTCCCAGGGCAAGCGCGTTCTCGTAGCAGGACTTCGCCGCGGCGGCGTCTTTCTTCTTCGTCGCATACCACCATGCGAGATTGAACCAGGCCGGGCCGTAGTCGGAGTTCGAATCCGCGATCGATCTCGCTACCGCGATGGCGTCGTCCACTTGCCCAAAATGGGCCATATTCACCGCATATCCGTTTCGCGCGTCAATAAGGTCCGGATCGAGTTTCATCGCGTTCTCGAAATGCTTCGCCGCCAGCTTGAACTTCTTGCGATTCATGGCAAGTTTGCCGAGCGCGTACTCCCCGGCGGCGTCATTGGCCAAACCCAAGTCGCAGAGCATCGCGCCCACCGCCGCGTTTGCCGCCATTTCGAATCGTTTCCGCAGGATCGCGCCTCCGTCGGCTGTCCACTGTGCCATTTTCTCATCATCCACCGCGAACTCCGGGTTCATCAACGTCATGCCCATGCGCTTCGTCGGATCGCCCAGCTTTGCATTGGCCAGGATCGGTTCATTGGTGACAACGAGGACGTTGTCCCACAAGGTATCGCCGTCGGGCACTGCGACCAGTTTTCCATCGAGTTTGATTGCCAGCGTGCCATCGGAACCGTAAATGCCGAACGTCATGACCAAGTCAAGTAGCACATCCGCTCCCCGCCGTCCGAGGGATGCGTACCGCGCGTCCTGGGCCTCTTTTCGCGAGTTCATGCCCGCAGTCGAGCCTAAGGGGGCGACCTCCGCGATCTCTCGTCCCAAAGCGTCTTCCAGGCGGGACTTAATAATCCCGCGAAAGACCTCCGCCGCGTCGTAGCCGCTGAGCGACTCGCGAATGGGCGCACGAAACCTGGCGTTCACGATCGCGTCCGCGCTGGCGCCTATCACGATCCCTGATGAACCCAGCACGCGCAAGGATTTGCCCGCCGGCGAAACCGCCACAATGATTTCATTCGGCACGGCCTTGGCCGACCACGCCGGCGATTGCGCGGATTGCAACGATGCAGGACCCTCCGCAGTCGTCGCGCACCCAACCACCGGCAACACCGCGAGAGCACCGAAGAGAAATGCGACCAGTCGATTATTCATGGCATTGTTTCCACCCCGTCCGCAGCAAACAGGGCCGAATGCTACCACAGCCGCGTATATGTATACGAATGAAATCCGGCTATCGGTTCAATACGGGCGGTTATTCGGTACTATTCCCCGGCAGAACGGCGCGGAAGCAAACGACCACAGTCAAGACGAACCGACAGGATCTTCTTGGAGACCGCAAGGGCGCATTGTCGTGCTTACACCGATTCCCCTAACATGCATGGCCCCGATTCCAATCCGAAATCCCACTCGCCCCACCTCCCGTTACACTTCGTGGGTCGCTCGCGAGTGCTCACTCCTCGGGCGGTCCTCGCCGCAACCGCTTCGTTTCGCCGCGTAGCTTTTTGGATTCGATCCGCCGACTCTTGGCAGCCTTCGACGGTTTAGTAGGTCTCCGCGGTTTGGGCTTGCGCGCGCGGACCATCAGGCGACGCTCGAGTTCCTCCAGGGCCGCCTCTCGATTGCGATGCTGCGACCGGTGTACAGCCGATGTCACGACGATGCCGGTGGGAATATGCCGGACACGCACCGCGGACTCCGTAACGTTCTTGTGCTGCCCACCCGGCCCACTGCTGCGAAAGAACGTAATTTCGATATCATCGGGTCTCAGTCGCATGGAATAGCTCCGAACTTGCACAGTTGCTCGACTCACAGCGTTCTACCCCGCATTTCTCACCAGTCGCCCCCGTTGACGGGGGCGACTGGTGAGAAATGCGCTGGAGAAAGCATGGGAGTGATTTGGGTGAGGATTTTTCACATCCACCATCTGGTCTGCCGTGCCGCGCGGCGACGATGCATAACGGTGCGCCCTGTACCATGGTATATCCTCCAACGCGCGTGGGTGTGAAAAATCCAGACTAAGGATAACGGCGCCCCATTTGGATTCAAAATTCGATCTTGTGCTAAATTGCAGTCGCCCGCGGGGTTAGACAGGAGTCGTCATGAAGGGCATTATTCTCGCCGGAGGTTCGGGGACCCGCCTTCACCCCCTTACTCTGGCTGTCAGCAAACAGCTCATGCCAGTGTACGACAAGCCCATGATTTATTACCCGCTGTCGACGCTGTTGCTGTCGGGAATTCGTGAGGTCCTGATCATTTCGACACCGCAGGACCTCCCCCACTTCCGTAATCTGCTGGGTGACGGCTCGCGAATTGGCGTATCACTCGAATACGCCGTTCAGGAAGTACCCAACGGCCTTGCGCAGGCCTTCGTGATCGGCGAGAAGTTCATCGGCACGAACAAAGCGGCCCTGATTCTGGGGGACAACATCTTTTACGGCACCGGGCTGGAACAGACGCTGCAGGCCAACCGCGACCCGGACGGCGGTGTCGTTTATGCGTATCACGTATCCGACCCCGAGCGGTACGGCGTCGTGGAGTTTGACGAGAACAACCGCGTCATTTCCATCGAGGAAAAGCCCCAGCGCCCGAAGTCGAATTACGCGGTGCCGGGGTTGTATTTCTACGACAACGACGTGATCGAGATTGCAAAGTCATTGAAGCCCAGCGCGCGCGGCGAGTATGAGATTACCGACGTCAACAAGGAATACCTGCGGCGCGGCAAATTGAGCGTGGCGATTCTCGACCGCGGTACCGCATGGCTGGACACGGGGACGTTTCAATCGCTGATGCAGGCAGCGCAGTTCGTGCAGGTGATTGAAGAACGGCAGGGGCTGAAAATCGGCTGTATCGAGGAAGCGGCCTACCGAATGGGCTTCATTTCGGCGGATCAGCTTCGCGCACTGGCGGAGTCGCTGTTGAAAAGCGGCTACGGAAAATACCTGCTGAGTTTGTTGGACGGCACCGCATGATGGGCGACCCGCCGCGGCGGGACCCGGCGCAGCCGTCAGGTAAACCTTCGGTCGGGGCCATGAGCAGGGGCGTGACAGCGCCCCAACCGAGTACAATCGATGTGAACGGACGACTTGACAGACCGAACTCGTTTGCGGGAACGCAGTCACGATGGCGGTAGCAGCCCAGCCGGACCTGCGCGCGAAGCTCTTGCGGCTCCGCGCCAACCTTGCCCACGTCATACGGGGCAAACAAGAAAGTATTGACTCACTCATCGTGGCGATCGCGGCGGGCGGTTCTGTGTTGATGGAAGACATCCCCGGCGTCGGCAAGACGACGCTGGCCAAAGCGCTCGCGAAGTCCATCAACGCGAAGTTTAATCGCGTCCAGTTCACGCCTGATCTCCTTCCCGCCGACATCCTGGGTTCGTCCATCTACGATCCCAACCGGGCGCAGTTTCATTTCCACGAGGGGCCGATATTCTGCAACGTACTTCTCGCGGACGAAATCAACCGAGCGTCGCCGCGCACCCAATCGGCGCTGCTGGAAGCCATGAGCGAAGGACAGGCGACAATCGAAGGGCGTCGTCACGCTCTGCCCGCCCCTTTTTTTGTTCTGGCCACGCAGAACCCCATCGAGTATCACGGCACATATCCCTTGCCAGAGGCGCAGTTGGACCGATTTCTCGCCTTGGTGAAATTGGGGTATCCCACGTCCGATACGGAAGTGGACATCCTGTTTTCGCAGGCTATCCAACACCCAATCGAAACCCTCCAGCCTGTTCTTCAACGTGAGGAAGTAGTGGCGATCCAGCGTGCCGTGCGTGAGGTTCGCGTCGACGTGAGCGTGGGAAAGTATATCGTCAGTCTTGTGCAACGCACGCGCGAAGACCCCCGATTGCGGTTGGGCGTCAGCCCGCGCGGCTCGCTCATGTTGTTCCGCGCCGCACAGGCAGCCGCTTTCGCAAACGGGCGCGACTACGTGCTGCCCGACGACGTGCAGAACTACGCACCGGCCGTTCTCGCCCATCGCGTCGTTCTGACGTCGAAGGCCAAGTACAGCGGTGTCGAAAAAGCGGCTGCCATTGCGGACGCGGTGCAGTCGGTTCGGGTGCCAGTGTGAACACCGCAACCCGCGCGTTCGCGTCAAACGGGGCGGCGCGACGTGGGGCGCTCGATCGGTACCGAGATGCCGCAATGTACTGGTGGCATTATCGGACTACCGGGTTGGGAAAATCTCTGCTTCTCGCCCTCCTCCTTTCGGGCAGTCTGGGAGCAGGTTCGATCGAGATGCCGATATTCCGGATGTTCTGCGCCTTGGCGGCGGTGATTGGGCTGGCGCTTCTCATTAGCTTGCTATGGCGGCCGCGGGTCGAGGTCTCGGTCCAGTTTCCGGAAAGGGCCGTCGCCGGTCAGCCCCTGTCCGTCGAGGCGCGGATCACCAATACAGGCCGCTTCCCCCTCCGAAACCTTGCCGCCGGCTTCTTCCACGACATACCGGAATTGCCCGGCGCCGAGCAGCCCTCGGTCGAGTCCGTTCCACCCGGCGAGACGGCCCGCGTGTTCGCCATGTTGAGACCCCAGCGACGCGGACTGTACGGTCCGCTGAAGCTTCGAACATTCACCACCTACCCGCTCCATCTGTTCCGCACGCCCTGTGGGCGGCCCGCCGTAGGGGCCCTGCTGGTGATGCCGTCGTTCCATCCGATCTCGAGTGTGGAACTTCCGATCAGCGCGCGATACCAGCCTGGCGGGATCGCGCTGACGTCGAACGTCGGCGAATCGCCGGAATACATCGGCAACCGCGAGTACCGGCCCGGCGACCCGTTACGCCGAATGGATTTCAAGGCCTGGGGGCGGCTGGGCAGGCCTGCCGTTCGCGAGTATCAGGAGGAGTATTACTGCCGGATCGCTTTGATTTTGGACACCTACGTTCCCCGCTTTCGGCGGCCGGGCAAAACCGGATTTCCGGATCTCGAGGCGGCCGTCAGTCTGTGCGCCGCGGCGGCCGATGCGCTGGCGCGGGGCGAATACATTATTGACCTGTTTGCCGCAGGCCCGGAACTACACGTTTTTCGCGCCGGCCGTCATACCGCCCACTTCGATCATGTGCTCGAAATACTTGCCTGCGTCGACGCCTGCCGAACCAATCCCTTTGACCGGGTCACGCCGGCGCTGCTCGATGAGTTAAATAGCATTTCCGCCGTCGTGGCCGTCCTGCTGGATTGGGACGACTCCCGCGAGGAGATGGTGCGGGCCGCGCAGAACCACAGGTGCGCGACTAAAGTGCTGCTCGTGCGCGCAGGCCCGCCTACAAAGCCGTACGAGTCCAGCGAAGTCCCCATCTCGCACTTCGATCCGGCAACGGTGCGCTCGGGAGGGATTGAAATCCTATGAACCGGGCAAGAACAGGCGCGTGCGCCATGATCCTCGTCGAATGCGTCACCTTTGCGCTGATCTCACGGAGCTATCTGGTTGCGGGTATCGCAGCCGTGGCCGCGGTAATCGCACTCCCCGACCACCGACGAATCAGCCTTACCCGGAATCAAGCCTTGGCGGCCCTTGGGGTGGCGGGCGTACTGGTTGCAATTCCACATGTATTCGGGCTCTACACGCTGTTCGGCCCGCGCGGCACGGTGTTCGACACCTTCGGCATTATGTGGTTCTTTGCCGATGTCTGCCTTGTGGTGCAGGCCGCCCTGCTGTTCTTCGCGCCCGAGGAAGATTCTCCGCAGCGTCCTGTACCCTATCCGCGCACCTTTGTCCTTCTTGGCGCGGTGGCGATGGTGGGCTCCGGTGTGGTCCGTGCGAACAATGACCAGCAAATCTTCTACGGCCTGCTGGCTACCGCCTTTATTGTCGCGACGCTGGGCTTCGGCGCCCCCGCGCACGGCGTCGGTCGCGAGCGATCCCGCAGCTCAGTCGGCGCCTACGCCTTCCAGCTCGCGGTGTTGGCCGCCGCATTATCGGCCGGTGCGGCGGCCAGTTCCTTCATCGCGGCGTACGGTAATGAGATCGATCAATACCTGGCCGGGGCAATCTCGGATCAAGGCAACCACCACACCATCGGATTTTCACGGACCTCTCGCCTCGATTCCATCCGCCAGATACGAGAATTGGACGAATCGATAGTTCTGCGGGTTTACAGCGATACCGACCCGGGGTACTTAAGGGCCTGCGCGTATGATGTATACGTGAACGGCCGATGGGAACAATCACCGCTCCGACGGGAACTGAATCCGGTCCATGGCCGGGTTGGCTCCGTTCCCCGAGATCCTGCGCGGAACACGTATCAGGTTTTCGATACCGGTGACACAACCCTTGATTCATTGAACATCTGGCAAGACCACTCGCTCAATGACGTCATGTTTCTTCCCCTGAATGCTGCGCTAGTTCAGGTCCGCGCTCGCGGTATGGCCGTGGATGAAAATGACTCCTTGATACCGGACGGGCTGGATACCTCGCTTCCGATCACGGCCCACGCGCCTCGCATGCCCGTAGTTGCGCGACTTTCCGCCGAGCAGAGGCGGCTGCTGTTAGAGATTCCAAAATCCGTTGAGTCGGGTGTAAGGCTCCTGGCTGTCGAGAAGTTTCAAGCAAACCTCGATACCGGCCGAAAACTCCTGGCAATACAGGACTTCTTTCGATCTAACGGATTCCACTACGGCCTTGGCATCGACCCGCCGGAAGGGCGCGACCCGATCAGCTACTTTCTGACCGAACGTCCGCCGGCGCATTGCGAGTTCTTCGCTTCCGGCGCAGTAATCCTGCTTCGACTCGCAGGTATTCCGGCCCGATACGTCACCGGATTTGTCGCCGCAGATTACAACCCCTACGGCCGGTATTGGATGGCGCGAAACGCGGACGCCCACGCGTGGGCCGAAGCCTATATTGAGGGCAAGGGATGGGTCATCGTCGAGGTGACTCCAGGTGAAGGCGTGCCGTCGCCGCGGAGGGGCCTCCAATTCACCAGCGCACTTGATGCTCTGCGCCAACGCTGGCGTGACATCCGCATGGCCGTCGCGACTCTGGGCCTCGGTCGCGCGGCACTCGAGGCGATCGTCCGCCTGACTAAATGGCTCTTTCCCCCGTTGGGAGCCCCCCTCCTGTTGGCGATGGCGGCCCTTGCGTTGATGTACGTAGCCCTGCTTGTAACGAGACGACGTCGGAACCTTCGGTCTCTTTCGCCGGAGTTGCGCGGACTGCACCGAATTCTCTCGCGGCAGGATCGCAAAATGCGCTGGAAGGGTCTGCGCCGCCGCGACTCCGAGACCCTGCACGCGTTCGCAACTCGCATCGAGCGAGAATTTCCGAATCTGGCGGACCACGCCCGCTGGTACCGCCGCTGCGCAGAAGTACGATACGGCAGCGCGCCGATCACCGAGGATTCGCTGGTCGAGCTACGAGAGCTGCCTCGTTAGCGGACGAGAGTGGCGCACCTGATGACGCAGTTGCATGGTCGCTGTACATATCGGTAGAATAACGACGGCTTTCAAGCGCGGATGGTGGAACTGGCAGACACGCCAGACTAAGGATCTGGTCCCCGAAAGGGGTTGGGAGTTCAAGTCTCCCTCCGCGCACCACTCGTTAAAATTGCCGGCCCTTGCCATCGGGTGGCAAGGGCCGGTTGTCGCTTACAGCGGTACCGCCTCGATGCGGTTCACGAGGGCGGTGCGATCCGTTTTCAGCAGAGGAATCCGATCGAATACCTTCTCGCGGAAGCCGGACATCCAGTTGATGCGGTTTGCCGAGAAGTTATTTGTCCCGTAGTCCTGCGGATCGAACGAGTACAGAAACGGTTCGTTCGCGTACCTCTTGCGCCAGTCGCTAAACGCTTTGTCCATCGGGGCATGGACTGACACAATGTGGATGGCGCCGCAACCGATTCGGCGCACCGCAGGAAAGGAAAAACTATCCATGGAGCGCTCGCTCATATCGTCAGGTTCGAAGTGGGAACCGATCATCGGGTACTCCCGCGCGGTGAAAATCGGCCGCTCAATCCACGTCTCCGGCACCACGGCCACGGGGCCCGACGGCAAACTGGTCGGCATAGGCGATTTGCGCGCGCAGACACTGCAAACGCTGAAGAACATCGAGGCGGCGCTCGCCAAGGGAGGCGCTAAGATGAGCGACGTGTATCGCACCCGCATGTATCTCGCGGATATCTCGCAATGGGAAGCGGCGGGTCGCGCCCACGGTGAAGTGTTCGGCGAGATACGCCCCGCGTCGACCATGGTGGAGGTATCAAAACTGATCGACCCGGACATGCTCATCGAAATCGAAGCGGACGCATATATCGCGGAGTGAGACTCGACGGAACATGAAACGTGGATTGCCCACCCCACGTACTCGTCCCCCTTGTGGCCCAGTTTTGACCGGCACCTCGGCAATATTCGAACGCAAGTCACGGTAGCGTTGCGAGGATGATCTGTCCATTCAAGCAGGTCGTACCAACGACACAGAGTTCCGCCAAACAATTACCCAAATTATTCTTTGAACCGCTGATGTACCGGTGCCGCATTCAGGTTTCGGGCTGCGGATGGCAGTCGCGGCCACGGAAGCCCCAGAGGAGGGTGGCGCACGCGACCAAGATCGTGACGGTGAGGGAAATCAACATTACGGCGACGATGCCCTCTTGCCAGGCGGCTGCCTCGAGGCCGGGCGTTGCGACTCCGGACATGCGGCCTGCGCCAAAGACGGCTGCCAACAGGACGGCGGCCCAATTCGAGTAGGTCGAATAAAGCAGCAGGCAGAACGAGATGGTCTGGACGCGGGCCGACAGGCGCAGGTGCGGCCATGCGAGGCCGAGGACGAGCAGGAAGGTCCCGTTCATGACGCCTTCGAGGTGACTGGACACGCCGAGCCGCGGCGATTTGAGCAGGGGGATGACGAGACCGGTCAGGAGACCGAGAAGAAATAGCATAGTGCCGTGCCAGAGGAGTCTGCGGGGGTAGTTGGCGTTCATGGGGGTATCCTTTCGCGTTTGGCCTGGCTGATTATCGCAATGCACGGGCTTTGAATGTCAACGATGTCGGGTCGGTTTCGCTGCGCGCCCCGCGCTGGTTTCTGTGCGCAACTGCCGAGGTCTCGCGATTACTTCCGTACACCTCCCAAGCGGAGTATCTGTCGAGCGTATCGCCGCGTCGATTGGTCTGTGGTTGCGTTCTGCCGCTCTCGCTGAGCGAGCCCGCTCGCGGTTTCGCCGCCGACAACTTTCGATGGGTCAATCCCCGCCGGTGACGGAAGCGGGCTTTCTCATGTAGAGCGGGAGTAAGCGCCCGCATTTATGCAGCAAGACACTTATGACTGGGCCAAACACCAGAGCGGGAGCAAGCTCCCGCAGTCCACACAGGCTTGAGGTCCACCGGGTATCACGTGCGGGGTTAACCCGCATTTCTCACCAGTCGCCCCCCGTTGACGGGGGGGCGACTGGTGAGAAATGCTCTGGAGAACGCATGTGAGTGATTTGGGTGAGGATTTTTCACACCCACCATCTGTTCTGCCGTGCAGCGCGGCGACGATGCATAACGGTGCGCCCTGTACAATGGTGTATCCTCCAACGCCCGCGGGTGTGAAAAATCCGGATTAGCGCACCAATCCGATTCGGAACGGTGCGACGAGTCCGCGAATTGGTTTTGGAAAACCTCTTGTTTCATGCCTATCATAGGCTGCTGAAAAAGGCCCATCTTCGAGGGGAGTATTGCCATGAGGGGTACAAAGTTAAACCGCCGCGATTTCATGCACACCGCCGCGGCGACGGGGCTTGTCGCGATTTCATCGCGGACGGCGTTCGGCGCGGAGGCGAATTCCAAGCTCGAGCTTGGGCTCATCGGCTGCGGGGGGCGCGGCATCTGGCTCGGGAATCTCTTCCAGACGAACAGCAATACCAAGGTCGTCGCGGTACACGACTATTTCCGCGACCAGGCGGATTTGGCGGGAAACCGCCTGGATGTGCCGACGGAGCGTCGATACGTCGGGATGGACGGGTACAAGCAGTTGATCGATAGCGGCGTCGACGCGGTGGCGATTGTAAGTCCTCCGTGCTTTCATCCGGCGCAGGCGGTTGCGGCGATGGAGGCGGGCAAGCATGTCTGGCTGGCGAAACCTATTGCGGTGGATGTGCCCGGATGTCAGTCGATTGTGGACGCTGCTTCGCGCGTGAAAGGCAAACTGACGACGTTCGTCGATTTTCAGACCCGCGCAATGCCGGTATACCGGGAAGCGGTCCAGCGTGTTCGCGAGGGCGCGATCGGCGATCTGGTGTGCGGGCAGGTGTTCTACCATACCGGCCGCCTCGGCCTGAAAGCGCGCCCGGGAACTGAGACGGCGCGACTGCGGAATTGGGTGTTCGACAAGGCCCTGTCCGGCGATATCATCGTCGAGCAGAATATTCACGTGATCGACGTGGCGAACTGGATTCTCAACGCCACACCCATCGAGGCATGGGGCACCGGGGGCCGCCGCGTCCGCACGGATGTCGGCGACTGTTGGGACCATTTCCTGGTGACGTACCGGTATCCGAACGATGTGCTGATCGATTTCAGCTCAACCCAGTTCAACTATGGGTTCGAAGATCTGTGCGATCGCATCTTCGGCAGCGAAGGGACTGTCGAGACACACTATGGCGGGCAGGTGTTCATCAAGAACAAGATGGGCGGCTGGCCCGGCGGCGGAACGGACACCATCTACCAGGAAGGTGTGATCAACAACATCCACGCCTTTACTGCAAGCCTCGAATCCGGCAACTATTTGGATAACATCCAGGAAAGTGCCGCGAGCAACCTGTCCGCCATCCTTGGGCGAATGGCCGCCTACCGGCAAGCAACCGTGACTTGGGACGAGATGCTGGCCGAGGGCGAGAAGCTTGACCCTCATTTCACGCTCCCCGACGACGGCCCCGAGACACCGCGGGAACGACCTGTGTAGGCAAGTGGGAATATTGAGAAAGAACTCGGAGTTACAATCAGTCGGCGGGTCCGGGGTTTGTAACGTGACGCGCTTTGACGTTACATTACAGTCCGCAGCCTCGCGCAAGAGTGTTTACAGGTAGGGAGGGAATAGGTTCATGCCCCCAATTTACGATCCCGAAGCGGTCCGTCCGATGTGGGAAGAGCTGGCCGCGGTCGGCATCACGCCGCTCCATACTCCGGAGGAAGTCGATGCCGCGATCGGAAGCGATGCGCAAGGCACCGCACTCCTGGTCGTCAACTCGGTATGCGGGTGCGCGGCGGGCGGCTGCCGGCCGGGCGTCATGCTGGCACTGCAGCACGATGTCATACCGGACCGCCTGGTAACCGTGTTTGCCGGCGTGGACACGGAGGCCACACAGCGGGCCCGCGAACTGATGCCGCAAATCCCGCCCTCATCGCCTTGCATCGTGCTGTTCAAAGACGGGAAGCCGACGCATGCGTTGCAGCGCGCTCACATCGAACGGATGACCCCGGTCGACATTGCGAACGCATTGCGCGAGATATTCACGAAAGAGTGCACCCGACAAGGACCGAGCATCCCGAGCGAGGAGTTTCAGAAGATCGAACCCGTACAGCAGTGCGGATCGACGATTCCCTTATACCAAGGGAACTGAGACGCAATCTTTTCACGAGGGCGGGCGACCGAGCCCGTCCTCGATTTTTTCGTATCCCAACGGAATCGGAAATGAACGTACACTCACTTTGGCTGGCCGTCGCGGGAATTGTTGGCGCACTCGCAGTGATCATCGGCGCGTTCGGCGCACACGGCCTAGAAGGGCGCGTTTCCCCCGATTCGCTCGACACGTTCGAAATCGGCGTGCGCTATCACATGTACCACGCCCTCGCGCTGCTTGCCGTGACGCTGGCGGCCAAACGGTCCGAACTCCGGCGGTGGGCTCGGCGCGCCTGCGCGCTGTGGGTCGCCGGCATCGTGGTCTTCTCGGGCAGCTTATACGCGCTCGTGCTGACAGGCGCGAAATGGTTCGGCGCGATCACGCCAATCGGTGGCGTCGCACTGATCGCGGGCTGGCTCTGCATCGCCCTCGCCGCATTAGCGCAAAGCGAACCATCGCCGGAATAAACCCGGCCGGCCCATCAAGCGCCGAAATGCGCTGCGGGCGTCCGTTGTAGCCTTGTCTTGGATGAAATTCGCACGCGAGAAAATGCGCGTAGGTTCCCCTCGGCAACCACCGCCGTAACGACCCTGCCGGCGGCCCGCGTCACGGCGGCGAGAAGGCGCGCCTTCAATGCGTTTTCGCCGGATCCGTCGACCTCAAAGACATCGATGCGTCGGATTTAGAGCGTTTCAAGATTGAGTGTGTCGATATCCGCATGAGGTGAACCATCCTTGTGCATCCGAGGCAGTGACGGATTGTAAGGCGTTGGCAATTGCGTCGAGAAGTTCTTGTTGCGTTCGTGCGGCCAGCGCACGCAGCTTCTCCTTCAATTTGGACCACATTTTTTCAATGGGATTGAAGTCGGGGCTATAGGGCGGCCAGTACAAGAGCTGTGCTCCAGCCTCTTGTATGGCTTGGCAGATTGCGGGCGATTTGTGTGGCGCAAGGTTGTCCATCACGACGATGTCGCCTTGCCGTAGACTGGGGATGAGCACGTTTTGGACATAGGCCATGAACACGTCGGTGTCCGTGGCGCCGTCCACCACCATGCAGGCG
>BTUX01000028.1:0-25584 GCA_045863315.1 Candidatus Hydrogenedentota bacterium | reverse complement strand
GGCTGCACAAAGTGAAGTGGGAATTGGTGGTTTTCGATGAATATCATTTCGGCGCGTGGCGCGAGACGGCCAAGGAATTGTTTGAGGGCGAGGAGGATGCCGTTGCCAGGAAGGAAGCCAAGCTCGAATACGCCGAGGGGCTTTCGGAGGTGAACGAAGACCTCGCCGTGCTCTCGGAAAAGGAAGCCGAGTTCCTGCCGATCACGACCAAGGCCTACCTCTATCTCTCCGGCACGCCATTTCGGTCGCTGGCCACCGGCGAGTTCATCGAGGAGCAGATCTTCAACTGGACCTACACCGACGAGCAGCGCGCCAAGGAGGAATTCGCCGCCAGGCACCCCGGCCAGTGGAACCCCTACGGCGCATTGCCGCAGATGCGGCTTATGACCTACCAGATGCCGGACGAGCTTTTGGCCATCGCCAGCAGCGGGGAGTTCGACGAGTTCGACCTTAATGTGTTCTTCGAGACGGCCGGTCTGCCTTCGGCGGGTAGGGCAGTATCACCTGAATTGCCATGGTTTCGGTCCTGAAGGGACGCCATCCGCCGCTTCGCGGCTATGAGCGGCGGATTTGGATACGCAATTCGGCGAGGAGTCGCCAAGAGAAGATAAAACATCGGCAATGGACTGCGAATGCCTCGCAAGGCTGGACAGGACCTCGGGGTTGTGCGGTAGACTGGGGTGGTCATGCCTGGGAGTTGATAGTGCCATGAGGAAGATCACTCGACGAACGATGCTGGGGATGTCCGCTGCGGCGGTAGCTGGGTGTGCTACCGCGCCGAAGGATGTTCCCGCGCCGTCGAAAGCGCCCGCGAACTTGTCGGGACGATCGCCGAACGAGAAATTGAATATCGCGTGCGTGGGCGTGGGCGGCCAGGGACAGCACGACCTGCGGTCCGTGGCGCACGAAAACATTGTCGCGTTGTGCGACGTGGACGGCCAGCGGGCCGCGCCGTCGTTCCGGGCGTTTCCGGTCGCGCCCAAATACAGCGACTATCGCGAGATGTTCGACAAGCAGAAGGACATCGACGCGGTCGTAATTGCCATTCCGGACCACATGCACGCGTTCGTGGCGATGACCGCAATGCAGCTCGGCAAGCATGTCTACGTCGAAAAGCCGATGGCCCACTCGATCGCCGAGACGCGCATCCTCGCCGAGGCGGCCAAACAGGCGGGAGTTGTCACCCAGATGGGCAACCAAGGCCACTCCATGCCCGGCGTCTGGCAGCTTTGCCACATGATCGAGTCCGGAGTCATTGGCCCCGTCCGCGAGGTGCACGCCTGGACCAATCGCCCCACCTGGCCACAGGGCAAGGAACGTCCGACGGACACCCCGCCCGTCCCCGAATCGCTGAACTGGGACGTCTGGCTCGGTTCCGCGCCCGAGCGCCCCTATCACCCCGACTATCTGCCGCACCGTTGGCGCGGCTGGTGGGATTTCGGTTGTTGCGCCATGGGCGACATGGGGTGCCACATTCTCGACGCGCCCTACATGGCGCTCAAGCTCGGCGCGCCAATTCGTGTGAGCGCCGAATCGAGCGGCGTCAACGACGAGACCGGACCGCTGCGGTCGCAGATTCACTTTGAATTTCCGGCGCGCGGCGGCATGCCGCCCGTCACGATCCATTGGCAGGACGGCATCAAACTCCCGCCGACGTTCGACGGCATACCCGCCGGGACCATGATCGGCGACCGCGACGGCGGTTCGCTGTTCGTCGGGGAGAAGGGGATGATCCACGTGGGCACCTACGGCAACGGCCCGACCATCATGCCCGAATCCCTCATGCAGGACTACCTGAAATCCGCCCCGCCGCGCCCCGACGCCAGGGGCCATCACCGCTCGTGGCTCGAGGCGTGCAAGGGCGGCCCCAACTGCCTCTCCCATTTCGACTACGCGGCGCCGTTCACGGAAGTCGTGCTGCTCGGGAACGTGGCGCTGCGCGCCGGCCAACCCATCGAGTGGGACTCCGCCGCCATGCGGGTCACCAATCTGCCCGAGGCAAACCGGTTCGTCAGCATCAACTACCGAAACGGCTGGACCCTGTAAACGGCCGATGCAACCGGCGCGCAATACCAATTGCTGCCGCCGGCGAGAAATGAAACGCCCCGCATCGATGCGGGGCGTTTCATGCCTGCGTTTCCGCCGCGGGGACGAGAAGTAGTTATCCGCCGAATCCATTCAACGAGGCTTGGGCGCGCTCGCGGATACCTTCGTCCTTGGACTTCTCGAGAACGGTTTTGAGCGCGGCCACCGCCTGCGCTTTCGCCTCGTCGTTCTGCTTGCCGAGTTGCGCCGCCACCGAAACGATCGCCGCCGCGGCTTCGTTCTGCACGTCGGCGTTGTCGAGATACGGCAGCAGCGTATCGAGCGATTGCTTGGTGTGCAGCGTGCCCCACGCCCCCAGAACCAGCCATTTTTCCTCTTTGACCCGGGTCAATTTCATTGCGTCGTCCAGCATGCGGGCCTTTTCGGCGGCGTCCTGCGTTTCACGCGCAAGCCGGATGTAGCCCCGCAGTCCTTGGTCGCGTCGCGAAGCATTGTCGCTTTTCGCCAGGTCCAACAGATGCGGCGCGGCGTCGGCCGAACGCCAGTTGGCCAGCACGCGTACGGCCTCCTCGCCGACTTGCGCGTCCGGGTCGTTGGTCGCGGCGACCAGCGGCGCGAGGGCGTTGAGCGTGCCGATCTGGCTGAGCGCCCGGAGCATCAGCACCCGCGACGCCGTGTCGGCGCCGTTCATCGCTTCCAGTACCGCCGGCAACACGTCGTCCTTCTGAATGGACGCGATGGCATTCAACGCCGAGGCGGCTTCGCCGCGTTCCGCCTCGTCGCCCGCTCGTTTCAGCGCGGCGAGTACGACGGGCGTTTCGTCCTTCCCGCCGAGTTTTCCGAGCACCCGCAGCGAGGCAAGCCGGACCGCCGGGTCCGCCGCGGCGAGGTTTTCGAGCGCCACGGGAACGGCCTGACGCGCATCGCGGTCGGCGAGCAGCTCGATCAGTTTGGCGCGCGTGGCGGGCGTTGCCCCGGACGCCACCGCCGTGACCGCGGCATCCACCGCGTCGTTCTTCATACCCGCCAGGCTTTGGCGCGCGACCGTCGCCACATCGGGGTCATCCGAGACCAACAACGCCGCCAACGCGGGCACATCGGCCTCGCTTCCGACCTGACCCAATGCGCGGAGCGCGGCGAGTCTTACGTCTTTGTTTCGGCTTGTCGTCGCGGCGAGCACGGCGGCATGCGCAGCGGAATCTCCGCGATCGCCCAGCCCGCGCAGCAGCGCTACCTGACCACTGGCGGATAAATTGGGCAACACGGCCGCGTAGCGCCTGGTGTCCGCGCCCGACGACTCGGCGATGATTTGCGCGGCGAGATTGCGGAACTGATCATCGTCGCCGGCCAGCGCCGTGATCAGGCGCTCCGGCGTCCTGCGGGGTTGCGCGACCGCCAACCCGGCAAACGCGCCCATTCGAATGTGCTTGGGCCATTTCGATCCTTGCAACTCCTGGTAGACCTGCGTAGCCAGACGCCGGTCCCCTTCGTCCACAAGGTGTTCGCAGGCCGCGAGCAGTCCCTCGCCCAGCGCCACTTCAAGGGATTCCGGCGCGGAAGCGCGCGCCTTCATCAAGGCGCGGGCGGCATCCGCCGTGCCGATTCGGCCCAACGCGCCAGCCGCGGCGCGCGCCGTATGCGTGTCAGGGTCCTTGAGTAGCGGCGTCAATGCATCCACGGCCTTCGCATCGCGCCGTGCGCCAATCGAGATGATAACTCCGACCCGCGGCATGCCGGCCGTCGTGCCCAGGGCTTCCCGCAGCGCGGCGTCCACCTCCGGATACTTCATTCTTTCCATGGCGTACCGCGCCATATGCGAGAGCTTTTCGTCGCCCAGCAACGCGGCCAACGCGGGGACGGACTTCGCCGTGCCGACCTGGCGGAGTTGCGTGCATGCGACGTACTTCTCCTGCCACCCGGCCGCGCTATTCAGCACGGCAATCGCCGCGTCCTCATTGGGCGGGTTTTCCGCCGCAATCGCGCCGGTTGCCGCCAGCGCCAAGGCAAACACCGCCGCCATTACCATCCTTGTTCCACGTTTGCCCTTCATTACATCTACCTTTCCTATCCGCAGGACGAAGCCGTCCCCGTCCTATTTTCGTCAAGTGGTTGATTGAAGCTGAGGCGGTTTCCGAACGGATCGATGACTTCCATGCACAGCGCGTTCCACGGCGCGTGCCCGACGCCCGGATTCATGTTCGGATTGGGCCGCGACTGCAACTCCCGGTGCAACGAAAGGACGTCGTCGGTATTGACGAATACCCGCGAGCCTGGTGTACTGTCGCCGTAATGTTCCGAGAGGTGGAGCGTCAGTCCGCTCCGCGACACCTGCATGTAACGCGGGCCTTTCCCATCGAACGGGTGTTCCCAATCGAGCGCAAACCCAAGCCACCCCACGTAATATTTTTTAGCCAACTCGTGGTCGAACACGCGCAACACGGGTATCGCCGGTTCCAGTTTCATTGGTTTCCCTTTGCCTCGCGGGTCACAGGTACCATGGTTCACGATACGCCCGCGAGCACAACCGGTTCGCCTCCTCGTCGTCGACGATTTGTTCCGTCGCCGGGTCCCACTTCATCGGGCGACCCAGGCGCTTGCAGATGTTGGCGACATGACACGCCGTGATCGATCGGTGCGAGGCCTCCGCACTCGAGGCGGGCGTCTCGCGTGTGTAAATGCAGTCCAGAAACGCCCGCACGTGGTTGTCCTGCGGATAGCCGCCCTCGAACCCGCGGTTGCCCGCCAGTGATTTCGGGAACGTTTCGACCTGCCCGGAGTCTCCGGTCTCAACCCAACCTTCGTCGCCGATCAGTTTGATCGGGCAGGAACCGAACCGGAGTCCTTTCACAAAACTCAGCTTCACGCCGTTGGCGTACTTCGCCACGTAGTTTTCGCCTTCCTTCCAATACTCGATGGGCGAGGTGTCGTCGGCGTTGTTGGCCCACTGGCACAGGTCCGCCGTGTGGCTGCCCCATTCCGTGATCGAGGCGCCGCTGAAGTCCACGTGATCGCTCCAGTACTGCCGCGTCGGATATTTCGCGTTGTACGGGCGCCACTGCGCCGGCCCGAGCCATCCGCTCCAATCGAACACTTCGCGCGGCGGCTCCGGTTCTTCGGGCAGAATCTCGTAGTTGAAATCCGGGAACCACGGGGCCTCTTCCGCGAGCATTTCTTTGAGTTGCCCGAGTTTTCCACTGCGCGCAAGGTCAATTGCGAACCGGAAGTTTCCCAGGCTTCGACGCTGCGTGCCGCACTGAAACACCCGGCCGGTGCGCTTGACCGTATCCGCGACCGCGCGCGACTCGTTGATGCACACACTCAGTGGTTTCTCGCAGTAGATGTCCTTGCCGGCGCGCGCCGCAACCACCGACGCGCCCGAATGCCAGTTGTCCCCCGTCGCGATCAGCACGGCGTCGATGTCCTTGCGATCGAGCAGTTCCATCATGTCGATGTACTGCGCGCAATCCTGGTTGCCGTAGCGCTGGTTCACCATATTCGCCGCGCCTTCCTTGCGCTCGCAGTTGACATCGCACACCGCAACCACCTGCGTGTCCGGCTGCGCAAGAAACGCGCGCATGTCGTCGCGGCCGCGGCCGCCGACTCCAATTACGCCGACGTTGATCCGGCTGTTCGCGCTCGCGCGGCCCGCCGCACCCAAGGCCGCTGACGTAATGATGTTCGGCGCCGCGACAAGTCCGGCCGATATGGCCGTTCGTTTGAGAAAGTCACGGCGGCTCAAATGTCCTCGAACGAGTCTTTTGTTCACAATAATCTCCCTCCGAGTTACCCTGACGTGCTCAGCCTGCGCCCCTGTACCCGAAACCGGGTGCGCCACACCACGCAAGCCTTTCTACAATAACTCATACGGGGGGAGAAATTCTCATTCGCACAAGTCATCCAAAATTTATGGTGTATCGCGAATGGACTACCGATTCGCCTATTCCTCCGCCTTCTTTGCGCCGATCGTTCCACCCGTGGATGTGCCGCCGGCCCCGCCTGCGCCCCCGCCGGGAGCGTCACCTTCCCCGCGGGGACCCCGGCGACCGCCGGCCCCGCCTGCACCGCCACCGCCACCCATTGCGGTCGACTCTTTCCACTTGGCGAGTTGGTCGGCATCCAATACTTCACTCATCGCGGTGTCCAATTTGGACCGCAGTTCCTGTCCTACAGTCCGCATCGACTGAAAGTCTTGGGATTCCATCGCTTTTGCCATCGCGGCGTTCGATTCCACGACGAATTTTTCGATCTCGGACAGGGCCTTCAGTTGCTTCTCTTCGTCGAGTTTGAGGTCGGCAATCCCCTTGACCAAACGGTCCCACTGCCGGTTAAACGATCCCAGCGTGCTCGCGGCCTTCTCCGCCTGCTCGGCGGAAAGCACGCCCGCCAACGCCTCCTTGAGTTTGGCGCGTTCGGCATCATTCACCTTCTGAAGTTCCTGGAAGCGGCCGGGGCCTTGACCGCTGTCGATCACGGCCTGCGTCGCGGCCTGCTGGCTCTTGCGGCTCGCCGCATACGCTTCCAGCACTTTCTTTTCCGCTTCTTCGCTCAAGCCCAGACTTTTCGCGATGCCCTTCACCTGCAGGGCCCATGCGGCTTCCCGGTCTTCCTGCGACAGTTGCGGCCCCCTGCCCCCGCCGGGTCCTTGTGCCAAGACCGGCATGGCGCACAGGCCTATCGCCAGCAGGGCGACGGCGGCCGCGGCGATCCACTTCGTACGTCTCTCGACTCGTGCATTCCGATGCGTGTTCATTATCGTCTCTCCTATCAAGCGGTTTGCGTGTCCCGGTCCATGCGATGCGGTGACAGCCGATCCAGTGAATCGGACTTGCTCGAAACGTAGTGCGTCTTCTTCAGTCATCCTTGCGGCGTGATGCCGAGCACGATGTCGAATCGCGCGGACAACTCGCCGATCCTAGATCCCTCGAGCGGCGCAAAGTCCACCACGACGGATTCGCGGGCTCTTTCATCTTTGATTGCGTTCAATACGCCGTCCCGCGCGTTGAGCGGCTCGTTTCGCACATAACACTGTGTCGTAAACTTCTCGCGGCCCTTCGTGTGCACGGCGAAATGGATGTGCCGCGTGCGCTGGAACCCGCCCTGCCCATACGGAACCGGCTTGATCGTGCGGAAGTAGTATTCGCCCGAGGCGCCGGTGAGAAAGCGCCCAAACCCCTGGAAGTTCGCGTCCCACTTTTCCCGGCCCGGACTCTTGGTGTGGAGATACACGCCGTTGTTGTCAACCTGCCAGATTTCGACCATCGCATTGCGAACGGGATTTCCGGATGCATCGAGTACACGGCCCCTCAGATGGGTCACCTCACCCACGGCCGGCGTAATGCCGTTGTTAAGAATCAGCAAATCGTTGTCGGTATCGAGCGGCAGTTGGTCCGGATAGAAGGGGCCCTCGGTCTGGCGGGGAGTTCGGGCTAATTCTTCGGCAAACGCGCCCGGAGTCCGCCACATCGTCGCCCCGACGGCAAGTCCACCGAGAAATGCGCGGCGTGAAAAAGGCGTTACCGAGTCCCGCATACCCGACCTCTAGTCGTCCCGCAGTCTTTCGACACCACCTATTAAACCCGATGTCTACCTGCTTGTTCCACACTCATTTCGAGGGAGGGATTCAACTCACGCGGAGCTAGCCGGACACGGGGGATCAGGGGTTGCGGGCCGCGAGGACCGGCGGGACGATCCGCCACCCGGCGGGCCGAATCCCAATCATGCCTCACGTGCCATCGTTGCGCCAGCTGCAGTCGAAGTTCCCAAACTGTCCCAATCCCTGTGAACGTAAAGGTGAAGTCCTTTTCATGAACCGCGTTGTCACAAGGCGCGGAAGCACCCGGTGTGGAGTGCGGCAGCTCGCTGCCGCTCTCACGGAGCGAGTTTGCTCGCGGGCTCAAGTTGACAACTGCCGCTATGCGGATCGCCACCGATGACGTAAGCAAGCTCGCTTCGGAAAAGCGGGAGCAAGCTCCCGCACTCCATACAGTCTCCCGAGCGAGATAGGCGCGCACCCGGTGTGGACTGCACCCGGTGTGGACTGCACCCGGTGTGAACTGCACCCGGTGTGGACTGCACCCGGTGTGGACTGCGCCCCGTGTGGACTGCGCCCCGTGTGGAGTGCGGCAGCTCGCTGCCGCTCCCGCGGTTTCCGGTTGACACTTGGCGATATGCGGCTCACCGCAAATTCCCGAAGCAGACCACAATTCAACATGCGTCCGAAAAGAGGACTGTCCCTGGCCGAGCGCGGAAACCCATTGCGGGATTCGGGAAAACGGTGTACTACCAAATAAATTCCCGCCGCCGGGCGGGATCGACCGATTGGCCGGACGGCTGATCTCGCGGTTCGTCTTTTAGCGTCCCGATTCACAAGTCAGTTTAGACAGGATTGACTGGATGAACAGGATACGCGGAGACACCCTCCTCGCGGGCAGCGCGGCGATTGTCCGTCATCGACATGCTTTCACGGCAATCTTGTCCTGTCAATCCTGTTAATCCTGTCAAAGAAAGCGCCGCCATCATCGCGAATCACTACTCACGTATCCGAGCAGCACGCGGTCGCGGTGGACCGCATACGGCGAACAACCAACGCGGGCCGCCCCTAGCTGTCCCTGATTTCCCGACCGAATGTGAGGGATCTAGGCTGCGACGTGGTCTTCGTACTCCTCCAGATTACTTACATTCGTTCGGAATGACACATAAGCCGAGGTGACAATTGGAATGGGCAGGGATCGTGTTTTCGGGGATTCGCAGGCGTGCGCAGGCAAGCCTCTTGCGCGGTCGTGCGTCAAACAATGCGCAGGCAACGGGTCAGCGCTGCGTAGGCAAGCCTACGCACTCCATATTGTGAAGCCTACGCACTCCATATTGTGAAGCCTAGGCACTCCAATCCTGACCCGGCCTTCTTGCTTCCAACCCGGGAAGAGCAAAACCTGTGCTTCACCGGACGTTTAGCACCCGCAATCCCCGGTTTGTCCCTTCCGTCATCCCGACCGAATGTGAGAAATCTACGCTGCGACGTGGTCTTCGTGCTCCTCCAGATTCCTCACATTCGTTCGGAATGACACATAAGCCGGGGTGACAACACGCATAAGCCGGGCCGACATCACGCGTACTGCAATCCTAGCCCAGCATGCTTCTCCCCATCCTGGAAAGAGCTTGTCCTATGCTTCGTTGGACGTTTACGCATACTTGCCGCCGCCGGGGGCGAAGGCCGGCCCTGCTGGAGAGCAATTCGCCGCGGTGGACCAGGGGACAGCCCGGCTGGGCTCATCGAGTCGATGCGTGCACCGGATAGGGCGAGCAATTAACGCCCCATCCCCACTACAAAATCATCGTTTCGATAGGCCCGGGCCTCAAGAAACTCATTACGAAAAAGCGGCTGCCTTCCATTTCCCGCTGAACCAAGACTGTCCGGCGCACGGTCGACGGAGGTCGCGGGGCACGGATATTGTATCGTTATGCGTACGCCGGTACTACAGTCCCATTTGCACGATGCCGAAATACCCGAGCGGTGCGTACGCGGCGCTGTTTCCGAACCGCATCTTTGCCGGCGATCCCATGACCTCGACCAGTTCTTCGAGGGCGGGCTTTCCATTGCAGTTGTAGCGCGCGATCGCGCCGCCGCCGATGGTCAAGTACGCGCTTGTCCCGTTGCCGTCAATCAGGCTGCCCCATTCTTCCGTCACCAGCGTGCCTTGGCCGAGTTGGATGCCGCCTCCGCCGTTGACAGTGGCCGCATACAGCCGAGTGCCATCGTTATACGCCTCGATGAAAACGCGCGCGCCGCGTCCGATCACGACGCCCGCGCCGTTGGGAAGGTTGACATCGTCCAGCGGGGTCACGCTCGAACCGCCGTCCCAGGAAACGGTGCGCAATACGCTGCGGTACGTATAGTCGTTGTTCCACTGATCGTCGCGCAGCGTAAGCACGTCGCTGGATGGGTTGTACTGCACTAACGAGCCGGGGACGTTCACGGTGGGCCCGGCGTTTCGCGATGCGGGGTCGAACTCGGTGACGAAGTACGCGCAGAGCGGTTTTCCCGCGAATGGGTTTGTGTTGTTGAGATAGGTCTTGCTCGACACGTAGACCTTGCTGCCCGCGGAATCCACCGAACTTACATCGTCGAAACCCAATCCTACCGTTGCGGTCCAGTCGAGCGTGGGCAAATCGACGAGCGCGATGCCTTGATGCGGGGCGTCGCTGCCAATCACCTGGTTATACGAGTTCGCCGTGCAGCGCAACACCAACGTATCGCCGACGAGCATCGTCGTTCTCTGGTTGTGGGTCGGGAACCACGGCCAGATGGCGATGTCGTATACGGCCGTCGATACCGCGGCGCCGCCGCTGAACCACGACGAAACTCCTCCGCCGCCGCCCACTTCGTAGGGCATGATCCACCAGTAACCATGGTAGGGTGTGACGTTCACGCCTCGAGAGCCGACCGGTTCCGGGTTTCCTGGATTGGCGAAATCGATTACCTTGATTACGTACGAGGGAGTGTTGCTCCACGTCGCGCCGATTAAGACTACCTTCGAACCGGCATACCGGTACGCATCCACCAACTCGCCCGTCTCGACGGTGATCTCTCCCAGCACTCCTTTCAACGGCAGGCTGACCGCGCGGAGCGTTGTTTTTCCGGTATCGTAATGGGTCAGAATCTCGACACCGACCGACGCGGAGAGTTCGACAAAATCGGCCACGTTGTCCGCCAGGATCACGCGGTTGGTGACCACGGGCGCGTCCAGGTCGGTCCCGTCGATCGTCGCCAACTGCTCCGTCGTCACGCAGTAGAACGTGTCGTTGTACTCAAACGACCGGAGCACGCCGCCTTGGGCATCCACGGTTCCGCGTTTTTGCAGGTCGCTCGCCGACCAGGAAAGGAACTGCAATCGATCAAACCCCCCGCCGATCTCTTCCCACCCTGAGAACGGCACGATGAGCGTGTCGTCGAGCACGGTGAAGGCTTTTACGTCGCCATATGCGCTCGACCAGTTCCAATCCTGGCCGAAACTCACCCGTTTCACCAGAGACGGGTTCGCGGGGTCTGCGACATTGAAAAGGCTGACGCTGACTTTTCGGCCGTTGGTGTCGTCCACTCCCAAGGCAATCAGCCGGTCGCCTCGCGGTTCGATGTGGGTGGACCAGCCCGGCACCTCCAATTCGCCTGCAACGACGGGATTCGTCGGATCCGAGAGATCCACGACGTACAAGGGGTCGACGATAAAGTACGTCACGATATATGCACGGGGACCGTCGAAGCGGGTCGCGAACAATGTATCGCCGCGGGCGCTCTCGAACTCGGTCTCGGCCAATACGACGAGATTGTCGGGATTGGCGAGGTCAATTGTTGTCACGAACACCTGAGACTGATCGTTCCATGCGCTGGAGACGACGCGCAGCACGCCGTTATACGCGTCCATCTTGAATTTGTCGGCCACGAACCCGGTGATGCCCACGGTGTCCCGGACGGTCAGCAGCCCCGAGGGATCGCTGATATCGACGTACGTGATTCGGGTCTTACCGGTGCTCCCGTTGCGGCCCGCCACGAAGATGGCGTCCGGCGTCGCCTGCACGACGTCCCCAATGTCCTCGAGCGAAATCGCGTCGGCGAGATAGATATGGTCCTCGTTCCCGACATTGATGCCGGCGATTCGCGAGCCGGAAGTCTTTACCTTCGTCACCGCGACGGCGCCTTCCATCCAGTACCAGTCGTATTCCGCCGTGACGGCGTACAGGACATCTCCGACCAGCCGGCTGTCGACCAGGTCGCCTTCGAGTTCAAAGGAGCCGACGACTTCCAAGTCCTCCGGGTCTGCGACGTCGACGACATACAGCCGCGAGGCGATGTCGTAGGAGACGGTGTCGCCGTTCACTTCATAATCGGCGGCATACGAAACCAAGACATAGGCCCGGTTCCCGTTCAGATACAGATCGCGAGGATAGCCCAGGGTTGGGACCTGCGATAGAACCGTCTCCGTCTCAAGGTCAACCAGCGTCAGGCCGCGGTATTGATTCAGGATATAGAGAAGACCCCCATCCTGCCGTATGACGTCCGGCTCCACGACTGCGCGTTCGACAGTGGGAGCGCCTTCGCCGCCGCCTCCCGCGGCCGCGTCGAAAAGCGGGCCAAGTGAACTTCTTCCGCCTTGGAGGTCAGCGCTCGTGTAGCGGTACCGTTGGAGGTTGTTCCTGGGGCACCCAATCAGCAGGCTGCAGAATAGCGTTAACATTAGAAGGCTCAGTAGCTTGCGCATCGCTGTACTCCCCGACCGGTCGCCCGGAGTTCCCGTTCGCAACAGGGTCTTCCACGCAGGTTCGCGTGAGACTCAGGCCCTTCGCCCTCACGCAGCCCACAAGTGCACATACTTTCCCACTTCATTTTACCCCTCCTACCCCAGCGCATTACATCCCGCAAGATGCGCAGACCTTCGCATCGGCCTGTTACACTTCTTCCTTCCGGGAACTGAGGAGTCTTTGGAATGACGGTGGAACGGAATGTGCGCGCGACCGTCCGCTACGTGGGTGCCGGATTTGCCGGGTGGCAGGTACAACCGGGCGAGCGGACCGTGCAAGGCGAGATCGAACAGGCGCTGAGCCGGATTGCGGGCAAAGACGTACGCGTCCACGGCGCGGGCCGTACTGATTCGGGAGTACACGCGCTCGCGCAGGTGTGCTCGTTTCGGTGGGACGCGGGGGCGGACCTGGACAAGTTGAGCCGGTCGCTCACCAAGATGCTGGGGCCCGAGATTCAATGTGTCGAGGCCAGCGCCGCGCCGGAGCACTTTCACGCGCGAAAGTCGGCCAAGGCGAAGCGATACTGGTACACGCTTTCGCTGGCTAAATACGCGGATCCGTTTACCGCGCAATTCGCCTGGACGCCCCCGCAAGGCGTGGAGCTCGAACGGCTGCGCTCGCTGTGCAAGCGGTTCGAGGGAGAGCACGACTTCGCCGGGTTTCAAAGCGGCGGGGCGGGTGAGAAAGAATCGACCGTTCGCACGATCTACTCGGTTCTCGTCGCCCCCGGCGGAGTGACAACCCCCTGCGACGCGAAGGACCTTTGGCATATCGAGTTTCACGGGACCGGATTCCTCTACAAAATGGTCCGCAATATCACCGGCACGATGATCGACGTGGCCCGAGGAAACCTTCCGGAATCGCGCATAGATGAATTGCTGGCTTCCGGGGGCCCCTACCACGGGCACACCGCGCCGGCCCACGGCCTGACGCTTGTCGAGGTCAGTTATGAATAGGCCCGCGCGCAATTCCTTGGAACGGTTCAAGTGATTCCGTAACGGCGGAGATGGGCGATTTGCAGTGGTTCAAAGTGCGCGCCGGCCGATTTCGGCGCTCCGTTCAAGCACGAATCGCTGCAGTGGCGCGGGTCGCGCGGGGGATGGTACTATCGCGCGACCTGAGAATGAGGGGTAGGGGTCATGGCTGAAGTTAAACGAGGGTTCTTTGGGCGGCTTCGAGACCGGCTGTCGAAGACCCGCGAGAGCCTCGTATCCAATGTGCGGCGCGTGTTCACGGGCCGCACCTTCGTCGACGACGAACTTCTCGAAGAACTCGAAGAAGTCCTCATCCAGGCGGACTTGGGCGTCGAGACCGCGCTTGCCATTATCGAAGACATGCGCCGGATCGCCCGCGAACAGCGCATCACCGATACGGACACCTTCTTCGAGGTGCTGAAGGACGAACTGACCAAGGCGCTCGAACCCGGCGATCACGCCCTCCATTGGGAGGCGCCCGGGGGCGGTCCCCATGTCACCCTCATTGCCGGCGTCAACGGGTCCGGCAAGACGACTACCGCCGGCAAGCTAGCGGCGCACCTCACGTCGAACGGCAAGTCGGTCATCCTTGGCGCCGCCGATACCTTTCGCGCGGCCGCCGTGGAGCAGCTCAAGATCTGGAGCGAACGCGCGGGCGTGCCGCTCATCAAACATCAGGACGGCGCCGACCCCGCCGCGGTGGCGTTCGACGCAGCGGACGCGGCGGTGTCGCGCCATGCGGACTGCCTGCTGATCGATACCGCGGGCCGGCTTCACACCAAAGTCAATCTCATGGAGGAGCTGAAGAAAGTCCAGCGTGTGGTCGCCAAACGCATCCCGGGCGCGCCGCACGAGGTGCTCCTTGTGCTCGATGCGACAACCGGACAGAACGGCCTCCAGCAGGCGCGCGTATTCACCGAAGCGCTGAAGGTGTCCGGCATTGTTCTCACGAAGCTCGACGGCACCGCCAAGGGTGGAATCGCGGTCGCCATCCAGCGACAACTCAACATTCCCATCAAACTGATCGGAGTTGGTGAAGGGATCGACGATCTGCAACCGTTCAACGCGCGCGAGTTTGTCGAGGCCTTGTTCGCCTAAATCTCCAGGTTTTCGGTACACATGACGAGGAGAACGTCCATGCCCGAAACTTCCACCAAGAAACGGTCCGGTTCCCTCATCGGGGCTGCCTTGGTCAAGGACGGCCTTTTGACGGAAGTTCAGCTCGAACGCGCCCTGCGCATTCAACAGCATTTGGAACAGCCGCGCCAGTTGGGCGACGTCTTGGTTGAGTTGGGGTACGTGTCCCGGCAGGCGATCCGCGAGGCGGTCGGCAAGTACGGCAGCGGGATGCGGCTGGGGGAGATGCTGGTCGAACAGGGATTTGTATCGCCCGACATGCTGGACGCCGCGCTCGCGCTGCAGAAAGAAAAGAAATGCAAACTGGGCGAGGCCCTGATCGAATTGGGCGCCATCAGTGAACGGACGCTCCTGCAGAACCTCGCCAATCAGGGCCGCTTGCCCTACATCGAGCCCAACTTCGCGATGATCGAGCCTTCGATCTTGTCCGGCATCTCGCCGGACTACCTCGAGAGGCATTTTTTCGTCCCGTTCAGCAAGGACGACGACGGACGGGTCACGGTCGTGGTCAACGATGTCCATGATGAAGATACCCTGCATGCGATTGCCGATCTGTTCAAGCAGAACTTTCAGCTTGCGCTGGGTCCCCAAGACGCGCTGCGGCAAACCATCGCCGACTTTCGCAGTTTCCGGTTGGAACGGAAACCGACCAAGCGCGAAGGAGGGGAGAACGACGCGATAGTCCAGCTAGTGGACCATATCCTTGAGCGTGCGGTCGACGAACGGGCCAGCGACATCCACATCGAACCGGTATCGGACAAAATCCGCGTCCGTTACCGTATTGACGGCGCGCTCGTGTACAAGACGGACTTGCCCAAGGACCTGCTCTCGAAGATCATCTCGCGCATCAAGATACTCGGGGAATGCAATATCACCGAGCATCAGCGGCACCAAGGGGGCCGCTTTCTTCACAAGATCGGCGGACGCGAGTTCGACATCCGCTTGTCCGTGTACGTGACGGTGCACGGCGAATCCGTGGTGATGCGCATCCTGAACAAACAGATGGGCGTGGTCGGCCTTGACACGCTCGGCATGTCGCCCACCATGAAAGAGCGGTACACGCGCGATGTGCTCGATATCCCGACGGGGGTCGTGCTCATCACCGGCCCCACCGGCTCGGGCAAGACCACGACCCTGTACAGCAGCCTCGATTACAGCAATACCATCGATACCAAGATCATCACTGCGGAAGATCCGGTCGAGTACATGATCGACGGAATCATCCAATGCTCGATATATGACAAAATCGGACGCTCCTTCGAGGCCACCCTTCGCGAAATCGTACGGCAGGACCCCGACATCATCGTGCTGGGCGAAATTCGCGACCGCGTCACGGCGGAAACCGCCATTCAGGCGGCGCTTACGGGACACAAGGTCTACTCGACCTTTCACACGGAAGACACGATCGGCGGGCTGCTGCGCCTCATCGACATGCAGATTGAGACGTTCTTGATCTCATCCACGGTAATCTCGGTCGTGGCCCAGCGGCTGCTCCGGCGAATTTGCCCGATGTGCATTGGTCCTTATACGCCCACGTCGCTCGAGTTGGACCGCGTCGGACTCCGGGTCGAGGAGGTCAAGGACTACGAACTCAAGAAAGGCCGGGGCTGCAAGCACTGCAACTACACCGGATATCATGGGCGGGTCGCCGTCTACGAACTGCTCATCCTCAACGAGGAGGTGAAGGAGGCCATTCTGGCCAAACGGCCGGCCCACGTCATCCGCAAGATCAGCGTCGAGACGACCGGCCTCGTCTCGATGCGTGAAGACGGTATCGCCAAAGTCATCCGCGGAACGACAACGTTCGACGAGGTCTTGGAACAGACTCCTCGCACCTTCGAGAGGCGGCCGCTTCGTCAAGTCTTGAGCATGACGCAATGAGGTGGATCGAATGAGCACATGCCCTTACTGCACCGGATCGGTCGCGGACTCCATCCCCGGCGGGGAGGAACTCGCGCTCGCCGCATGTCTTTCGTGCATGAACCCGCTGCTGCAAGTGCGGCAGGGAGCCGGGTTCGAGGCGCAACCCCTAAAAGGCCTGCCGGACGTCCGAAAACTTGCGGCCCCCGGGTCGCTCGGCGGCGAGTTGCTGAAGCTGCTGCCGAAGGCCATCGAGGAACTTCCGGTTCTGCCGGAGATTTCGCAGCGCGTAATGGCCATGTTGCGCGACCCCAATATGTCCATGCGCGACCTTGCCGACCTCGTCAGCCAGGACCAAGTGATTGCGCTCAAAATTCTCCAACTAGCCAACAGCGCGATGTACGGCGGCCTGCAGGAAATTACCAGCCTCACGGCCGCTTGCGCGCGACTGGGCGCGCGCACCATCGCCAACGCGGTGCAAGCCATCGCCAACGGCAAACTTTTTATAACCGGCAGCGTCGAATTCCGGGACCGCATGCACAACCTGTGGAAACATTCCGTCGCCACGGCCCATTGCGCGTCCGAGGTGGGCGGCCTGCTCGCTGAAACCAATACCGACATGCTGTTTGTCGCCGGTCTTGTCCATGAAATCGGGCAGCTCGTCATCCTCGACATCGTGTCCGACCAGTACCGCGGCCCCTTGGCCGAGCTTCGGACGGCTACGGACCTGCTCGAGGAGGTGTTGCGCGGGTACAGCGCGCTGGCGGGTCTGCACGTGGCCCAGAAGTGGAATCTGCCGCAGGAGTTGCGCGTTACCACGTATTTCCATCCCGCGCCCCATTCCGTACCCATCGATGGCCTGAAGACACGGGCGCACATCATCAGCCTGTCCCACGCCATCGCGTCCGCGTCCGGCTACGGCGTTGACGCTGCGCCCCTGTCCCTGCTGAACCATCCCTCCACCAAGCTACTCGGACTGACCGACCTCAAACTCGCCGTCATCCGCACCGAACTCGAGGACAAACTCAAGCCTCTGCTCCAAGTCACGTCGGCAGAGTAAGTAGTTCCAATCGAATAAGGGCAGGTGGTTCTTCGGGGACTTGTGACGCCCCGAATCGACCACTCGACGTCACCGGCTGATTCTCCGGTCGGCGGGAACGGACGTTCGTGCAGCGTTCAAAAAACCGGCGGCGTCGACCCGCCAGATCGGCATCTCGCGCGTCTCGAGCGTCTTCAAGTCGTCCGGAGTGCCGGCGCGCGCGCCTTCGAACGATACAATCGCGAGGCTCTCCGTTCCGCCTCCGCTGTCCGCCGAGAGGTGCGCCTGCCACAGCTTTGGCGCAGGGTTCGCCGCGTCCAGCGGACGGGTCCACATGTGCGGTTTGCCAATGACACCCTTGAGTTGCGAACGGACCCGGTTCGATGCGGTCCCGACGAATTCGAGCGGCGCGCCGCAGAAGGCCATCGCCGTCGCGGTTTCGTCGCTGAGTTCCCCCGCCTTGGACGCGTCGAACCGGATCGCGCCCACCGGCAACGCATACTCGCGCATCCGCGCGGTCGCCGATGCGGCATCCAGCCACGCGTCGCGTTCCGCGCCCAGCGTTGTGCGGGAGGCCGGCGCGACCGGCGCGCCCTGTGCCGCCTTGAGCATGATGTCGAACGCGAGCGCATCGGCGCGCGCCCGCGACAGGTTAAAGTGTTTCAGGACTTCGTTCGGAACGCGCGACGGCGCCACCGCGTAAAACGCGAAGCCCCACGAGGCTACCTTGCGCATCTGGGATACGCCGTACTCGAAGGCCTCCGGCACGCTCGGGTTCAGCCAGCGTTGCCCATCCTCGGACAGAGCCGACCAGGCGGAATCGCCTCCCTGCACTTCCAGCGGGTCTACGGTAATCCCCGGCGTCAGCTTGCTCTGACGAAAGTGCGCCGCGACTGACTTCATGTCGCGCGGCCAGTCGGGCGACGCCCCGTCCAGCGAGCCGGGCTTGCCTTCCCACGTCACCGGCACAAGCACGTGCTGCACGCCGTCGGCCGACCACCTCGCCGCGGCCTGCTGAAGCGCGCTGAACGATTCGCCGTCTTTGACGGTCACCCACGACGCGGGCAATCCCGCCGGCGCACTGGGCCTGGGGACGTCCTGGTGCGTCATCACGTAATACAGGTCCACGTCCGCCGGTAGCGGCAACGTGAACGACAACCAAACGGGTTCGCCTTGGAGGGTCTGTCCCGGTTCGACTCGTACCGGAGGCGAGAAGGTGGAGGTCACCTGGCCCTGCCACGCGCCTGAAAACGGCTTCAACTCGACGGTTGTGTCCGCCTGACCCGTGGGCAGCCCGCCGATGGCCAGCGTGGAGTTCGACGCCGGATCGTTCACAATCGCGAACAACGGCGCGCCGTCCTTCGCATAGACGGGGTAGCGGCCCTGCATCGCGAGTCGGCGCTGATGAACGGACGTCTGCGGTCCCAATTGCGCGAGGCTTCCTGGAGGAATGGTGACAGTGCTGATGCGCGCGATCTCGATCGGCTTGTCGCCCTCGTTCTTCACTTCGAGTCGGATAAGGTAGAAGGGATGCGCTGCATGATACGAAACGGAATGCCGGAATGAGATTCCATCCTTGGCGGGAAGGGTCACGATGTATTCCATGCCCTCGCCCAGTTCGCCGGTGTACTTCCGGCGGGTCGTGTCGCCGACCCCGTGTGACGTCGTTTCGACCGTCCGCCCGTCGCCGAACGTGACCGAGCCGCCGGCCTTGTCGATCAGCATTTCGCCGTCCGCGCGCTGTAAGGCCCACTGGGAATTGTCCGCCCCGTAGATGAACCAGAGGTCCTCTGCCTTGAACGTGTAGTGATCGCGCAGGTTCCAGTTCAGCGTCGTCGGGTCGGGGACTTCCCCTGCCGCCGCATTCACCGGGACCGACGCGAAAAACAGCCATGCGAAACCCAGCGCAATGGGGGCGAAAAAACGTGCAAACGGCATGTGCGATCTCCAAAGGGTGATGGTCTGAGAGACGCAACGGATTATACCGAACCATGCGAGTCGAATTGAACGCATCGGCAATCGCCGGGTTCCGTAGTACCGGTCCACGGCTATGACGTCGGCAACGCGGACGCAGCGGCTTGCTCGACACAAACATCGCTCACTTTTGGTCGGGTCCGCAGCGTTGAGCCATGTCCTCCCTTCGCCGCGGTCAGTCCGCGTACGTAATCCGGTAAATGCAATTCGCGTAATCGTCGGAAACGAGCAAGGCGCCGTCCGGCATCACCAGCACATCCGCCGGGCGCCCCCACGGTCCGCGGGATTGCAGCCATCCGTCGGCGAAAGGCCGGTAGGACACGACGTCGTTTCCGTTCAGCGTGACGATCGTGACTCGGTAGCCGATTGGCGTGGAGCGGTTCCATGACCCGTGCTCGGCGATAAAGATTTGGTTCCGGTACGCCTCGGGAAACATCGCGCCGGTGTAAAACCGCATCCCGATCGCGGCGACGTGCGGGTCTAGTTCGCGCGCGGGCGGCGTGAAGTTCCCCGGATTGTGACCGCTCCCGAAACGCGGGTCCGAGATGGCGCGGCCATGCATATAGGGGAACCCGAAATGGAGCCCGGGCGCCGGTGCGCGGTTGAGTTCATCCGGCGGACGGTCATCGCCCATCAGGTCGCGTCCGTTGTCGGTAAACCACAATTCCTTCGTGAGCGGATGCCAGTCAAACCCGACGGAATTGCGCACGCCGGTCGCAAAAATCTCAACTTCGCCGCCGTCCGGGTTGAACCGGGTGATGGTGCCGTATATGGGCCGTCTTGGTTCGCACACGTTGCACGGCGCGCCCACCGGCACGTACAGCATGCCGTCCGGACCGAACGCAATGAACTTCCAGCCGTGCCATTCATCTCGCGGATAACTGTTGTTGACCACAACAGGCGTCAGCTTCGACTTGTCGCGGAACGTGTTCTCAATATCGGGAAACTTGATCACGCGAAAGATTTCCGCTACATACAACGCCCCGTCGCGAAATGCCACGCCGCTGGGCTGCGTCAGCCCCTTGGCGATGACCACGACCTCGTCGCCGCGATTGTCTTGATCTGCGTCGGGAATCGCGTACACCTGTCCGCCGCCTTTGTCTCTCGACCCCACGAAGAGGGTTCCGTTCGGGCCGAGCGCCATCTGGCGCGCATTGGCCACGCCCGCGGCGTACACCTCCATCTTGAATCCGGGCGGTAATTTGATGTGATGGATCGGAAGTTCCTGCGCCATCGCGATGCCCGCCGCGAGCGCCGTCAACCATCCGCGCGCGAAGCCCCGGGGCGATATCTTTGTCACGAGCACCACGCCTCCTCGATTCGATTTCCAATGCAGTTCGCTTGACACGTCCGGAGCGGACCTCGTCTCGGCACGGTCTGCGGTGGTTCCGAAAGAAGGTGCCGGGCACCGATCACATGGAATGCCCGCGCACCAGCCTCGCCTTGCTCCCAAACCTTGCAGAGTGCTACAAACTATAAACTGGGTGGGCTTGAAACGTAAAGCCAAGTCGCGTACGCGCCCGCGGGTCGGGGCCGAAGCTTGCACGGTAGACCCGATTTCGCGTTTCGCGAACCGCCATGGTATGAAATGGGGCGCTGCGGGGGTTGTCGAGTTCAGGATGTGCGCTGTTCCCGCGCCCCGGAGAACGGCGATGCCGGCAAGGAGAGGATGATCATGTCGCAAATGGGTGTGGGAATCGTCGGGACGGGTTGGGTTTCGGGCGAACACGTCCGCGCGTTCGAGTCCAACCCGCATACAAAGGTGGTTGCGCTGTGCGGCCGGACCGAGGCGGGCGCCCGGGCCAAGGCCGCGGAATGCGGTATCCAGTGCGAAATCTTCACCGATTACGAAAAGATGCTCGCACATCCCGATGTGAGTATTGTCTCCATCGCCACGCCGCCGGATCGCCACAAAATTGAAGCCGTGGCGGCCGCGCAGGCCGGCAAACACCTCATGCTCGAAAAGGCCATGGCGACCACCATTGAGGATGCGCGGGCAATCCGCGACGCCGTAGCAAAGGCCAAGGTCAAGTCCGTTGTGAGCTTTGTGCTCCGTTGGAACCCGCTCTTCGAAATCATCAAACGGCAGCTTGCGTCAGATGCCATCGGCGCTGTCGTCTTGGGCGAGGTCGACTATTTCCACGGCATCGGCCCGTGGTACAAACAGTTCGCATGGAACATAAAGAAGGACGTCGGCGTCAGTTCGCTCTTGTCCGCGGGATGTCACGCGCTCGACGGCTTGCGCTGGTTCATGGGCGGCGAGATCTCCGAAGTGTTTCAGTACGCTACCCGCGGCAACGGCCCCGACTTCGCCGCGTACGAATACGCGCCCACTACCTGCACTCTGCTCAAGTTCGCGGACGGTCGCGTCGGCAAGGTCGCGTCCAGCATCGAATGTGTGCAGCCCTACGTGTTCAATATCAATCTCGTCGGCACGCACGGCACGATCAAAAACAACAACATATACTCAAAAAAATCGTTTCCGGGGCAGACGACATGGGCCAATGTACCGACGATCCTGCCGGACAGCGGCGATGTCACCCATCATCCTTTCGTGCACGAGGCGGCGCACCTCGTCGACTGCATTCGCAGCGGCACGGAATCGCATTGCAACGTCGCCGACGCGTACAAGACCCACGAGGCCTGCTTCGCCGCCGATCTCAGCGGGAAAGAAGGCAAACCCGTGAAACTACCGCTGTGAGCGCAAAGCGCATCAGGTGGGCCCGCACGGCCATGGCGTCGCGTGTGCCAGACCCCTGCGGGACGGCCCACTAGCCCATGCCCCGCTTGCTCAAGAAGCACCTGCTGATCATCATCCTAGGCGCATTGTGCGTCGCGCTTGCGCTGATCAATCCGAGTTTTCTCACGCAGGACAACCTCACCAACCTTGCCCGCCGGATCAGCGCGGTAAGCGTGGTCGCGGCGGGGCAGACCCTCGTCATCCTGACCGGCGGGATTGACCTGTCCGTCGGCAGTGTCGCCGCCCTGTCCGGCGTGATCGCGGGCCACGCGATCAAGTTCTGGAACTGGCCCGTTCCTCTTGGCATGGCTCTTGGCGTCGGTTCCGGGCTGGGTTGCGGCGTGGTGATCGGAGTGCTGGTCACCAAGGGGCGCATTCCGGCCTTCATCGTCACCCTCGGCATGATGCTCGCCGCCCGCGGCGCGGCGCAGCTCATCACGGGCGGAAGTCGAATCGCCGGCCTGCCCGAGTCGTTTCGCTGGCTTGGCGGCGGATTCACGTGGTGGATTCCGTTCGTCGTCATGCTCGCGCTCGTCGGTGCGACGGCGATCATGCTCGCTTACATGAACATGGGGCGCGAGATGTATGCCACCGGCGGCAACCTCGTCGGCGCCCGCCTGTCCGGCATCAACGTCGACCGCGTGCGCATTGCGGCCTACGCCCTGTGCGGACTGTCCGCGGGATTCGCCGGGGTGATGTTGTCCTCCCGCACCGGTGTCTGCGATCCCACCGCCGCCGAAGGTATGGAGCTCGATTCAATTGCGGCGTGCGTGGTCGGCGGTGCGAGCCTCATGGGAGGAGAAGGCGGCGCGATTGGCTCGCTCATCGGCGCGCTCATCATCGGCGTCCTGGTAAACGTGTGCCAGCTCCAGGGCATGCCCAGCGAATACCAGCGGATCGTCCTCGGCGCCCTGATTATCACGCTGGTGTTCTTCGACAACATGCGCAAAAGAGGCCCCGGCGCGCTCAAGGAGTAAGGGGTCCGCGGCAGGCCTCCTTTGACCTCGAATATTCGGACCCTTGGTAGTTCAGCCGAGTTTATGCAGCAGTTCCGTCGCCCCCCGATTCGCTGCCAAAATACGTGCGGATCCCTTCCGGGCCGATCACGAGATGAAAGTTGGAGGGGGCGTTCTGCCCGCTCAGAAGGCTGGCATACTGGGTCACGGCGGCTTGCGGGTTGCCGATGTTCCGCAACTGCGTGGGGAACGTGTCCAAGCTGGTCTCGATGGTGCTGGCGGTGGCGGCCAGTCGGTTGAATGCGTACCGCAGCATCGGGTGCGCGGCGAACATCGCGTTAATCTGTTCGGCGTTCGGGTGGCTCCCTCCGACCGTCACGTTCCCGTCGGAATCCATGGACAAGTCGATTTCGTGCGCTTCGTCAATCAAGTTATTGGCAAAGAGTTCGCTCACCTGTGCGCGGAACTCGGCAAGTGCTTCCTCGAACTGGGCAACAAGTTCATCCAGACGCCCCTGAATCGGGCCGCTCGAGGTTTCCGCTTTGGGGGTCGATACCAGGCCGGCCGGACGCTGTGCGGCGGCGGCCGAAGGTGTCGCCTTTAGCTGGCCGGCCAGTAGGCGGGCGAACGTAGATGCCGGTATTTCAACGGTTTGCGGAGAGGCGGCGGAGTTCGCCTTGCTGCCGCCGGAACGCAATTCGTGGATTAGTCCACGCGCCGCATTGATCAATCCGATTCCCTCGAAAATCGGGAAAGCCATGGCGTAGTCCTCCTCTTCTGGAAAAGACAAAGAGCAAGGCTTGTGCCAGAGTTCGCCTTTGAACAGGCGGGTGCGCGCCGGCGACGATGGCGGTCAGGATTCCGAGTGCGATGAATAAGCGTCTACGCATAAGCGGCCACGATCTCGAATGAAACGACTACAGTACAGGTGATACGCACAACCATCAACACCGGTGGCGCGAGGGGCCGTACGTGTCGCGGCGGGCGTCTGGCCCGTCTCTACAGGGTCCACGGTTCACGATATTCGCGGGCCGGTAGTGCGGATGCGTCCGGGTCGTCCGCGATGGACTCGCGCTCGCCGTCCCAGACGATGTTGCGGCCCACTCGATAGCTGATGTTGGCGAGATGACCGTAAACGGTCGCGGCGGCGCCCGTCTTATTAAAGAATCGCCTGCGTGAAACAGACTTGGAACTCATGTTGCGCCTCCCCGCCGATGTGCGCGCCGCGCACATACCACAATGCGAGGTCGCGGTCGTGACGCGCCGCTCCATTCGATCGGCGCGGGCCCTTGCTATTGCTTCAACAACCCCACCACGTCGCTGATCAATCGCGCTACGGGAATGCCCGCCGCTTCAAGTTTCTCGATTTTCGATGCGGCGGTGTCGTCTTCGCCGCCGACGATGGCGCCGGCGTGTCCCATGCGGCGGCCTGGGGGCGCGGTGAGGCCCGCCATGAAACCGACGACCTTTTTCTTCATATGCTGCTTGAAGTACTCGGCGGCGATGACTTCGTCCTGTCCGCCGATTTCGCCCACGATTACGACGGCGTCGGTGCGGGGGTCCTGCTCGAAAAGGGGCAGCAAGTCTACGAACTTGCTGCCGATGATCGGGTCGCCCCCGATGCCGATGCAGGTGGACTGGCCCATGCCGGCGTCGGTGAGTTGCTTTACGATTTCGTAGGTGAGCGTACCGCTGCGTGAGATGACGCCGATGCGGCCCGGCGCGTGGATGCTGCCCGGCATGATCCCGATCTTGCACTCGCCCGGCGTGATCAGTCCCGGGCAATTCGGACCGATCATGCGGACGCCCCTGGCGCTCAGTTCTTCGTAGGCTTCGAGCACATCGAGCGTGGGAATGCCTTCGGTAATCACGACCAGCAGTTCCAGGTCCGCCGCCGCCGCGTCCAGCATCGCCGCCTTCGCGTACCCGGCGGGCACGTACATCACGGATGCCGTGGCCCCTGTCGCCGCGACCGCTTCGCTCACGGAGTTGAATACGGGCAGCCCGAAGATTTCCTGGCCGCCCTTGCCCGGCGTAACGCCGCCGACGATCTTCGTACCGTACTCAATCATCTGCTGCGTGTGGAACGATCCGTCGCGTCCCGTGATGCCCTGGACGACGACTTTGGTGTTTGCGTCAATCAGAATGCTCACGCTCGTGCTCCCAACTTCGATGCCGTGGTGGCGCCCTCCTCGAGTGTCGTCGCTGTAATGAGTTTGGTGCCCTCGAGCAGCTTGCGGCCCTCGGCCTCGTTCGTGCCAATCAATCGGACGACAAGCGGGACGTTCACGGAAAACCCGTTCAGGGATTCGAGAATGCCGCGCGCAATGTCGTCGCACCGCGTGATGCCCCCGAAAATATTGATAAGAATTACCTTCACGTCGGGGTCCTTGAGGATCAATTGGAACGCCGCAACGACCTTCTTGGGGTTCGAGCTGCCTCCCACGTCGAGGAAATTGGCGGGCGCGCCTCCGAAATGTTTAATCGTGTCCATGGTGGCCATGGCAAGGCCCGCCCCGTTCACCATGCAACCGATGGTGCCGTCGAGACGGATGAAGCTCAATC
>BTUX01000027.1:0-25899 GCA_045863315.1 Candidatus Hydrogenedentota bacterium | reverse complement strand
GTTTTCCGGGGCCGCACCTTTTTTGTACCGTCAGAATGCGGGCGGCTCGATACGCACGACGTTCGCCAGGTTCGTGACTTCTGCGAGATCCTCGATTTTCACACGGCAGTGGATGAGCTTCTTTGTACGCAACTCCGCGATCAATTTGACCCCAATGCCGGTCAGTTCGTCCAAGGCGCGTTGATCCACGCGCTTCAGGTAGACAAACACTTCGACCCATCCGTTCGCCACCTTCACCTTGCCTTCGGTGTAATTGCCACGGACCACCTTCGCCGCCAGTCCGACCAGCGAGGAATGCAACTTCGACTCGTCCGCGCGAACGCGGGTGCTGGCGCCCTCTTGGTTCTTCAAGTCCATAGAATCGGTCGGCCTGTTTTCCGCCATGGACTCGGCCATTGTGGCGGACTTCCGCGCCCGGCCGAGCGTCTCGACGCTCTGGGGACGCGCCGGCAACGGCAGTGCCGAAGCTGGTGCTTGCGCGCCTCCGACGTAACCCAAACTCCGCAGCGCGACCACCTGGGCCACATCGGCCTCCGTCGCCTCGCCGAATATGCCGTCGTAGCTGACGCCGTTGGGCATCTCGACCGGCACTTCGACCGTCTTGGGTCTGCCGCCTTCGGTGATCACACGATCTTCGACCGCGACGAAACTCGTGAACTGGGTCACAAGTCCGAACTCAAGTCCCAGCTTGGTGATATCGGCTTTTACGTCCCGGTTGGCCTTGCCCAACTGAATCCCCAGCCAGTCCTGCTCCATCAACCATTCGATGCGCTGTCGGGCCCACAACGGGGCCAGGACATCGTGGTCCGGCTCGGAGGCCGGAAGGGTCACGGGAATCGTCCGCTCATAAGGGCCTCGCGCGGTCCGGCCACGGAGCGTAATGGTGCCGACTCCCGGTTTGCCATAGCGTCCCGTCAGGATAAGCGGACGGGCGGAGAACAAGTCTGGAATCGCATCGGTGCTAGGAAATACTTCGTCGATCTCCAATCCGCTGACTTCCAGCGAAATATCGGTCAGCAGCGGATTCTGTATCCGTTCATGGAATCGCTTGGCGGCCGAGTCCCCGTCGCTCGCCAGCGTGACAATCTCGGCCTCCCCGCGGCCCGCGCGCGCCATGCCTTCGATTAGAAAGCGGTTGACGCTGTCGCCGATGCCGAAGGAGAAGACCCGCGCCGTGCCGGCGTGTTTCTGGATCGCGTCGATGATCGCCATGTCGTTCCCTATGTATCCGTCCGTCATCAAGCACACCACGCGAAGGCGTTCGCGATCGTACTGTCCGGACAATGCGGCGTGAATCGCGTTCATCATCTCGGTGCCGCCGCCGCCCTCGAGATTTTTGAGATACTCGAGCGCCGCCCGCCGGTTGGCCCGCGTATTGGGCATCGGACGGTCGAAGCAGTAGCCGAGTCCGCCCGCGAACGACACGAGATTGAAGGTGTCGTTCGGGTTCATTCCTTGGATGCACATGCGCATCGTCTGTTTGGCTTTTTCAATCGGAAAGCCGCTCATTGACCCGCTCTTGTCGATCACGAATATCATTTCCTTCGGCGTGACGCTCTCCGGTTCGACCCGGTCCGGGGGCTGCAGGATGAGTGTGAAGAACCCGCCCCGGTCGCCCGCGTGGGTCAATACCGCGTCGCCAATCGACTCTCCCGCCACCTTGTACCGCAGGACAAAGTCGCGGTTCGGAATCTCGTTCTTGTCCTTCAACGTGACCTTCGCGCTCGATTCGGCCAGTTCTACGTTGATTTCGTGCAATTCCGAGGCAATGTCCCGGATGGGAACTCCCGCGTCGATGCGGACGGCCAGCGCGATGTCATGCCCGGCGCGCGTGCCCTCCGGCGTCACGGGTGGCGTGATCCGCCCGGAATCCGGCACCTGGTCTGTGCTTTCCGGGCCGGGTTTCAGGCCCGGCGGCGTCGGCTCCTGCGTTGGACCGATCGCGTTCCCCGGGATGTAACGTGGACCCACCACCATCGGAAACGAAAACTCGTATTCGCCGTCTTCATACTTCAGATATTCGACGTAAGAAATGGTGATTTCGATGTTGTCTCCGGGCAGGATGTTGGCAACCGACTGGGTGAAGATGTTCGGGCGTTCCTGGTCCAATAGACTCGCGGCTTGACCCGCGTCCCGCGCACGTTGGTATATCCGCTGCGCCTCCTCACGCTCCTTAATCAGTCCGCGGATCGTGCGATCTCCGATCCGCATGGACATTGTGTCCACTGCCGCACGCTCGGACATCGGAAACGCATAGATCGCTTCGATGGGCTCGGAGTACGGGTTGCCGAACCGCTGCTTCAACGTCACTCGGGCGACAAACCCCGAGATCTCGACTTCGACGTCGGTGTGCTCCAGCGGACATTGCCCGCGCGGGTTTTGTTCCTTGTCGTACACCACCAGGCACCCGCCCTCGGCAATCGAGGCGGCCCGAGCAGTCTGCGACGGCAGGGCGATGGCCACGCTGAGCACGGCCGCCAGCCCCAGGGCCGGCAAAAACGACTTACGACTCATATCTGCCATCCTCCAAAGTAAATGGTCAAACGCTCATTGGCTTCGCGCGCTCGGTCGATAAGACACCAATCTCCGTCGGCGGTTCGCGACGCTTACCGCGGAAGGGCTAACCGGCAAGTTACCGTTCGCACTATGTCCTTGCACTCCGCGTCTCGGCGGCTGATGGTCTTCCTTGGCTGAAGCCATCGCGGAAGGTCCCCCTTTTGATTGAAACACATCGTGAAAATCGAAAGAGGACGCGAGGGTCGGCAATGGAGATACGGGGACTGTTTGTGTGAAAGGTAGGTAGGCCGCCGCGAAGGCACCTGGGGCGAAGCACTATCGCTTACTTTCGGGGCTTTGCCTCTGTCGCTCGTCCGTCGTCGCTCAAGGTGAGCGACGGACGGCACCGACGGGAAAGGGCATAGCCCGCATTTCTCACCAGTCGCTCCCGATGACGGGAGCGACTGGTGAGAAATGCGGGCTAGTTCGCCGAGATCCCGTATTCCTTCATCTTGCGCCACAGGGTCGACCGGGACACGCCGAGCTTTTTCGCGGCCTCGGTCTGGTTGCCTTCGAGGCGTTCGAGCGCGCTTCGGATGAGCTGCGCCTCCATTTCGTTGATGGTCGGGATGGATGCGGCGGAATAGTTCGGCAGGGCGAGACGAGGGCGCAGACCGTTTCGGACTTGTTCGGGCAGATCGTCGGCCTTGATCGTGGCGCCGTCGGCCATGATGACCGCATGCGACACGATGCTCTCGAGTTCGCGCACGTTCCCGGGGTAATCGTAGTTGCGTAGCAGGGCCTGCGCGCGTTCGTCGAGGCCGATGATGTTCTTGCGGTATTGGGCGTTGGCGCGTTGAACAAAATGGGCCACCAGCTTGGGCAGCGCCTCCAGTCGTTCGCGCAAGGGAGGGATGCGCACCTGAATGACATTGAGCCGGAAGTACAGGTCCTCGCGGAATGACAGGGAAGCGACCGCCTTCTCGAGATCCCGGTTGGTCGCCGCAATGACCCGAACGTCGACGCGCTTGGACTTCGAGGATCCGACGGGTCGGATTTCTCCGTTCTGCAGGACCCGCAGGAGTTTCGCTTGCGTGACGAGCGACATGTCTCCGATTTCGTCGAGAAAGATCGTGCCGCCGTCCGCCTCCTCGAACAACCCCCGCTTGTCGGAGTCGGCGCCGGTGAACGCGCCCTTGACGTGACCGAACATTTCGCTTTCCAACAACTGTTCGGGAAGCGCGGCGCAGTTGATCGCAATGAACGGCATGTCGTGCCGTGCGCTGAGTCGGTGAATGGTGTTGGCCAGGAGTTCCTTTCCGGTTCCGCTTTCGCCCAACAGCAGCACCGTGCTGTCCGTCGGCGCAACCTTAACGATGATGTCCACGACCCGCTTCATCGCGGGCGAGCCGCCGGCAAGCTCCTCGAACACGGCCTGTTCATAATTCTGCACCGCCTGCTCGTGCGACAGGTTGCGCGCGGCCTTGCTTATGACCATCGCCACATCGGACGGCATGCAGGTCTTGGGAAGATAAAAGTACGCGCCTTGGCGTATCGCGTCCAACGCGCGTTCCAGGTTGGGGATGTCAAACAGAATGATAATCCGCGTGCGCGGGTCCCGCCGTCGGATGTACGAGACGAGATCCACTCCCGCGTCGTGGCCCAGCGCAAGGTCCAGTACGACGACTTCAAATCGTTGCCGCCCCGCCAACCGCAACACCCCTTGAGGGTCGTGACAGAGTTCCGGTCGGTGCCCTTCGCCGGTGAGATACCGGCCCAGCGTGGCCGCAAAGACCGTATCGGACGCCGCTACAAGGACGTTGAGTTGATTCGAGGTCGGCTGGTTTCGCTTCATTTCGGTTACTCGATCCTCGTTCTCAATTGTATCAAATTAAATCACCCGCAATTAACGGACGTTGCCCGAGCGTGTTCGACCGATGCCTGCCCCGTTTAAGATGTTGCGCATAAATGCATTACAAATGTATTCAGCGCTGCTTCATTTTATGCTCTCGAATCGCTTGGCCGCTGTCGTTGCCACAAACTCGACGACTTGCGGCAGATGGATGCGTGGAGCCGGTTCCGCTAAGATGAAATTCCTTGCATAGGTCTTGACCGGATGCATTGACGACGGGAGAGGACGGATGAAACTCGGGATGGTGACCTATAACATGGGCAAGGACATGGATCTGCCCACTTTGTTGAGACTGTGCGAGGAATGCGGGCTCGGGGGGGTGGAACTGCGGACCACGCACAAACACGGCGTTGAAGTCGAATTGAACACCGAACAGCGCGCCGAAGTGCGCCGGACTTTCGCGGACTCACCCGTGAAACTTGCCGGGCTTGGAAGTGCGTTCGAGTATCACAGCCCGGACGCCGATGAGCTGAAAAAGAATATCGAGGGATCGCTTGCGTATGCGAGGTTGGCCGCGGATGTCGGCGCCCCGGGAATCAAGGTGCGGCCCAATGGCCTACCGGACGGTGTGCCGATTGAAAAGACGTGTGAGCAAATTGGCCGCGCCGTGAGACAGGTGGCCGCCTTCGCGGAGGGCGTCGGCGTGAAAGTCTGGGTTGAGGTGCATGGCCGGGGGACGTCGGATCCGCCTGTCATGCGCGACATCATGGATTACGCCGATCATCCGAACGCGGCGGTATGCTGGAATTCGAACGGGACCGACATGGACGCCAAGGGAAGCATCGAGGCGAGTTTCGATCTGCTGAGAGACAAGATCGAGCATGTCCACATCAATGAGATCGGCGTGTACCAATATCCCTGGCAGGACCTGTTCAATCGGCTCAAGGCGATGGACTATCAGGGGTGGTGCCTTGCGGAAATTCAGTACAACGAACAGCCGGAACGGTTCATGAAGTTCTACCGCACCTTGTTCGACTTGTACACGGGAAACTATACATGGCCGCGCGGCTGAAGGCACAGCCCGCCGAGGAACTCCAATCGACGGATTCTTCGGCGGGTTCCGCGTTGTGCGTAACGCTTGACGCTCCCGTCACCGCGTTACCGTCGGTCGGTGAGAAGCGCGCTGAACTTTTTGCGAACCTCGGCATCCGTACCGTGCGCGACCTGCTGTTCCGTTTTCCGCGCGCCTACGAGGACCGGCGCTTCGTCACTTCCATTTGCGAAGCACGCGAGGGCCACACCGTCACGGTCCTGGCCGAGGTCGTGAAGTCGCGCGTGGTCCGTCTTCGACACCGCCTCTCGCTGGCGGAAGTGTTCCTGAAGGATTCCACGGGCGAATTGCGCGCGATCTGGTTCGGACAAGACTACCTCGCCCGCCTGTTCAAGCCCGGCGCGCGCGGTTTTTTTACCGGCAGTATCGGTCAATGGAACGGTCCGGCCCTGCGCAACCCCGAATACGAATTGTTGAGCGGCGACGAGGAGGACCTGCTCAATTCGGGTCGTATTGTCCCCGTCTATCGATTGACGGAGGGGCTGTCGAACCGTATGTTGCGGCGCTTGGTGTGGGCGGCGCTAGAACTTCTGACGGAACGGGTCGCCGACTCTGTTCCACGAAGCTTGCGCGAACGGCATGGGCTGATGGGCGCAGACGAGGCAATCCGCGCCGTCCATTTCCCGGAGGAACTCGAGGCCGCCCGGCGGGCCCGTAACCGTTTTGCGTACGAAGAACTGCTCGGCATTCAGGTGGGCGTGCTTGGCGAACGGGCGCGGCGCCGCGCGGAACGCAAACAGGCGCGTTTCGTTGTCGACGGCGCCACACTCAATCGTTTGCGCAGGTCTCTTCCGTTCTCGCTGACTTCGGCGCAGGAGCGTGCGGTCTGCGATGTGCTCGATGACATGCAATCGCCCCGGCCGATGCTGCGGTTGTTGCAGGGGGACGTCGGCTGCGGGAAGACGGCGGTGGCGCTCCATGCGATTGCCGCGGCGGCGGACAGCGGCTGCCAGACCGCGGTGATGGCGCCAACGGAAATCCTGGCTGAACAGCACGCGCTGACCTTGCGGGACTTCCTGACGCCCTTGGGCCTTGAGATCGCCGTGCTGACGGGCTCCACCGAAGACGCGGGCGAAGTGCGGCAACGTGTGGCGGCCGGCCGCGTGCAGGTCGTCGCGGGTACGCACGCCCTTTTCCAGCGGCAGACGGTGTTTCATCGGTTGGGCCTGTGCATCATCGACGAACAACACCGTTTCGGCGTGGTACAGCGAAGCGCTCTCACAGATAAAGGACACGATCCCGAGGTCCTGCACATGACAGCTACGCCCATACCGCGCACGCTGGCGCTTACCGTGTACGGCGGCATGGACATTTCCGTCATCGACGAGTTACCGCCGAACCGAGTCCCCGTGAAGACGCGCCGGGTCCCGCCCGCCAAGATAGAGGGCCTCTATCGGTTTGTCCGGCGCCAGGCCGCGCAGGGGCTGCAGTCGTATATCGTGTGCCCGCTCGTGGAAGAGTCGGCCGCGCGTGAGTTGAAGGCCGTGACGACGCATTTCGGCGAACTGCGCGACGGACCCTTGAGCGGACTCCGGGTTGAACTGCTCCACGGCCGACTATCGTCGGCGGCGAAGGACCGCGTGATGCACGCGTTTAAGCGCGGCGAACTGGACGTGTTGGTGAGCACCAGCGTGATTGAAGTCGGCATCGACTGCCCGAACGCAACGACGATGATCATCGAGGATGCCGCGAACTTCGGGCTGACACAACTACACCAACTCCGCGGTCGAGTCGGAAGGAACAATCTGCCTTCGTACTGCTTCCTGTTGGGAAAACCGCGGACGGCAGACGGACGCAAACGACTGGACATCCTGTGCGCGACGAACAGCGGGTTTGACATTGCGGAGGCCGATCTGGAAATGCGCGGTCCGGGCGAATTCCATGGTGTGCGGCAGGCCGGTCTGAGCGATCTGCGGATCGCGGACCTGGTCCGGGACGCTCGGCTGCTGGAAGCGGCGCGGCGCGACGCGCAGGAACTCTTGGAACGCGACCCTCGACTGGACCTACCCGAGCACGCCGCCGTGCGAGAGGCGGCGCGCCACTACTCGAATAGGGTCGCATAGGCGGGCGTCGCATGGCTTTATCGCACGAGCGAACGTTTCGCGTACGACATTACGAGTGCGACGCCTACCAGCGCATGTACTACACGAATTATTTGCGCTACATCCAGGAAACGGCCATGGACGCGTCCGCGGCGGCCGGGCTTGACGGGGCGTGGTACGACGAGCACGGTTTCATCTGGTTGGTCCGCGAGACGGAGATTGAGTTCGTTCGCCTCCTTCGTTACGGCGACTCCGCGCGTGTAAAGACCTGGGTGAAGAACATGCGACAGGCCTCGTCGCGACGGGCCTACGAACTGTTTCGGGTCGGCGACGGGCAGTTGGCCGCCCGGGCCGAGACCGATTGGGCCTTCCTCGACCGATCCACCGGCCGGCCCGCGCGAATCCCACCCGCAATCCAATCAACATTCTTTCCCGAGGGCGAAGAGGCAACCCCTGCGCCGCGTGCGCGTTTTCCAAATCCGCCGGATCCGCCGTCCGGCGCGTTTGCGCAACGACGGCGCGTTGAATGGCGTGACATCGATCCCGCCCAGCACGTAAACAATTCGGTCTACTTGGCGTACATGGAGGACTGCGCCGTGGAAGCGGCGGCCCACGTCGGGTGGCCGCCAGGGCGCATGCGGGACTGCGGCTTCGATCTGATCATGCGGCGCCTGCGCATCGAGTATAAGTTTCCCGCCGTGCTTGGCGATGTAATCCGGACGTCCACGTGGTTGTCCGGCGTATCCAAGGCGCGCAGTCACCGGCACTTCGAGATCGTGCGAGTCGCCGACGAGAAAATCCTTGCGCGGGCCTGCGCGGTGATGGAGTGCGTCCATGTCGAATCCGGACGTCCTATTGATGTACCTTTGGAATGCCTGAATGCGTTGGCGGCGTCGGTTTCCAACGCCCGAAGTTGCAATCCATCGGCCGGGACCTGATGCAAACACACATCCTGACGACCACACCGGAAGGCCGACTCCGCCTCGCGCTCGAGCAGGCCGTGCGCGACGCCAAGGCGCCGGGTGCTGTAGCTTACGTGGGGGACCTGGAACACACGTTCTTCTTCGGCGCTACAGGTATGCGCCAACTCGTGCCGAAGCCCTTGCCGGCGGAGCCCGGCACCATCTACGACCTTGCCTCTCTCACCAAGGTGATGGCAACCGCGACCGCGGTCCTGCTGCTGGTCGAGGACGGCATTTTGGCCCTAGACGCGCCGATCGGCGACATTCTGCCGGCGCCGGAATTCAAGGCGTTCACGCTCCGTCATTGCCTGACCCACGGCGCAGGGCTAGTGGCCGGCCTACCGTACTATCGGGAATCATCCACGATTGACGCGATGCTTCGACGGTATGCGGCGCTGCCGCTGAAATCCCCCCCGGGAACCCGTTGGTTGTATTCCGATGTGGGGTACATGATCCTGGGCCGGGTCGTCGAACTCGCCGCGAATGAGTCCCTCGACACATTCTGTGAACGCCGGATTTTTGCGCCGCAGGGGATGGTTACGACCGCGTTCAAACCGCCGAAGTCATGGGCGGCGCGGTGCGCGGCGACGGAGCAGAGCGCATGGCGAAAGAAAATTATGCTTGGCGAAGTCCACGACGAGAACGCGTACGCCGTCGGCGGCATTGCCGGGCATGCGGGCCTCTTCAGCACCGCGGAGGACATCGCGCGGTATTGCCGGGCGCTGCTGTCGGGAAAGATTCTAAAAGCGGAAACGCTCGACCTAATGCTTCGACTGGGCCAGTTTGCATCGTGGCCTTGGCAGGGACTTGGCTGGCAACTGGATCCGTGGCCCAGCAAGAACCTCGGCTTCTTGCCTTCGCGTACCGCGTTTGGCCATGCGGGCTGGACGGGAACCAGCCTGTGGATCGACCGTGCGTCGGGAGCGTTTTCCATCCTGCTCTCCAACACATGCCACCCGACCCGCGAAAAGCGCGACAACGAATCGCTCCGGCGCACGTTCTCTGTCGCAGTCGCGTCCGCCTTGTATCCGCGCTCGACCAATACGCACACCGGACTTGACCGGCTTGTGCGGGAAGACTTCGCCGATCTTCGGGGAAAGCGCATTGGGCTGCTCACCCACCACGCAGCGGTTGATCAGTTCGGCCGCCACGTGATCGACGTGATTCGACTCGCGGGCGACATCCGCATCGTCCGCATGTATAGTCCCGAGCACGGACTGCGCGGACAAGCCGAGGCGGGTGACAGGGTTGCGGGGCAGACCGGGAGCATCCCCATTACGAGTCTATACGGCGAACGTTTTTCGCCGAGTCGGGAGGAATTGCGGGAGATCGACGTCTTTGTTGTGGACCTTCAGGATGTCGGCGCACGCTATTACACCTATCCCGCCACATTGAAGGCCTCGATGAAAGCCTGCGCGGAGGCAGGAAAACCGGTGCTGATTCTGGATCGGCCTAATCCAGTCGGCGGAGCAATCCTCGAGGGCCCGATCGCGGTGAATACCGAATCGCTCGTATGCTGGAGCGCAACGCCCATTCGCCACGGCATGACCATAGGCGAAATCGCGCATTGGTTTGCCAAAAATGAACTCAGGGGTTCGGGCCTTGAACTCCGGGTGAGCCTCTTGGATAGTTGGCAGCCCGAACGGTTCTGGAAGGAATGCAGCCTGTCATGGGCGGCCCCATCGCCCAACATCCCGACGCCCGACGCTGCCCTGGCCTACGCCGGCATGTGTCTCTTTGAGGGCTGCAACCTCAACGAGGGCCGCGGTACTGATACCCCCTTTCAACTCGTCGGCGCGCCCTGGCTTCACGCGCGTAAGATTGCCGACGCACTTCCTGACTTCGCGTTGGCGGGATTCGACGTGCAACCCGTGAAATACACGCCGCGCAGTATACCGGGAAAAGCGACCCGCCCCCGGTACCTGGATGAACCTTGCGAGGGACTGCGGGTTGATGTGCGCGATCCCCATTCGGCCCGTCCCGTTGCACTGGCCATCGCGATGCTTTGCGCAATCCGCCGCGAACATCCGTGGAGGTTCGACTGGGAGCGAAATTTCGACGTGCTTGCAGGGTCTGACGGGTTGCGGGAATCGATTGAGTCGGGGGCGGAAGCCCGCGAGATTGTCGACTTCTACACGCCCCAATTGAACGCGTATGACGCGGTGCGTCCGAAACTCTACCTCCCTGCGCCTTCGTCTACTCCAGCGGTTTAGCCGCGTCGTACACCACCACGAACAGGAGATCGCCGGATCCGGCGCGCCCCCCCGTCTCGTGGCTTAATACGGCTTTGATGTCGATGACGGAGCGAATCCGGTCCGCATTGCCGACCAGCCACTCATTCACGGTCTTGTCCAGTTCGGCGGGCCGATCCTCATACCCCTTGAAGGTTTTGACGAAGTGCATGGTCCGTTCTCCTTTCGCACGAATCGAGCCGTGAGTGTAGCATCCTGAGCCGGATGCGCGCGACCTGGCCCGCGCTTTTGCATGAACCGCCGCCCCATACGCTATACTTCGCGCCATGGCGAGGGTCACGCAGACACTTTCGGAAATCCAGGAACGGCGCATTGCGCGATACCTGCGCGACGTTGGCGAGCACCTGCGCGACCTGCCCAGCGAGGAGCGCGAGCGCGCCCTTGCCCGATTAAATGCCCGAATCGAACGTGAACTCAAACAGTTTACCGGCCCGTTGGACGACAATCAGTTGGATCGGATCCTCGAATCGTGCGGGGCGCCCGCCAACCAGGCCGCGAATATCCGAGGCGCCAAACCGCCCTCTCGACGTCCTTGGCTTGCGTGGTCCGATCGTGTCTGGCTCGGGGTGTGCGGAGGGATCGCGCGTCGTCTCAACCTGGACGCAAACATCGTCCGTCTGCTGGCGGTGCTCGCCGGTCTCATCCTGCCTTTGCTGCCGTTGCTGCTGATCGCGTATGTGACCGCCTTTTTGTACTTCTCGTATTCGTCCGGCGCGCGCCTCGACTTGATCCGCCCCTGGCGCGTTCTCCGCATCACGGCCGGCTACGGGGCCGTCGCGCTCGCGCTCCATCTGTGTTCGCGGTTTGTTCTGTTCTTCATCGCATATGCACACGTTCAGCTCGTGGGCGAGGTGCTGGTCTACGGCGCCAACTGGGGATGGCTCGTGGAGGAGGGCGGATGGATGTTCACGTGGACGTTCTTCACCACGCTGCCCCTCGCCGCTATGTCGGTCCTCCCCGTGTCCGCGAACTGGGACCAGACGCTTCGGAAGACCGTGCAAGCCGTGCTCGCCGTTTACGCGATGCTCCTCTGTTTCGGCGTTGCGTGTGCGCTCGTGGGCGCGGTGCTCGCCAACGTCGGAAGCATTCCCGGCACCGCCGGAACCGATGCGCTGTTCGGCCTCATTCGATAGCCGCCGGCGCCAGCCTGGTCACCGCAGCCCCGCATGATGGAAACGGCGCACCGGAAGCGGCATTTCCGAGTCCGCGCCCTTCACGCTTTTCCAGACGATCTCGTTCAGCGCAAACATCGGCGCGCGATCATACTCGGTAAAATCCATCTCCATGGATTCCGCCGCGCCCCACGCGGTGGCGAGGTTGCGCTCCTCGATGTCAATCCGCGGTGGAAGGTGCGTGTACGGAGTCGGGTCCGGCGTCGTCCCCAGGCAGGCATACATGGGGTTGGCGGCCGCGTCGAACTGGCTCATCGGCTGAAGGCCCAGCAGCAATTCAATCGTGCGCAACACCGAACTGGTGGTGTAATGCGTGCTGTCCACCGTCCCGCGTTTCACATAGGGACTGACCACCAGTCCTACCGTTCGCCTGGCGTCCACGTGGTCCGGTCCGTTCTGCGCGTCATCCTGAATGGTGAACAAGGCCAGTTCCGGCCAATACCGGCTGTGCGTGACGCGCTCGACGATCAGGCCGAGGCCGAAATCGTTGCTTGCCACCGACGCGCGAGGCGTCGGCTCGCCGGGCCGCGTGCCGCGGGTGTGGTCTTCCGGCAGGGCCATCACAATAAAATGGGGAAGCCGCTTTGTCGGATCGGGGCTGTCGTAGTTCCGCTCGAATTCGTCGAACTCCTTGATAAACTCGGCGGCGTTCTCGTAATCCCGCGCTCCCCACGACAGATAGGTCGGGCATACATGGCCGACCAATGCCCCGCTCCGCTCCGATACGGCCGTCATCGGTCCGCCCTCGCTCTGTCGCGAGGCGAATTCGCCGTAGCTCCGGTAAGTCAACCCCTTTCGTCGGCACTGGTCCCATAGGTACCCCGCGCCCGGCAGGATGGCCGCGGTCATCGGCGCCTCGCTCTTGCCGCCATAGGACGCGGGCCAGTTCTTCTCCGCGAAGTCCGTTGCGTACGCGGCGTTGGACCACTGGTGCCCGTCCACGCTTACCTCGGCGTCGCAGTAGATGTTGTCGAGCAAGACGAATTGCTCCGCGATGGCGTGGTGGTTCGGCGTCACTTCGCGCCCGAAGATCGCCAAGCGTGGATCGCCATTGCCCTGGGGAAGATCGCCGAATACCTGATCGTAGGTGCGGTTCTCCTTGATGATGTATATCACGTGCTTGATTGGCGAGCCCGCGCCGACGGTCTGCGGCACGACGGACGCCCCGTGAGACGGCGGACCCGCCTTCGCCAACAAATCGTCGTTGTATGGGCAATTCGCGTAGACTTGCTCCGTCCATTTTCGAAGGTTGCCGCGGTTCGCCGCGATATCGATGACGTTGATGGTGCCTTTCGTCAGGGTCTTGACCGTCCCTTTGCCTTCGTCGCCGTCGCGCAGAGGGCTTCGCGGCCCCCGGATGTTCGAATGCGACGCGTTGCCTTTCGCGTTGCCGACGAACAGCAACCGCCCGTCGGAACTCACAGCGACGGAAGACGGATACCATCCGGCGGGAATGAAACCAAGCACGGCGCTTTCGCCGGGCTCTTCGATATCCACGACGCAGATATTGTTGTTGTCCGCGTTGGCGACGTACAGTGTCTCTTCCGCGGGGTCGAGGGCCAGCGCGTTTGGTGTCGATCCTTCAGGCGCGTTGGGATACATCGACGTGACGATGCGCTCCGTCGTGCGCATGAGTCCCGTGTCGATGACCATGACCTGATTGTCGTTGGCGCAGCATACGAACAGGCGCCCGTCCTTGGCCAATGCCATGTCGCCGGGATTATCGCCGACACCGATCGCGGCGACCACCTCGAGGGCCTCGGTGTCAATCACGCTCACGCTGTCGCTCGCCCAGTTCGAGCAGAACAACCTGCTTCCGTCCGGCGTTACAACCAGGTCGTAGGGATTGGTTTCGACGTCGATACGTTTCTCGATGGTCCGGTCCCTGCTGTTGAAGACCACGACTTGTCCCGTGGTCCGGTTGGCCGCGAACAGGATGTCCCGAGAGGGATGGTGCGCCAGCCCCGACCAATAGATTTGTTTCGGATCGATTTGTTCCGCAAACGACTCCTGCCGCAAGGTGAGCTTCCCGCCCGCGTACTGAAATTCATAGATAGGGGCGCGGATTCCCTGGCTCGATTTGTTGTTGCCGCCCGACACGTACAGCGTCGACCCGCCAGGGTGCCACGCCATGCCGAACCACGCCGTCGGAAGGGGGATTCGCTGTATTTCTTTGCCCGAATCGCAGTCCACAACCACCAGCCCGTGCGGGTTGTAACCGCCGTGCAGCGCAATCATCCGCGAACCGTCCGGGGTGCCGATCAGGTTGAGGATCAAATCCTCGGTATGGATGGTCTCGCCGATGGGCGAGATACGCCAGCCGTTGGGCAGGAGATACCCGTCCGCCATGGGCCCCGGAAGGTCGGCGACCGCCATGCCGCCGACTACAAAGACACAGATTGCGACTACACGCGAAATGTCCACGATCCTCCCCCAGGGCCTTTTGCGGCCGGTTCATATGCCCATCCAACTCACGCACGGTATATCGCGCGAAAGAGACACGCCATCTCCGCCAGCGGCAATTGCCCTGGTGCAGTCTCTTGCCCGTGCGCCGCGAAAGTGAACAAAGACCCGAGCGCCGGAAACAGCAGCCGGGTTATCGTTCCCGCGCTTCCCATGCCGATGACCACAACTCCCATATCCGAGTGGTCCAGGGTGAAGCGGGCTAGTGCGCGCGCGTCGTCCATCGAGTGGCACATCACGGCAATTTTTACGATGTCCGCTGCCGCCTCTTTCGCCTGCCGGGCAATGTCCTGAAGTGTCGCGGTGGACGGGCGGCGCTCGAAGTTGTGGTAGGAAATGATTACGCATTTGCCCGAGTCGCCTGCCGCACGGACCACCCGGTCGCGGATTGCAACCGAAGACAGTTCAATGTCGACGCCGTCCACCAGCGGAATCACGGCTTCGAACAACGACAGCCGCTCCTGTTCGGCGCCGCGCCATGCGCCGCCTTCCGCGGCCGAACGGATTGTCGCCAACACAGGAAGCGGATCATAGCGTCGGGTCTGTTCCATCACGTGCGCGGCAGCCAAGTCCTTGAACTCGTCGATGCGCAGTTCCGCGATGTCCGCGCCGGACTGTATGGCCTCTCGTATAAAGGCGTCGTCGTGCGAGTCGCGAAACGGGACTGCGATTCGCGGCGTTCCGTCAAGTGCAAGTGAACCAAGTTTGATCATGGTGTCCCCTTTGCGAGGGGATTGTATCGAAGTGACGTGGCGGAAAGGAATGCGGATACAATGCCGCGCAGAGGCCGAACCGGGACCCCGTTTTGAACACCTCGCCATGGCTACTTATACTTGGCCCGCATCGAAACGGGCCAGGGAGTGTGTGATGAAAGCATTGGTGACGGGAGGGGCGGGGTTTATCGGGTCGCACTTGTGCGAGGAGTTGGTCCGCCGGAACGATACGGTGATTGTGCTGGACGATCTGAGCACAGGACGGTTCGAGAACATTGAACATCTCGACGGAAACCTCACCTGCGTCGTCGATTCAACGCTCAACCAGGAAATCGTGCGCGATCTCGTGCGCGAGGTCGACGTCGTGTATCACCTCGCCGCGACGTTGGGCGTTCAACTCGTCGTGGACGAACCCATCCGCACCATCACCAACAACATCCGCGGCACCGAGACCGTCCTCGAGGAGACCTGCCGTTATCGCCGGCGCCTGCTCCTCGCGTCCACCAGTGAAGTGTACGGCAAGAGCGACAAGGAAGTGTTTCGCGAGGACGACGATCGCATTATGGGTTCGACGCACTTGAGCCGGTGGAGTTACGCGGAATCGAAGGCCATCGACGAGTTCCTTGCACAGGCGTACTGGCGGACGAAACGTCTTCCCACCGTCATCGTCCGGCTGTTCAATACAGTCGGGCCCCGCCAGACCGGACGTTACGGCATGGTCATCCCGCGATTTGTAGCGGCCGCGCTGCGAGACGAACCGATTCTGGTGTACGGCGACGGCAAACAAACCCGGTGTTTCGCCTACGTCAAGGAGGTGGTGCCCGCCCTGGTGACCCTGATGGAACGAAGGGACATCAACGGCGAGATCTTCAACATCGGCAGCACGGACCGCATCACCATTGACGATCTGGCGCGTCGCGTCGTGGAACGGGTCGGAAGTTCTTCCCCAATCCAGCACGTTCCCTACGAGAAGGCCTACGGTCCGGGGTATGAAGACATGCGGCACCGCGCGCCCTCGCTCGACAAAATACGCGCGGCGATAGGATACGCGCCCACGACCTCGCTCGATACCATCCTCGACGCCGTCATCGCCGATATGCGGGCTAGAACTGCTTCGGCGTGAGCGTCTTCACCTGCGCATCGGGCGGCGGCTGAAATTCGTCCGGCCGAACGGGTTGCACGGGGCCGCCTTCCTCGAAACGCACGCGTGTCCGATTGCCCTCCTCGACGATCTCTGAAACGCGTGCGGGCGGCAGCGATCGGTTCTCGATTTTGATCCAGATGTCGAACGGATTTTCCTTCTGCGCATCGATCGGCACGACGTTCTGCGCATAGATGGGCGCCGACATGGCCAGGACGTCCACCGGCCCGAACCCTTTTTCCTGGGGCGCGCGGATCACCCGCGCGCGATACACCGTGTACGCGGTCGGTTTGTCCGTCGTCTTGATGAGTTGACCTTTGTCCGTGTCGATCTTCTTGGTCACGATCGGCCAGCCGTTTCGCAAAATTTCGACCTTGGCGCCTTTGGCGTTTCGCACCAACACCACGAGATCAACGTAAAGCCCGGTCGGCACGACTCCGCCGGCCCCCACATCGGTCTTGCCCAGTTTGACGGCCTGTTTGAGGTTCCCTTTCGCATCCGGGACGGGTTCGCGGATGGGACCGCGACTGGCTTGGGCGTCGGCGAGAATCTCGATATAGGGCCCCTTGTCATTCACGCTTACCGAAGTCCGCCCCAAGCGGAGTCCGTGCAGAATCCCTCGCGCGGATTTTTCGAGCGCGTACACGTACGTGATCGGCTGGCCCATCGGCACGCGGGGGCTCGAGGAGAGGCTTCCCGCGATAGGGCTCGCCTTGAGTCCGCGCGTCGTCTCGTAGTCCCAGAACATCGCCGCCTGTCCGTTGGCCGACAGTTCAGCCGCGTTGGCCGCGAGTGAAATCGAGTACACCAGTTTGCCGTTCACGCGACGGCCGTACTCGCTTACCAGGTTTTGCAAGGACATCGGCGGGACCGCGCGCCAATCGCGGCACCATACCTCGATGGCGTTGACGTAGCTGAGGCCCCACTGCCAAGGCGCCGTCGGGAAGCACGGGTGCGCTATCGCGAAAACGCCTCCTTGCGCCTGCACGCGCTGGCAGACGCCCTGTGCCTCTTTGGCGTTCACCGGTACGCGCGGAAAGGTGCGGGGACCATAGATCAACGCCACGCCCCGTTCGTCCGAGCCCCACTCCATCGCGGGTATCAGCACGACCTTGTTGGATGTAAACCCTGCGTCCAGGCACGCGGCCATGGTGTTTCGATCCGTTATCGCTATGAAATCAAGCCCGGACTTTTCCGCTCGCTTGACGAGTTCCGCGACGGATTCGCTGCCCCCGCCGTGAATCGATCGGACATGAAGGTCTCCCTTGTACCACCCGGGTTTCTTGTCGAGCACGGGCGACTCGAACAGGGCGGGCTCGGCCCCTGGAAAACTCGAGGGATCCAGCGGGTCCGTGCCCATTGCGATTTCGACCTTGTCCAGTACCAAGTCGAAATCCTGGTCGAAGGTGCGCAGCGGCGCGCCGTCAAAGCGACCCTTGACCTGGCTGTTCTCGATTAGAGTTCCTTCAACCACCTCGCAGACGATGCTGACCATGCCGGTGGTTTCGATCGTCACATCGCGGCAATCAATCATGATCGGCAGGTCATAGTCATAGGCGTAGGTGTAAGCCCGATACGCGCCGGCAGGACAGGACGCGAGGGTTTTTCCGTTTTCCAGTTCAAACCGCTGCGTCGCCGCACCCGGTGTTCCGAGGGGAACCAGTTCGACGAAGCCAGGCCGGCCCCGGTCGAGCGCGTCGGTGACTTCGACGAATAGCGAGCCCGAGTCGGCCTCGGCAAGCGCGCAAATGACGAAGGCGCTCGCAACTAGTGCAGTCAGGGTGCTTGACGATGGGTTCACGGCACGAACTCCTGTGACGCGACGCCACATTGGACGTTTGACTCTAATACTAGAAAAAGTATAGAATAACTATACTAGCGAAAAGGGGCAATCGGATTGCGTTGGCTCCGATCCCGGTGCATCGAGCGACCTTCCCGGTGGGTGGAATGACGCAGGCGGACTATGCGTCAGTGAGGAGGAAATTGTCAAATGATATCGAGCATTGATATCAACAGTAGTGTAGCCGTTTATGTACAGATCGAAAACCACGTGCAGTTCGCCATCTCGTCGGGGCGCTTGAAGGCCGGTGATCAGCTGCCTTCGGTGCGCGAACTTTCCGAGCGGCTGAACGTGAACCCGAACACCGTCGCCAAGGCGTACCGCGATTTGGAAGTCATGGGCCTTCTCTATACTCGCCGGGGCATGGGCGTGTTCGTGAACAAGGGCGTCGAGGCCAAATGCCGCGAGGAGTGCCGGAAACGGATCATCGGCCGCTTGCATGAGGTCGTCGCGGAAGCCAAGGCGGCCGGCATGAGCAATCGAGAGATTTCCGACGTCGTCGACAAGAGTTACCAGTCCGATAGCGGACCGTACAGTTCGGCACCGAACTCGCTGGCGGCGCTGGCGAAGGGTCGGCGGAAGGGGAAGTAAGCGCTCTCTCCGCTTCCATCGGTTTGTAAAAGGAGAACCGACGCCGCCACGATTTGTGGAGGGTCGGTTCTTGTATTTTTCAACGTACTGCAATTAAACAACTTAGCCATAAGGTCATACCACTTGAGACGACGATTTAGCTGACATATTTGGCGCTGCACTGCTAAAAGCGGGTCAAAATCGATAGAATCTCGTCAGAAAAACAATTGACATTGTTCACGGATTGGCTTACACTAAGCGTTGAGAGCTTGGGACTCGAACTTGGGATCGTGCCGGGTCTCCGGAGCCTGGAGGGTGAGGCGCATATACCCTCGGGCAGAGCTGCACGCGTCCCTATTACATGGGTACATGGGTGCAATGGAATCCGTTGAACAACCGGTCGGGCAGGACAAGGCTGTGGGCGCAGCCAATCCGCGTCCGTCTCCGGCGAATGTAGGGACGCAGGGGGAAGAGTCGAGTGGCGCAGGTGTTCAGCCTCTCGTACCCGATCAAGAAAGTACCGGCCGGCTGACGCACGGCGCCAAAGTCAAGCGGGGTCAACTCACTGCGGTCCAGCAAGGTCGATACGGTACTGGGCCGGCGCCGTACGGATACCGCCGGGGAAACCTCGGGGAAAAACCGCTGGTCGTGGATGATCGGGAAGCGGAAGTCGTTCGCATTATTTTCCGGGAGTACTTGGCCACCCGCAGTACGGGAAAGGTGGTCTCCTACCTTCATTCGCGCGGCATTTTCACGCGCAAGGGAAACAAGTGGTCGCGCCAAGCCATCGCAATCATTCTGTCGAACCGGACCTACCGCGGCAGGGTCAGCTACGGCGACGTCGAAACGCAGGGCGTTCACGACCCCATCATCGATCCGGCCCTGTTTTACAAGGCCAATGCGATTCGCGAGCGCCGCAAGCGACGCAAGGAGCGCGGCGAAAAGCTCGAGGAAGAGTAGCCGCCTGCGGTCTGCTGTCCTTTCTGTAGCGCCGCACGGCGCCACCTTTTGATCTTTCCCCTGCGACAACCGGTATACTCCCCCTAGGATGCGCCGGTGTGACGCCTTCCGCTACGAACACCGAACTCGAGGGGAGACGAATACCATGCTCGACCGAGGTGCGTGTGCATTGCTGGTCATCGATTATCAGGAAAAGCTGCTGCCGAAGATTCACGGCGCGGAAGCGGTTGCCGAACAGGCCGTCAAGCTGATCCGGTTTGCCCGCGAACTCGGGCTGCCAATCCTGTGGACCGAACAGTATCCCAAGGGTCTTGGCCGTACGGTAGCGCCCATTACGGAGGAACTGAAGGGATTCACTCCAATCGAGAAAACGGCGTTTGGCTGCCTGGGGGACGCGGCGTTCACAAAGGCCCTCGAGGACACCGGCCGCAAACAGCTTCTCCTAACGGGAATCGAGGCGCACGTCTGCGTGATGCAGACGGGGCTGGCCGCGCTCGAGGAGGGTTACGAAGTGTACGTCCCCCGTGACGCGATCGGCTCCCGATCGGAGAAGGAATACGAGGCGGGCCTGGAACGGCTCGAAGCGGCAGGCGCGGAAATCGTCACCACCGAGATGGCGATGTTCGAGGCACTCCGTGAAGCGGGAACTCCCGAATTCAAGCGTGTGCTTCCGCTTATCAAGTAGCGTCATGCGTCGTCACCCCGGAACACGCCGATTGTTCGCAACGGCGATTGTGCTCACCGCGGGCGCGTTCCCGCTTGGGTTCGAACCTGTCCGAACCGCCTACGACACGGACGGAACAATTTTAGTAGACGGCAAACGGACGCTGATTCTGGGCACGTATATGGTGGGCAACCGCTATACGGCGCCGAATCCTACCCTGGACCATTACCGCGAGCTGGCACACGCGGGGTTCAATCTCGTTCGGGCAACCGCGGAACACATGGATTTTGCGCGCGAAGCCGGGCTTATGACGTGGACCGACGCCGGCACGCTCGACTTGAACGATCCCGAAGCCAGTGCACAGGCGATTATCCGGCGAGTCGAAGCGGTGAAAAACCATCCTTCGCTGGCTTTTCTCGAGACTACCGATGAACCGGCGTGGACGTGGATGAAAGCGGAGCCGCGTGTGCCGGCGGAAGCCCTCGTGCGGGCCTACCCCATCATCAAGCAGGCCGATCCCAACCATCTGCTTTACACCAACCACGCCCCCACCAATCTGGAGTCGACGTTACAACGATACAATGAAGGCACGGACATCGTGGCAGTGGACATCTACCCCGTGAATCCCGGCGGGCTAAAACCCCAGTACGCTTTGTTCGAGGACGGCTACCAAGGCGACCTCAACAACATTTACATCAGCCAGGTGGGTGAGTACACGGACAAGATGCGTCGCGTTGCCGGCCCGAATCGACCTGTGTTTATGGTACTCCAGGCATTCGCGTGGGAAATGCTGCTCGACGAGGCGGAACGGCGTCCGGAGAAAATCAAGTATCCGTCGTTCGAGGAATCGCGTTTCATGGCGTTCCAATCCCTCATTCACGGGGCCAACGGGCTTATCTACTGGGGAAGCTACTACACGCCCCAACCGTCAGACTGCTGGGACGGAATCAAGCGCGTGGTCCGCGAGATCGCTGACTTGAGCGGTCCGCTCACTCAACCCCTACCAAAGGCGACCATCCACGTTACCTATCACGAGGTCGGACATTCCGTCGATGATGGGGTGCAGTGGCTTGCAAAGGAGCACGACGGGCGTCTTTACCTGTTTACCTGCAATGCCGACAAGAACCCCTGCAAAGCGACACTCGCCGGGCTTGCCGGATGGCAATCGTGCGAGGTGGTGAACGAGTCGCGTCCGCTTCCGCTCGAGGACGGCGCCATAACGGATTCGTGGAAGCCCTTTGACGTCCACATTTACCGTTTTGCGAGATGAACGCGACGCACGACGCCGGTCGGCGCTTTTCGACTGGATCGTCAGGCGATAACGAAGGGGTCCGGCGTCTCGAAATCGAACGTGTACCACGCGGGATCGATATCGATGGTCTTTTTCTGCACCAGCGAGTCGTGCGCCGCAATGTCGCAAATGGACGCCATCAGGCCGCACATTTCGTTTGTGCGAGGTTTGCCGCCTTCCTTGATGTGTTTCGCGAATGCCTCAAACTGGTACACGTCCGAGATTTTCGTTTGCAGCGCCTGGTCCACTTCCGTCTCGAACGCGATCACCGGCTGATCTTCCAATCGTGAAAACTTCTGTGACTGCCCGGTCGATGTGATGTAATTGATGATGTTCTCGTCCGTGGTCGGCTCCATCGTTTTGGGGTCGAGCCAAATGCGAACGGGTTCCGCCTGGAATTTGCACCCCCGGCCCGCCGGGTCGATCTTCTCATGCAACTCATACATGCCTTTGTCGCCCAGCACCAGGATGCCTTCGCCTTTCATCGACGTTTGCAAGGATCCGGTCCACGTCGCCCGCACGGTATAGGGTCTGCGCAATTGGCTGTAATACGGCTCCTTCTCCTGAATCGTGTTTTTCGCCGACATCGCGAAGAACCCGTGATGGCGCGCGTTCAGGTCGTATTCCATCACGATGATGATGTTGTCGCCCGTCGTGCGGCCGTCCTTCCAGTAGTCCGTGCCTCCGGTGGCGTAAACGCGCGCCGGCGGGGTGCCCATCAGCCAGTTCATCACCTCGATATGGTGCGTCGCCAACTCGCTGATCAGGCCGGCGCTGTACTCCTCGTACACGCGCCAATTGATCAGCTTGTCCAGGTCGGTGATCAGCGCCTGTTCCGTCGGCGTCAACTGGTACTCGGCCGTCTCGCCGGTTTCCTTATTCACGACCACGCGCGGACGCGGCCTGCGCCAATCTCCGTTGCGGTGCCACTGCGCCTCCATGTACGTCACGCGACCCAGGCGCTTGTCTTCGCACATGCCTTTTGCGGCGTGGATATAGTCGGGGCTGTAACGCCGCTGGTGTCCGCATTGCACGAAGAGACCGGTTTCATGGCATTTCGTAACGATATTCCGGCAACACTCGATGGTGTGCGCCATCGTCTTTTCGCAGAACACGAACTTGCCCGCGTCGAGGCAGTCCATCACGATTTCGTAGTGCGTCTTGAACGGCGTTGCGATGACAACGGCATCGATGTTGTCTTTTTCCTTTTCGAGCATCTCGCGATAGTCTAGGTAGAGATGAGACGAAATCTCTTTCAGTTTCGCTTCGTCGTCGCCGCATAGGGCCTTGCGGGCATTGGCAAGGCTGGGCCGGAGCACGTCCGCCATGGCCACCACGCGCAATTGCGGATTGCCCGCAATGCCGTGTTCGATGTGAAAGCAATTCTGGCTGCCGGTCCCTATGAGGGCGATGTGGATGCGGTCGTTCTGTGCATACGCCCTCGGCGACCAGCCCGAGGCCACGACTAGGCCCGCCGTGGCGCCCGCGGCCTTCATGAAATTCCTCCTGGTCAGGTTATCGGCCATGATGATAGGGTCCTTTCAGTTCTCGAAGTTGATGCGAACGGGAACCAGTTCCTGTGTTTCGGACTCGGGGACGAGCACGGCCCGAACTTCGGGATGCTTCCGGCAGTACTCGCGAACACCCGGCTCGCCGAGCACAAAAAAAGCGGTACTCAGAGCGTCCGTTTCCATTGCCGTCGGCGCCAGCGCCATCGCCATCACCATTCCCTCGACCGGCATGCCTGTCGAAGGATTGATGATGTGCCCGTACCGTTTTCCCGCGAACTCAAACGCATCGAGCACGTGGCCTGAGGCCGATAGCGACTCATCGCGCAGAACGAATTGCTCAATCCAGTTCTCATTATACGGATGCTTGACTCGGACTTTCCAACCCGGCGTGCCCGGCGGAGCGCCGACCGCGAGATAGGAACTTCCGCCTCCGTCGAGAAACGCCGACGAGATGCCATAGTCCTGCAGGATTCGGGCCGCCTCATCCAGTGCGAGACCCTTCGCAATCGCATTAAGCTCAATTCGCATATGGGGTTGGGTGAAGGCCAGCGTATTCAATTCCCGATCCAACGCCAACTTGTCGGATCCCATCCTCGCCCGGGCCGCCTCGATTTCTGCGTCCGAGGGAAGACGGTTCTCATCCCGGCATTTTCGCCATAACTCGAGCAGCGGGCCTACCGTCACGTCGAAGGCCCCGCCGGTTTCGTGATAGATTTCGACTGATTTTCGCACCATGCCAAACACGTCCGCGGCGACGCCGACGGGGTTCGTGGCGCCCTCGTAGTTCACCCGGGAAATCTGGCTGTTGATCCGCCACGTGCTGATCTTCGCTTCGAGGCGGTCGATGGCCCCGAACGCCTCCTGCGCCACCAATCCCAACTGAGATGCGGCGCCGGAATCCTTCCGCAAAACGGCGATAAGCTGAAAGCGCGTCCACATCGCTTCGTGGGTAAATGAAGCCTGAAAGTACTCCTCGGGCAGGATGTCGCCCAAGGTGTAGTCGGTTGAGACTTGATTCCGTTCTTCACGCATGTTGTCAATCTTACACCGGCAGGCCGAGTGCAGTCAGGGAAAAGGCGGCGCGCCGGACAGAGGCTGTTCGGCCTTCTCGGCGCGAGAAGGCAATCCGGAGCTTGTATCCGGCCGTGTGGCCAATGGGGGCAACGTTACCAATGGCGCGGCGCAATTGCTTTTGTCTGCAGCAGGCGCAGCGCATTAAAGATAACCAACAGCGACGCACCCATGTCCGCGGCGATGGCCATCCACAGCGTCGCATGGCCCAACAGGGCGAGTGCGACGAAGATCGCCTTCACGCCGAGGGCGAACGCGATGTTCTGCTGGATCGTGCGCAGGGTGCGGCGCGCGTGGCCGATGAGCCAAGGGAGTTTCGAGAGATCGTCGGACATCAGCGCAATGTCGGCCGTTTCGATTGCTGCGTCGGAACCGGCCGCGCCCATGGCGATTCCCAGAGAGGCGGCGGCCATGGCCGGGGCGTCGTTCACGCCGTCGCCGACCATCGCCACGTGCTCGAACTTCCGGACGAGCGCGCCGACCGCGGTCACTTTGTCTTCCGGCATCAGCTCGGCTTCGTAGGCGTCCACGCCCGTCGCGCGCGCCACGGCCTGCGCCGTTCCTTCGTTGTCGCCCGTCAACATACGCACGTGGGACACACCGGCGCTCTTCAAGGCTGACAGAGCGTCTCGGGCCCCCGGGCGAACCGAATCCGCCACACTGATAAAGCCGCAGATGTGGTCGTCATTTCCGACGACCACAAGCGAATGGCCCTCGTCCTCGAGTTTCGAGGCGGACTCGTGGAACTCCGTGTCGTTCACGCCGAGTTCGTGCAACATGCGGTGGCTTCCCAGCCAGAACGGCCTGCCGTTCCATGTGGCCTCGGCGCCGCGGCCCCGCAGCGAGATGAAGTTCTCGGCCCGGGTGATGCTGACGTGGTGTTGGATCGCGTGATTGACAATGGCATGGGCGATGGGATGTTCGCTGTGCACTTCGATCGCGGCGGCCCGCTCCAGCAACTCCGTCGGCGAATGATCGTTCAAGGGAACGACATGTTGGACCTCCGGCCGACCCGTCGTCAGGGTGCCCGTCTTGTCCAGCGCCACCGCCCGGATGCGCGCCGCCGATTCGAGGAATAGCCCGCCCTTGATCAACACTCCCTTTCGCGCGGCCGCGGCCAGCCCCGCGACGATGCTCACCGGCGTCGAGATCACGAGCGCGCACGGACACGCAATCACAAGCAGGACGAGCGCCTCATAGAACCATCGGTTCCAATCGCCCACGAAGAGCGGCGGGACGACGGCGATGCCCGCCGCCAGCGCCATCATGGCGGGCGTGTAGTACCGAGCGAACCGCTCGACCCACTGTTCGCTGCGCGCGCGGCGGCCCTGCGCCTCTTCGACCATGCGTATGATTCGCGCGAGGGCGGTGTCGCTCGCCTCGCGGGTCACCCGAAACTCGATCGAGCCTTCATTGTTGATGGTGCCGGCAAACACGGAGTCGCCCACGCCTTTCCCCACTTCGCGGGATTCGCCCGTTATCGGCGCCTGGTTGACCGTCGTTGAGCCGCTGCACACCACCCCATCGAGCGGAATTCGTTCGCCCGGCCGCACGACGACAATGGCGCCAAGGGCGACTTTTTCGATGGGCCGTTCCTCGAGAAACCCATCGTGCCCGCAACGGACCCGCGCCTTCGCCGGCGACCATTCCATCAGCGAACGAATCGCATGACGCGCCCGATCAACACTCCACGACTCGAGCAGCAGGGCGAACGCGAAGAGGAAAGTTACCGTCGCCGCCTCGAACCACTCGCCCAGCAAGGCCGCGCCGATCACGGCGATGGTCATC
>BTUX01000026.1:0-26165 GCA_045863315.1 Candidatus Hydrogenedentota bacterium | reverse complement strand
CTGCGCTCGCGCACCACGTGCGACAGCGATGCCACTATCTCCAACCACGCTCCCATCGCGACCTTCAAAGCCTTCAGGAACCCGAACTCAGCCCTGGCGGAAGACAGGCAGTGTCCGAGCTGATTTAAGCGTTCGCCGATGATGCTGGGGAACAACCAAACCAACAGGTTTGCGGGGTAGTTCTTCAAGACCAACAGGGCGTGATTTCGATAACACTGACGGGATCGCCACCAAAATTTTCCGCCGAGACTCGCCGAGCCGGCGTGGTACGCGACCGCGCCGGGCACGTATTCACACCGAAACCCCGCGAGCCGTGCGCGAAGATTCAAATCACTGTCCTCAAAGTACGCCGCGAATCGCTCGTCGAACAGCCCGACCCTCTCGAACACCTCGCGCCGGTACACGCCGGCGCCCGCGGACACGCCGAAGATGCGCCCGGGGTGCTCGAACCCGTTCAATCGTTTGCGAAAACCGATACTCTCCGGTCTGCCGTTCGCCAGTTGCCGGTCGCCCGCGCAGTAGATGAGGTCCGGTTCATCGCGAAACAGCACCAGGGGTGCAAACATCGCCGCGTCCGAAGCCGTAGCAGCACGAACCAGCGAATCGACAAACGCAGGCTCGAGCGTCATATCATTATTCAGCAGCAGCAACAGATCGCCGGAGGCGGCGCGTATGCCCGCGTTTATCGCGACGCAAAACCCCCGGTTCCGCTCGAGGCGGATAACGGCGGCAAATGGAAATTCGTTGTTGACAAGTTCCGCTGTGCCGTCCGTGGAACCGTCATCCACCACGACGACTTCGTCCGGTGCACGCATTTGGCTCGCGATCGATCGCAGGCACTCGCCCAACAAATCCTTGCGGTTCCACGTCGGTATTACGACCGAAACCCGCATGAAGACGCCGCGATCCACCGCTCACGCCTTGCCCGGCCCGCGCGCCCACGATTCAAACCCCGGCACGCGGCCGAGGCGCAGCGTGGTGACCAAAAAACGCATGTCGAACGAATCGAGAAACGGCGAGGAACGAACGATGGCGAGGTAGATGACGGCGAATCCTGCACCGCCAAGCAGGGCGACGAGGCCGTTGGGTACACGGCCTGCCATCTCCATGGTGAGGTCGTCGACGATTGCGCACAGCACGAATCCCGGCACGGACGCCCACACCGGCCACAACATCGTCTTGCGCACGACCGCGCGCGCGGACTCGCCGCTGATGGATCGCATGACCCTGAGAAACCACGCGAAGCTGATAAACAAGGAAAGGGACGTCGCGATCGGTATGCCCCAGAATCCGATCGCCAAGAATAGCGTCGCGGTAAGTGCGATATTGCCGATCATGGATATCAGGCCCGCGCCCATCTGAAGGTCCGCGCGGCCCCTGCCCAACGCTATACTGAGCCCTGCCCCTTGAAGAACGTTCGCGATGTAACCCAGCGCAATAATCCGCAACACCCACGCGGAGGTTTCGAACCCGGCGCCCATCCATGCCCGAATCAGCGGTCCCGCCAACGCGACCGTCATGAGCAGGAGCGGAACCGTCACGGACGACAGATACTTGGTCGAAACGACGTACAGCCGCTGCAACCGCTCGTGGTCCGCGCGCGCGTCCAAGTCCGACGCCGCGGGGATGAGCGCTGCCAACAGCATGACCGGTATCTGCCGGACCTTGTTCGCGAGCTCCACGCCTACTTTGTACAAGCCCACAAGGCCCATATCGCGAAACAGCAGGCCGATCAGCACGACATCGGTTTCGAATGTCACGATATTCGAAAGCCGCGCCACCTGGCTGCGCCAACCGAACGAGAACAGCGACCGAAAATCGTAACGGTTCCAACGTGCCGGTGTCACATGCAATCCGGGGACGAGGCGTCGCGCGACGACGAGGCACGAGACGGCGAATGCCCCCAATACGACCGCGTGGGCCCATAGCAGCCCACGTACGCCGAACCCCGTCTCGAGCAGAGCGACCGTTGCGGCGACTTTAATCAGGGACATGAAGAAACCGATCGCGTTGGACAAGTCCATGCGTTGAAGGCCGGTCTGCACCGCGCTGAATGGCGCGAGGCAGTTCGATACGACAAACAGCGCGAGCATGCCGCGAAACAGGAATTCCATGTCGGACGCCGCCCGCGGACTCGCATCGAGCGACGCGCCGGCCCAGTCGACTGCAAATCCGATGCCGGGCCATCCGACCGCGAGCAATACCGCGCCCAGGATTGCGTAACAAAACACGCCGGTGCTCACCACGCCCGAAATTCGATCCGGGTCGTTGCGCGCGGCATGTTCCGCGATGTACTTCGCGTAACCGCTCGCCAGCCCGAGATCGAGCAGGCCGATATATCCCGTGAACGACGCCGACAGGCCCCACACACCATAATCCGACAGGCCAATCCGCCACACGATATAGGGCGTGAGTACAAGCGCCGCGATCGCGTCCCACGTGCGCCCCGCAATGTTCCACAGCGTATTGCGCGCAATGACGCGCTTTACGTCGGGTCTCGGCAACTCGGCGACGGCCTGTGGCTCGCTCGGATCAGTGGAATTCATAGATCTCGACAATCTCGCGCCCGCCGCCGCGCGGACGATCCAAAATCATGCGATGCACCAGTCGGAAGTGCCCGGTATCCGCCCGCCACGCGTTCAACATCTCCAGCACCCCCGTCTCGCGAAACGCGGGCGACTCGAGCACGTACGCCTCGGGATAAAAAAGATACCGAACTCTTCGTTCGCGCAGCCATTCCAGTTGCTCGGACTTCCGCAGGCGTGTAAGCGGCTTCAATGCCTCGAAATTGCTGAACGTAGGGGCGTCGAAATAGTAACCGCGCGGATCCAACGTCAGAATCGTCTCCGACGCGTCGAGGTTCTCATTCGCCCACGCCATCGCGGGATACCGTTCCACCCGCCGGGTAAGAAACTGCTCTCGCGTCTCAACCCCCGTGATTGCGGACCACTTGGTCCCCAAGGTCGCCACCGCCGGAATCAGGCCGAACGCATAGGTCGCGACAAGCAATGCTGCAACGGGCTTGCGCATCGCGCCGATTCGACATGCACCCACCGCCGCCACCGCCATCATTGGCGCTATAAATGGTAGCGCATATCGCGCGAACCGCTGAAAAAAATACAGGCTTGCGATCCCCGCCCCACTGAATGCGCCGAGACCCCGCGCTGTTCTGCCCCCCGCAAGCAGCCCCGGAATCCCCAGCAGCAGCCACAAGGCGCCGGGCGAGTTGTGCCAGCCGCCGTATTTAACGGGATTCATGACGAGTTCCCACGGAAATAAAACGAATCCAATTACGCTCATGCCTTGAATCGAAGAATGCGTGCCCACCCTCGCCACGTCCACATCAGGTATGGCAGACGGAAAGTAGGAGGAGAGAAACGGGTAGAACGGATTGCCCGCGACCATCGCGGAGCGCAACAGCCATGGACTGGCGGATACCGCCGCCGCTGCCAAAAACAATCCCGTCGTACCGGCCCGCCGCTCTCGGGCGAAGTAGAACACGCCCGCCGTCATCAGCAATCCCGCGAGATACGCCGTGTGCCGGACCCCGCACCCGCTGCCTGCCAGAATTGCGGCGATTACGAGCCACCGGCTTTCGTTGTCATTGCGCCACGCCACCAACGCGTTGAGTGCGCCCAGCAACGTGGCGGTATAGGCCAGATCGATCGTGGGGGAACTTGCCTGATCCATGAAAATCGGCGTAGTCGACAAGAGGGCCGCGGCAATCGCGCCCGCCTCGCGTCCCGCCATTCGACGCGCCAGATGATAGACCGTCACGCAGGACAGTATGCCGAAAAACGCACAAATCCACGCCGCGCGCGTTTCGTCTCGCGGCGCGTAGACGAGCGCAGACAAGCTCTGTATCAAGTGGGGATACGCGCTGTAGTTGTTGCCTTCGACGAGGTGTATGCGGCCCTCGCGGAGGTACGCCGCGGGCAACGCGAGATGCGCAACGCCTGCGTCCCACGCGGTGCCGGGCGCCATGCCCAGCACGACGCTGAACGCGACGGCGATGAAGCAGGCGGCCAGCGAGATTCGCTCCAACGGCGATGAAGTCGACGGGTCGTCGCTCGGACTCGATTCCCGCCACGACACAAACCGGTATAACCCGGCCACCGCCGCCGCGCCCGCAATCACTCTGGCTGCAAGGAGTGAAACACTTCCCGCGACAATCGTGAGGGTCGCGAGCATACAGGCGCCCACGAGGAAATGATAAGCCACGGACTCGCCCGTGCGTGGAAGCCGCATCCAGGACAACACCGGCACGGCGCAGCCTACCGACGCTAGCACGAAGACGATGAATGGCATACCGTTCGCCTGAAGCTCCGGCGCTTTCCTTACCCCGCGACACAATAACACTCCGCCCCGGGCAATTGAAGTGGGCGAATCCGACGGAGGCCGGCTCGCGATGCCCGCCCTCCCGCTCGCGCCACCCCTCTACCGTTTCGCCGTCTTCCGCTGGTTCACAAGTTTTGAAATCCAGAGGTCCACGTAGTCCGCGCCGATCTCGCGCAGCACGTCGATCCCCTGTGTCCGCCCGAACGCGACCGCGGCGTCGCGCGCCATCTCGCGGGCACGCTTGCGTTCCTGCGTCGAGAGGCGGCCGTCGTCGTTCGATTCCTTGAGCGCGCGCACGTAGACCTGATACGTCTGTTCGATGCCTGCCTCCAACGCCGTAACCGCCTGCTCGAAGCGCCGCGCCCGCGCTCGTTGAAACCACTCCGACCCCTTGAACAACGTCCAGGCAGTCCCGAACAACGCACCCAGCAAGGTGATGTTCTGTTCCGTGATCAGGTGTTCGATGGTATTCATACACGTTCCCCCCTTGCTTCCATTCAATGCCGGCAACTTCTCTACGTCCTCTCCCTGAACTTCCGGGCAAGCCGAAGCTGCGGCACAGGTTCATACGGCTGCGAGCACGCAAAACGCGGCTCATACGAAAGTTCGCGAGTCCATGATGTATCCGTTTGTCCCGTCGTCGCTGTTCTTGATCGACATCATGCCCGGGCGAAGGTACAGCTTGGCCAGCGCGAGGCAGTCCGCTTGGGCGGACGGCGCGACAGGCGAAGCCGATTCGGAGCCGGTCACAATGCTGACGTCCCACGTAGCCAACCGCGCCTGCACGAGGTCGATGCGTGGATTCGACACCGGCGGCGTTACCTCGGACGTCGCGGTCTCCGCCTCGAGCTTGTAGGGAAAACGAGAAATGAACGCATAGCCCGGCCTCACCTTCGCGAAAAGGTCCGGCACGGAATTTGCCACTACTTTCAGATCGTCGGCGGCGGCGTTCCGGATCACCCCGTTGCCGCCGCCCCACGCCTGCGACAACAAAAAGTGCACCAGCTCGAGCGCCAGCTCGATGCGGTTGTCCCACGTGTTCAATTTCGACGAAGCAACCGGCCGTTCCTCGAACGCCCACGTCGTCTTCGTGTACGCCTTGCCCTTAATCGCCATGGGAAGCCCCCAATTTGTCCTTCAATCCAGATGGTGTACGCCGTCAAGGCCCGCCCCTGCATCGTCCAGGCGAAACTGAAATACCTCCGACTCGTCCGGTTGGCTCCGCACGATGAACCGAAGCGGATCCCGCACACTGCGCAGCGGCGAGGTCAAGCGTATACGCGTGCTCACACGCGCCCCGGAAAACCGGTGACGCACCTCGCTCACGCGGCCGACGAGCCTCCCTGCAAATCGCCCCGCCCACTCGCCCGCGAGTTCGCGTTCAAGCCGGCGCAGCGGGGCCCCGCGCACCTCCACGAGTTCACCCACGCGCACCCCCGCCTTTCCACGAAAAAATGTGACCTCGCCGGTTGGTTCGGGATAGGCGACATCGTCGAGTACCCCCCTCGCGAATGTGTCTGCATCCTCTTCGCGGCTGATACCGAACAGTTTCAGAGACCGCGCCGTCGCGCCGTATTCGTCAACACTCTCGCCCCGCACGTACGTCTTGCTTACCGTACCCGTGATCGGGTTGCCGTCGAAGTAAATCAGGTTGGCCAGTTCGTCTACCTTCGACCCCAGTTGCACCCCCATTGCCACGGGGTCGAAAAACCAGACATGGTCCGGTCGATCGGCCTTCGTGAAGCGCACGCTCAGGTCATGGTCAACCGACCACACGTAGCCGCCCGCCGCATAGGCCAAAAACGACAGTACCTCGAGCAATCCGCCCGCCGCGTCGTACACGATGAGACCCGATGCCGCCTCCTCAATCGAGTCGATATGCGGCCCCGTGTACGAAAAGAAATCTTTCAATTCCATTTCCGGCACGAGATATCGACCGTCCTGATACAAAAACACATCGGCGTGACCCAGTTCGACCATCGCCGCGTTCAGACACTGTCCGGAGCCGTAGACGAGCCCAAGATACCGGCCAAATGCATCAACGCGATCGTCGAACGCCCCGCTTACGTCACGGTGCGGGTTCAATTCGATGTAATCGATGCCTCGTGAATCGATTAGCCACTGCAAGGCTGACTTCGCCGCGTCCGCTTTCAGCTTGTACCCGCTCGCCGTGTATTGCTCATTCGTCCACTGCGCCACCTCCGCGTGCCGCGACACGGCGTGCGAATTGCGCGACGTTTCCTCGCAATCGATCAGCATCAGGCGCACGTCGGGCCACGGCGCGCCGTCCACCTCGAGCCCCGCGATCGTATCGCCGTCTTTCGCGTATGCCCCGCTCACATCGATGCGCACACCGCCCACCCATTGCCCTTCCGCAATACCGCCCACCTCGAGCTCGGTTTCCGGAGACTTCCGCGCGAGAAACTTCAAATACTCGCGTTCCGCCCCTTCCGGATAGGCCCCGTGCTGTACGGTATAGTGAATCGGATGGACGGCATGGTTAATCACCGCGCGCACCATCGCGCTAACGGACTCGCCGGTGAATGCGCGCGTCACCGGCACATTGCCGCGCCGGGCCTCCCCTTCCGCAAGCAGCTCGACGACTTCCTGAAACCGGACATAGCGATCGAGAATGAGTTTTCTCGCGTCGCTCCACTGCGGGGCGACCTCCGTGACCGGCACATCGCAAAACGTCTCGCCGTCCACTATCGCACGCACGCGATATCCAGGACTCAGATCGGCGACCCCCGCCGGCAGAATGCCGTGCACGCGATCGTTCGAGTCCGCCGTGCGGCGGACTGCTTCCATCAGCGGCACTTCATCGTAGGACGCGATGCGTCGGCCCCAGGTGTCATAAATCTCGATAACGTACTTCACCGCCTTCACCACCATCGGTCCCGGAATTCGACGATCGCATTCGCGGTGTGTGAACTGGCTGTCCCGTCCGTGTACTCGAGGGTTGACCCTTCAGGCGCGATACGCGCAAACTGGCCTGACGTATAAGGCGTGACATCCGCCCCGTCGAGCGTTGCACGGCCCGCCCGGCCGTCCAACAAAAGTTCCGACCCGTCCTCGACCGTTCCGAAGTAGGTAATCGTATGTTCGCCGTCCGAAACCGCCGGATTGACGACATCGCCCACCGCAAACAACGCGACCACCGCAAGCGCCGGTGCGTTCCCGTTGCTCGCAAGCGCCAGTTGCGCCCCCGACCCGGCAATGTTCCACTCGAACCCGTGCACGGCCGTCGATTCTTCGAACGGCGACTGCGCCGCGAGTTTCAAGGTGAAGGATCCCGTCAACGTCTCTTCCACGACTTGCCGGAGGAATTCCGCGCGCCGCACCAGCAGAATCCGCCCTGGCCGCAACGTCAATGGTGCGCTGTAATCCTCCGCCGATGCCGCTTCGAGAATCGCGTCCAGCCGTGAATGGATGGCCGCAACCGAAGGTTCGCCCACGATTAGCCCGGAAATCTCGACGGCGCGCTCCGCCCGTCCGCCGACTTCCTCGTACCGCTCGCGGACGGCCGTGTGCGCGGCATCGAACACGACGTCCCCCAAAGCAACCGACACCTCACTCCTCCCCAAGTACGGGCGTGCTCGGCGTCGCATCCACCACGGTGCGGCCCGGCAATTCCGCGACATACGGTTCGAGCACAAACCATGCCTGCTTCTCGGCCAGTGCCGCGATCGCCGTCAGTGCGCGAAACCGTTCTCCGTCCTCAATGCGCTGCCCGCCGATTGTCACATTTCGCTGTTGAAACGCGTCTTTCGATGCCAGCGTCCTGTATAGATACGCTCCCGCGAGCAGGGTTTCCCCCGTGACCAGACCGGCCGGCGCAGGGTCCGTCTCGACTTCGGGATCGAGGACGCGCATCACCTCGGCATGCGCATCGTCAATGCTGGCGTTCACCACGTCTGTCGGGACGAGCACCGCGTCCGTCACCTGAAACCGCAGCCGCACGCCGGATTCCGTCGCAAAATTCGCCATATCCATTCGCTTTCGTTTGTAGTGGCAACGCGGGGGCGTCCCCTTCCGCCTATCGCGGCGGGGACGCCCCCGACCGGGTTACGTCCAATCGCTCTGAACGACCACGCGCGCCTTCTGATAGATGATCGCGAAATCGGTCACCACCGTCAGGTACGTGCGGTCCCACTGCTGATTGATCAGCTTGTCGTTCTCGACGAGCAGATCCTGTTCCGTCAACTTTTGCGCAGCGTACCCGGAATCCAGGATGGTCAACTTGTTCGCCGGTTGGTCCACCATCGGCACCAGCCGCACGCCAAACGGCGTGACGAGGTTGCCCGTCTTTGCGAAGTCGAACAACGCCGCCTCCTTGAATTCGGCGAGCCCGAGGATGGTCTGACACAGTGCGGAATTCGCCAGCATGTGCGTCGGCGCGAAGTAATGATCGAGCATCAGCGTCATGAAGCCCTTCACGAGGTCCGCGTAGACCCACGTGTTCGCGGTCGCCGTGTTCAATGTAATCGCCGCCGTGCCGGCGCCCGACGAGTCCCCATGGACCAGCACATGCGCCAGCCGCGCATCCAGACTCCGCCCCAGCCGTTCGCCGATCCGCTGCAAATGGACCCGCAACATGTCCACCGACATCCGTCGGATCACCTCGTACGACGCGATCACGCCGCGCCCCTTCTTGTCGAGCCGCACGATTCGGTCGCCGTAGGTAATCTCGGATTCCGGAATCGCCGCTCCCTCCGCCACCGCGCGCAGTTCCTCCTCGGCTTCCGACTCCTCGACGTAGGGCACGTCGAACGCCGTGCTTGCGATCGGCTCGTCACGGATAATCAGATCCGGATACGCCGGACGCCGCTTCAACCCGGCGAGGACCGCCTCGCGCACCACGTCCGGAAACAGCCACTTCGCGTTCGGATCGCTCTGGAAAAAGCGATCGACCGTAATGCGATTGAGATCGATCCCGAACTCCTGCGCGCAATAATCCGCCACGTTCGTGCCCAGCGCGCGAAAATATTGGCTGTGCGTCAATCCCAGCGCGCCCAGCGTCTCGTACAACTGCGGACCGCGGATTTCCCGCAGCCGCTCCGGTTCCTGGCTCAGAAACGCCACGCGTTCCCTCACCATGTAGTCGTTGTATGCCATTTGAATTTCCCCTCTTCCGATATCTCTCAATACAGTCCGACGCGTTCGACGCCCTACAGCAACACGTGCACCTGTGACGCCCCCGCATCCACCTTCACGTTGACGCCCCTGCCGTTGCCCGACGCAGGCGCCTTCACCTTGCCGTCCGTCGCCGACGCGACCACGCCCTTCACCCCGTCCACCGCCGGCGCCGATCCGGAGTAGCTGAAAATGCAAATCCCCCGCACCTTCACCGGAATCGTGACTCCGTTCGAGTTCGCGTCGGCCATCGCCTGCCCAAACACGGCCTCCTCGTCATCGGTCGCGTTGTCAACGGTGTATGCGCCCGCCAACTTTACGGCGTCACCCGCCGCAATGCTCACCGTTCCCGAAGCCGGCGTCCTGCACGTAATCACCAGTTCCGTCACCGCTCCACCTACATCTCCGTACGCCATCGTCAATTTCCCCCTCTGCGCGATCGGTCGCGCCCCTCAGTACCCTCAAAACTTCACGCTCTTCATCGGTTCCCGATCCCCGTTCCCCGACCCCCCATACCTGATCCCCTCACAATCGCCATGGCGTCGCCTGCACGCCGGTCGCGCGTCGTCTCCGGCAGCGGTTCCGGCCGCGACACGGCAGCCGGCGGATACTTCCGATCGAATCGCAACTCATACGCCCGCAATTGCGTGTGAATCTCGTCCAGCGACAGCGATTGAAGAGACTTTCGGCACACCCCTTCGTCAAACGCACCGCCGTCCAGTTCGCGCGCAAGACCGCACAGTCGCTCGACTGCCCGCCGCCGCGCAATCAGGCCGTCCGCTACGAGCCGGCCCGCGTCCTGCGGAACGCCGCCGTGCTCGCGCAGCGACTCCAGAATCGAATGGACGGCAGCCGGAGGCAGCGCCGGCGCCCGTGTCACATGGACAACGCGCGCGCCCGCCTTCCCTCTCAACGTGATTACGTGTTGGCCGTCGCCGTGCATCTCATGCCGGTACCAGCCGGCGTCTTCACGCACGGCATCCCCGTCACGTTCCAGCCACACCGTCGGATGCGGCGCTTTCTCCGTCGCCCACGCCTCACCCTCGAGTCGGTCCGCCTCGATGCGCCAACCGCCAAGAAATCCCGCCTGCTCCAACCGCAGGTCAAGGTGCGGCCCGCCGGAATCGCGGTGGCGGTGTAGCACGTAGCGGCCGTCCACGTCGTTCGGGCCGAAGTCCGTGGGATCAACAGCAGGTCCGCATTGAATTCTCCAATACATCGCTTGCTCCCGTTATGCGTGCAGCAACTGTTGCGCGAGCGTGACAACGACGCCCGCGAGGTTCGCCAGCAACAGCATCACCCCGCGCCCCAGCGTGGTCTCCAGCTTTTCGACGCGCTGCTTCAATTCCCTCAAATCCTCCGCCAGGTTCGCGGCCTGGACCTCGAACACGCGTCCGCACACGCACGCTTCATGGGTTTCACTCATCGCCCGCCACCTCCACGCCTTCCACCGCGATTGCGTCCGCGCGCGCCGCCACCGCCTGCACCAACGGATCGCTATCGGACAGACCAAGCCGCAACAACTGCGTCTTCACCGCTTCCAATCTGCGTTTCTGTTCCTCGCCGCTCACCGGCGGAAACAACGCCCGTTCGAATTCCGCCGCCTGCTCGCTGCTCAGAATGGTCTCGAGGATCGAAACGACCCATTCCGGGTTGCTGTCCATCGTCTCGGCAATGCGCTCCCTGCTCGTGAACTTTGCCCCGCCCTGAGCCTCGATTCCCGATACAAAAACCAACAGTCCGGCAATACTCACCGCAACAATCCATCCAAAACTTCGAACCATCTCAATCCCCCCTGCAACCGCCCCCGCGCATATGCCAATCCGTCCCCTGTCCATCCCGTCCATCCAGTCCGTCCCTGCTTGTCCCTGTCTGTCTGCCTTCCCCGCTTCGAAAGCCTTCCCCTTACTCCGCCGCCCAAAACCGCCGCGGCCTTATTTCAATCGGCGTGTGAAACCTTCTCCGCCCATGCTCCAGCGCCGCGTCCACCCGCAAGTTGCCAACGCGCTCCTCACACGCGAACAATCCGTCCCGGTGCTGCGACACAAAACCGGTTCCCTGCGACCCCGACGGCACCACCGACCCCTCAATCACCTCAAGCACATTGCGCATGATGTAATGGCACTGTGCGTCGCCATACGTTCTTCCCGGCACGTGATCGCATGTGCGCAAGTCTTTCGCGCAAATCGAGCACTCCGGCGTCTCGAACGAAAACCCGATCGATGTTTCCCGATAGACCCCGCCCTCGATGTTCAAAATGAAGTCCTCGTTGTCCCGCGTGCGAAGCACATATACGTCCGGCCGGACCGTCCGCCTTGCGCCGTCTTCGTGGACTTGCGAGCGAAAGAACGTGCCCCGCGGCAGCGAGCCCCGCAGGTCATGCCGCTCCATCAAGGGCCGGCCGGGCGTCATCGCACTGATCTTGTCCAACTCCTCATCGGGAAAACGGCTGAAATGCCGGTCCACCTGGTTGTGGCACAAATCCAGCGAGAACACCGCAAACTCCTCCGGCGACAGCGGCCGCAAGGCGAACCGGTTGACGTCCTTCAACAGTTCCCCTTCCTCCCGGTGTCCCCGCACGGCGATCAGCGCCCCCTCCCGTCGAAATACAAACGGTTCCAGTTCCATTTAAAAGGTTTCCTTTGCGACTTGCCCCGTTCGGTTGACTCAAATCACGCCCAGCATTTTCGCGGCCGCCTCGTGCGCAACGAATCCCTCGTCGCGCAATTCGATCGCATTCGCGATCTCCCGCGCCCGCGCCTGCGCCTCGCGCAGTACGTCCACCGTCCGGTTGGACCGCATGTGCACCTTCGCCTCGGCCTCGCCCCACATCAGCGCCAGCTCAAAGTTGTAAAGCCGCTCGAGAATGCGTTTGACGCTCCGGTTCACCGCCTCGACATGCCGGTTGATGATCTCGAATTGCGCCGTGCCGTAGGTTTCGGTCGTGCCGTAGTTCCGCCCCAACAGGATCGGCATCAGGTGCATCCCGGTGATTACCTGCTCCTCGATCGCCTTGTGGTTGTCGTAGAAAATCTGCGCGTGCTGATCGCCCCGCACCAGCGACACCGACACATTGTCGTAGGTAATGAGGTTCTGGTCCGCCTCCAGACCGGACAACTTGTCGCGCAACTGGTCGAAGTTCGAGGCGATGCGGCGTTCGTAGGACTCGGCCGTCTCCCCTCGCTGCCGTTCCTCCGGCGTGTATTTCACGTGCAGTTTCGACCAGCCCGCGTTGTGCGTGGCCTTCGCCATGTCCTCGATCAGCCTCTGCTGGATTTTCACCACGAACGGGATCGACCGCAGCATCGAACGTCCGTAGGGATTGGTGCCGTCGCGATCAAGGCCGACATAAACGAAACGCTCGCGCGGCAACGGAATCTCGTCTGCGCCGTGAAGCTGGTACGGCTGCAATTCCCCGTTCTCGCGACGGAACCTCACGGTCCACACGTCCACCGGCACTACGTCATAAATGGACTCGCGGCTTTGGGACAGGACGATCTCCAGTGCGGCGGCGCCGTACGTGAACAGCGAGGTGTAAAACACATCCAGCAGCCCGTCCATGCCGCGGTCGCCGCCGTTGACGCGCACGTTCAGTTCGTGCAGCAACCGTTCCGCCCGGTGCGTGGCCTGCTCGGATGACGAACGCGCAATCTCGATGTCGTACCCGGTCTGGCACAGCCGCTTCCATGTCCATACCGCGTCCGAAATGTCGGGAATGGCGTCGCGCAGGAAGCGATAGACCGGCAGCATGAAGAACGGCGTTTCATTGGGCAGGCCGATGAAGCCGCCGCTCAGCGCACCCCGCGCCGCCGCGTCCTCGTACAACGAAACCGGCGTCCGCCGCGCGCGCGTTTCCCCCTCGAACGTCGCCACGCAACGGCCGCCGTTTCGCGCCCCCCGATCCACGCGTGCCTTCCTGCCCCGAAGCCAGTCCAACCACCCGGGCATCTCGAGTCCTCCGTCGCCCCGCGCCGCCGACCGAACACTGTCCTGTATCTGCGGCATCCACACGAAAAGGCCAGGCTGTTGCACCAGAACGGGGACCCATTGCGGAAAGGCTCAACGGAAGGAATAGTTGGATGTGCCGTCGCGCGGCCGGAGGTGTTTGTTCACTCCTGTGGCGGATGCCGCGCGGAATTCGGGCCGCCGATTATCAAGGTATCGCTTGCTGCCGTCTACAGGCCTACTTCCGCTTTTCAAGGGCGGGAGGGTCAAATCACACTGGCCGCCACGACCCGCTTCATGCCTCAGACGTCCGACTGGAAGTGGGCCGGTTACACCACCTTCACCATCTGCATCATGCCGAGGTCCTCGTGCGGAAGAATGTGACAGTGGTGTACGAACTTCCCCGTGAAATCGGCGAACCGGATTCGGATGCGGACCAGACTGAACCCGGGAACAATGACGGTGTCCTGCCAACGCACCGGCTTGACGGGCTCCCCGCTGATCTCCGTCACCTGAAACGGGTTCTGATGAATATGAAATGGGTGCGAATCGCCGGTGGCGCTCGTCAGTATCCACTCCTCGACCGCGCCCAGAGTAACGAGTTGATCGATTCGCTCGGGGTCGAACAGCAGGCCGTTGACGGGAAACCGTGGAAACATCTCGCCCGGCGGCGGGGATTCGACGCTGAAGGTGATGACCCGCTGGCCCGTCACTTCGCCTGCGGAAATGGGAGCGAAGGGCGCGGGCAGGGCCGACGGCAGCGCCATATCCAGCTCCGATCCGCTGACCTCGACCCTCGCCAGCACCGCTTCCGCGACGGTGCCGTGTCCCTGATTGAACGCAAGCTTTCGAAGCGAGTACGTGCCCGGCTCGCCCGCCTTGACCAGTACGTCCGCCCGGTTGCCCGGCGCCAGCAAGACGCTGTCCACCCGCTCCCTCTTGGCGAATGTGATTCCGTCCATTGCGATCTGGTGCAGCTTGTGATCATCCAACGCCACCGGCAAAAAATCGTCCACGCCCGCATGAACCAGTCGCCACCGCTGCACCTCCCCCGGCCGCATCTTGATCACCGGATTGACCTGGCCGTTCACGGTGCGCAGCAACTCCGTACCCGGAAACGACGCGTGCGTGCCACCATGAAACGCCTCGTGATCCAGCAGCGGCGTCTCGCCGTCCTCGTTGACCCGCAACTCCTGCAACACGAGAATCCGCTCTTTGGCTGCCGCAATCTCGGGCACCTCGTCAATGTCGCCTTCGATGATCAAGGCCCCCGCCATCCCCCCCAGCATCTGGACCGTGACCGAGCCATGGTGGTGCGGGTGGTAAAAGTACGTGCCCGCAGGGTGGTCTTCCGGTATCGCGATCTCGACCCATTTCGACGATCCCGGCTCGAATGCCCGGAACGGATTGTCCGACTTCCCGCGCGGCGACACATGAAGTCCGTGAGAATGAAAATTCGTCGTGTTGAAATCGTGCGGCGCTGCTACATCCCGCACGCCCCCCTTGTGGCCCATACCATCCTCGTTCGGCGGCAATTCGTTCTTGATACGCAGCCGCAACGTATCGCCCGCCCGCACCCGCAACGTTGGGCCGGGGATCTTCCCCTCATAGGTGCGCGACATCAGGACCCTCTGACCAATCCGGTTTTCCGCGAACCGGACGTGCAGCCTGGACTCCAACAATCCGTTCGACGACACGCGCTCCTCGACCGTCCGCAGCGTGTTGTCTCGGTCGCGCGGACATCCCGCAAGGACGGGCAGCGCAGACATCGCAACTGCTCCCGCGCCTGTTTTCAAAAACTGCCGACGACTCACCATCTGCGAACGCGCCTCCCCGCTCTTGTAATCACTGCGACCCAATCTGGCATACGTACACCACGCGAATCAAACCGGTGCGCGCCTCGCGATGCACCCGTCAAAAAACGGTCCACGCGGGCCCGGTCGTTCGACCCGCCCGCGTGGACCGCTGTCGTCTCGCTCTCTCCCCCTCTACTTCTTCACATCGGCCGGTCGGAGCCTTCGCACCAGGCCAGCGGCCAGACCCATGCCCAGGAGGAGCGTCGCGCTGGGCTCCGGCATCACGCTCATGCCGGCCCACAGAAAGGAGGACCCATCGAATGGAACTGTGAACGCACCTGCCGATCCCGCTAAGAATGTCAGCGCCATCGCCACTATCCACTTGCCGCTGTGCTTGGTCATCACGTCCTCCTTTACAACCTCTTCTGACAAGAAGAACAAACCCCATGCCAAGCCGGCTGATCATAGCATAAGTCCTTTTATAATAGTATTTTGTGAGATACCAACAGACCTCAGGAATTGGTAGTCGCTCCAATCCAGTTCATCACTTCTGACTCTCTATTACTCTATAGAGACTACTATTTGCGACAAGACCCTCGTGAATTTCCCGGGATCGTCACAAATCGATACTGTCAGATTTGACTTATAATTTGTCAAAGAAGACAAATATCCTGGCCCGAGCAAAACTCGACCCCCACCGCCTCCGAACCCCTTGCCGACGAGCCCCAATTCGGATACCGTTATACTCCTACCGGCTGTGGCTTGTGCTTATGCGCGTGGAGTGAATGCATTGCGGATCGCTACTTTGGCTGCCGTGTTCATTGGGATGAGTCTGCTTCTTTCGCCCGGACTTCACGGGCAACATGCGCCCTCGGAATCCACGGGGGATTCCCGTACGACTCAATCCCCTCCTTCAGACGGTCCGGTTCTACTTCCGCCCCCCTCCGAACAGGCCGTGCAGTTCTACTACACCGGCATTGCGCTCTGGCTCTTCAGGACGTTCTGGGGCCTGCTCGTCCCGGCGCTGATCCTGCTCACGGGTCTGTCCGCCCGCATAAGAAACACCGCACAGCGCATCGCGCCGAGAGCAATTCTCGTCATTGCGGTCTACATGGTCCTGTTCAACGCACTCATGTTCGTCGTAAATCTTCCCTTGGATTTCTACAGTGAATACGTTCGGCTGCACGCCTACGGCCTTTCGAACCAGACCTTCGCCAAGTGGATCACCGATTCGCTCAAAAGCCTGATGGTGCTTACGATCGTCTGCGTGCTCTTCCTGTGGATTCCGTACTTGCTGATCCGGAAATCGCCGCGCCGGTGGTGGCTTTACACGGGTCTGCTCGTCTACCCCTTCGTTACGTTTGCCATGCTTGTCTACCCGATATGGATTGATCCTCTTTTCAACTCGTTCGGGCCGATGCAAGACAAAGACCTCGAGGCCAAAATCCTCGCCGTGGCCGGTCGCTCGGGCATCGAAGGCGGCCGGGTATACGAAGTCGACAAGAGCGTGGACACGAAAGCCATCAACGCCTATGTCACCGGCTTTGCCAACACCAAACGCATCGTCCTCTGGGACACCGCCATCAAGGGCCTCAACGAGAGCGAACTGCTCTACGTTATGGCCCACGAGATGGGTCATTACGTGCTCGGGCACGTCGTAAAAGGCATCCTCTTCTTCTCGACGCTCACCGTTTTCGGGCTCTACTTCATCCACGCGGCATCGGGCCGCCTGATTCGCCGATATAAGCACCGCTTCGGGTTCGACAGTCTGGCCGACGTGGCGTCATTTCCTTTGCTTCTATTTCTATTCGGTGTCGCCACGTTCGCACTGAATCCGATCGCCTTAGCCTACGCGAGGCATAACGAGCGCGAGGCCGACCGCTTCGGCCTCGAACTGATGCAGGACAACCACAACGCCGCCAATGCCTTCGTCAAGCTGTTTCATCAAAACCTCGGCTACCCCGACCCCCACCTGCTTGTGAAAATCTGGCGCTACACGCATCCCTCACTGGCCGAACGGGTAAACTTCTGCAACGAATACAAACCCTGGGAGCACGGCGAGCCGCTGCGGTACGGCCATTTGTTCAAAGACGCCCCGCAAACATCCCCCATCGAGGGGCCTTGACCGGGCCGCCGGCCGGATTCGCCGTGCTCGAAGTGACTTGCCGGCGCCCCGAAATGCATAATGCCGGCCGGTCTTGGTCTGCGCGCGACACGAACGGCCCCCCGTCGCCACGCGCAGGTTTGCATACAGCCGCTTCGGAACAGGAGATTCTTCATGCTTTGCGTTCGCACGCCCCATTCTGTCGTTTCCATCGCGTCGCTCCTTGCCCTCCTTGTTGGTTTCGCCTCCCTGATCAACGGCTGCTCCCCACAGGGCGCCGCCCCCTCGTCCTCCCCCGGCGGTCAAAACTCGCCCGAAGCAAAGCAACTCGCCTTTGCCAACGACGTGCTCCCCATTCTCGAGGCACGGTGCAAGAATTGCCACCTTGGAAACAACCGCAAAGGCGGGTTTAACATGAGCACCCGCGACGGCGCGCTCGCGCACGGCGAAGACGGTCCGCGCATCGTTCCGGGTGACGGCGCGTCGAGCGAACTCATAAAGCGGGTGTCCGGCGCGCCCGGTTTCGACGTGATGCCCCCGCGGGGCGCTCGGCTGTCCGCCGAGGAAATCGCGACGCTGAAGACCTGGATTGATCAGGGCGCACAATTCTAGCTACTGTTCACGCACGCGCCCGAACCGTGTGAAAGGAGCCTTATCGTGAAGCCGATACCCCGAATCGTTGCCTTCGCCGCATGCGCGATCGTCGCCTGTGCCGCGCTCGCGCAGGACGACCTCCCCTACAAGCGCTCGGAAAACGTCGTCTATGCCGAAGTGCATGGGGTCGGCCTGCTCGCCGACATCTTCGTGCCTCTCGAAAAATCCAACGGCCTCGGCATTATCGACGTCGTCAGCGGCGCCTGGTACTCGGACCGCGGTAAATTGCGCGACCACGAGAGGGGGCAGATGTTCAATATCTATTGCAGACGAGGCTACACCATCTTCGCCATGCGCCCCGGCTCGGTCACGAAGTACGACGGGGCCGAAATGCTCACTCACGTGAAGATGGCGATTCGATGGGTCAAGGCGCACGCCTCCGAATACGGCGTTGATCCCAACCGCCTCGGCATGACCGGCGCCTCTGCCGGCGGCCACCTCGCACTGCTCGCCAGCGTCACCCCCGAGGACGGCAACCCACAGGCCAATAACGAAATCGCCAAACAAGACACTCGCGTGAAAGCCACCGCCGTCTTCTTCCCGCCCACCGATCTGATCGACTGGGACGGCAAGAAACCCGACTACAGCCGCTCGATCGGTTCGCTCCTGTTCGCGGGCGGCGTCGCCGCGCGCACGCAGGAAGAAATCGATACACGGGCGAAGGAGTTGTCGCCCCGCTATCGAATCACCGACGCCGGTCTGCCCAAGTTCTTACTTATTCATGGCGACGCGGACCCCATGGTCCCGCTCCAGCAGTCCAACGTGTTCATCGAGGCCGTCAATGACGCCGGCGGCTCGGCCGAGCTTATCATCAAACCCGGCGGGGCCCATCCCTGGCCCACGATCTACGAGGAAGTCGCCCTCATGGCCGATTGGTTCGACAAGAACTTGTGAGGCGCCGGCCCGGAACCGCTTGAATCATTCAGTTTCCGCCCGCCTTCGAATCGGCTACCAGGTGCGCGTACACGTGAAAGTCGTCCCGGTTCTTCACCGCGCCCATGAAGGCACTGTATGGACGTATGCCGAACTCCGTGAACTTGAACGCGCCGACCGCCTCGACCGTCACCCTCGCGCCCTCATGCGTCAGGTTCGCCGGGCATTCCCGCTCGACCGTCTTCCCGTGCACCGTCAGCGCTATCGTCACGGTCCATCCGAATTCCGTATCGCCCTTCTTCTGGGACTGCTCACGCACCGAAACCAACTTCACGCCGATCTCCGGGAACTGGTCCGCGTCGAGCTGGCCCTTATCCAACATATGGTCGGCGATGGTCTTGCGATCCGCTTCGCTGAGCGCGGCAAACGGCGTGTCCAGAATTCCCATCCGTCGGATACCGGGAAACCACTTCTCCTGCGCCTCGGGCACATCCACCAGCAGGTCCTTCACCGCGAACGACAATGAAAACGCCGCCGTCGCCGGATTGTCTGCGTCCATGGAAAATTCCACGTCGTACTGCCCGGCTTGCACGAGATGGTTGTGCGCCAGCCGCGCCGCCAACCCCCCTTTGTGCGTCACGACCGCAAAAACCGATTCGTCCTTGACGACCTCGTACTCGGCGGCCCCCGACGCGTACGCCAACGCAAGCAGCGCCGGCGCAATCCACCTCATGCGAGCGCCGCAGTCGATTCGACCCTTCATCGCTTCACTCCTTCATGCGCGTTTCGGTATTTCAATGTGCCTGCCTTCGCGGTGCGCCTCATACGCATACTGCATCAACTCCGTCAGTTGCGTTCCCTCTTCCGGGTCAAACGGGATCGGCCCGCCGCGCAGCACGCCGTTCACCCACATCTCGATCGGGTGCGGCAAGGATTCGGGCAACTCACCCGGCGAAATCCAGTTCTTGGGATCGAGCTTGTTCGAGCGGACCTTCACCGACCGCTCGTCCGGTCCTCCTACAATCAGACTGCCTTCCGTACCGGATAGTTCCAAACTGAAGGGACTGTTCGTCGAAACGAAGCTCGTCTCCGATACGCCTATCACCTTGTTCTCGAACTCGATTACCGATACTGCATTGTCCTCGACCTCGTGCCCGGTGAGGTAATTAAAAGTCGACGCGATCCGTTTCGGCTGCCCGCCGATCCACCGCGCGAGGTACATCGGATGCGCGCCCAAATCCATCATCGCACCCCCGCCGGTCGTCACCGGATCCCAAAAGTGCGGGGGCAGCCAACCACCGCTCCCGCCGTTGTGGGCCACACGCACCCGGATGAACGTCAACTGACCGAGAAGTCCTTCGTCCACCGCCTGTTTCGCATACAGCACTTCGGGCCGCGTCCGGAACGGAAACGATATGCAAAACTTCACGTTGTTCCGCTTGACGGCCTCGCTGATCCGATTGCATTCGTCCACGGTCAGCGCCATCACCTTTTCCGTGAAGATGTGTTTGCCCGCGTTCGCCGCCGCGGTCATGACGTCCGCATGCATGCTGGTCGGCGCATCGCACACCACCGCGTCGACGTCCTCCTGCGCCAACAGCGTCGCGAGGTCCGCCTCGAAATCCGCCCTCAATTCCACGGCCCACGCCGCGCCGCGTTCGGGTTCCTCGTCCCATACCGCCGTGATCTTCACTTCCGGCAAACTCCGCAGCCGGTCCGCGTACCCCTTCGCGTGGGCGTGCCACTGACTCAACATGGCCACTCGCAACATGGATTGATCACCCCCTTCCTTTGCCCCGACGACCCCCGCAAGGGCGAGTGATGCGCCGGCCCGCCCGAGAAAACGTCTTCGATTCATCAATTCGATCATTGGGCAAGAACTCCGAGATTGGTCCGCAGATTACACAGATGGACACAGATCGAACGAGAACAATGGAGGATATAGAGACATCGGGAGATGTGGAGATCGTGCGTCATTCTAATCTACAGAATCCCCTTATCTCCGTTCGCATTGAATTCCATCTGCGTTCATCTGCGTAATCTGCGGACAACATCCTCATCCATGAAAACTCTGCCGGATCGCTTTCAGTTCCTTCATTGCATTGTCCCCGCCGCGTCCAAACAAATCGTGCAGACGCCGGTACACCGCATAGAGCTTTTCGTACATCGCATGCGCGCCTTTATTCGGACGAAAAACCGTGTCGCGCAGCCGCGCCATCTTCTTCGCGGCATCGGTGATTCTGTCGTAACCGCCCGCCGCGGCCCCTGCCGCGACCGCCCCCCACATCGCCGAGCCCAGAGCAACCGTCTGATCGCTCGCACTGACCTTGATCTCCCGGTTCGTTACATCGGCGAAAATCTGCATCAGCAGTGGGTTTTTTCCCGGCAATCCACCGCACGCGTACAACTCCGTGATCGGCACGCCTCCTTCTTCGAGCTGGCGAATGATCGTGTACGTGCCAAACGCCGTACTCTCGAGCACCGCCCTGTACATCTCCGCCGGTGTCGTCGCCAACGTAAGTCCGATCATCAATCCGCTCAAATCGGCATCGACAAGTATCGAGCGGTTCCCGTTCCACCAGTCCAGGCAAACCACACCCGATTCGCCCGGTTTCAGTTTCTCCGCCTGCATTCCAAGATACCCGTGCACGTCGAGCCCCGCCTTTTTTGCTTCCGCTTCGACATGCGCCGGCACACAGTTCTCGACAAACCACGCGAAAATGTCGCCCACCGCCGTCTGTCCCGCCTCAAAGCCGTAATACCCCGGCAGAATGCCGTCCTTCACCACACCGCACATGCCGTCAATCACTCGCTTTTCCGTGCCGCACACCATGTGACACAAACTTGTGCCCATGATCATCACCATGCGCCCTACGTCGGTCACCGTCGACGCCGGCACCGCCACGTGCGCGTCCACGCCGCCCGTCGCCACCGCCGTTCCCGGTCGCAGACCTAGCCTTTTCGCAATCTCCGGCAGCAGTCCGCCCGCCTTCACGCCCGCGGCGTAGATTTCCTCACTCATCTTGTCGCTCACGACGTTTTCGAAACGCGGATCGAGCGCCTTGAAAAAATCCCTGCTCGGGTAACCCTCGTCCCAGATCGCCTTGTAGCCCGCCGCGCAGGAATTGCGCTTTTCCTCCCCGCAAAGCTGCAGCACAATCCAGTCCCCCGCCTCGATGATCCGGTCCGCCGCCGCGTACACCTCCGGCGCCTCATCCAGAATCTGCAATGTTTTCGGGAAAAACCACTCGCTCGAAATCTTCCCCCCGTACCGCGCCAGGAAATCTTCGCCGCGCGCCTGGGCGAGTTCGTTGATCCTGTCCGCCTCCGGCTGCGCCGCGTGATGCTTCCACAATTTCACCCACGCATGCGGATTGCCCGCCCACTCCGGCTTCATGCACAGCGGCGTACCGTCCTTGTCGATCGGCAGCACCGTGCACGCCGTGAAGTCGGTCCCGATTCCGATGATGTCCGCCCCGTCCACGCCGGATTCCTCCAACACGCGCGGAACGATTTTCTCCAGCACCGCTAGATAATCGCGGGGATTCTGCAACGCCCAATCCGGCGGAAGTCTCGTTCCCGTACTCGGCAATACGTCATCGATCACGCCGTCCGGATACCGCTCGACCGCGGTCGCCACCTCCTCGCCGTTGTCCACCGCCACCAACAGCGCCCGCGCCGATTCCGTCCCATAATCCAGCCCCAGCACGTACTTGCGGCCCATGCGACTCCCTCCGCTCCGTATTCACCGGTCGACAACACACGCGCACCAAAGTGGAAGAATATCGCCCGGCAGAGCCCGGACTCAACCGAAGGATGGAAAACGCCCGGACGGACGTTATGGGACTGGACTGCGCGAAAGCGCGCCCTCGCCGGGTCGCGGCCGCGTCGACGGCGCCAGCGCGCGCGGCAGGACCACGTCCGCCGTTGTCGCGGTGGCCGAGCCTTCCAACTTGAACAAGAGCTGACCGCGCCGCGAGGACGTCGCGTCGTCGCGTACGAAGGTGATCTCGATCGCATGCTCGGCCGCTTCCGTCGCGGGCAATTCCGGCTTTCGTATCGTGCAGTTGGTCCCCGTTACCTGCGTGATTCGAAACGCCGTGTTCTTGGTGTGGGTCAAGGTCACCGGAATGGTCACCTCCTTGGCGTTACCCTCGAAACGGACGATCATCGGCGATGGCGTGACCTTCACATCCGGCACGGCCGTGATCGTCAACGCCACCTCCTGTAGGCCGGGCTCGCCGCGCTCGTAACTCAACGCGACCCGCACCACGCGACGGCCCGCCGGGAGCGGCTTAATCGACCGCACGAGGATCGCCGACGGCGCGCCGCTCGCGTCCCTCTCCAACTCCGTTTTGAAGTCCTGCAGGCGCACCGTCGCGTCCAAAATCTTCACCTCGCCCGCCTTCTCGACAATGCGCAACGGCACCCGGTGCTCGACTTTGGTGCCGGCCGGGATCTCGATGGCGACATCTTTCGGATCGATTTCGATGAACGGCTTGAACGTCGCCGACCCCGTAAACACTAGCGGCTCGCCCAGCGGCGGCTCGGTCTGCACCCGCATCGAAATTGAACGGTGCGTCGGCGCCTTCGAGTGAATCTCGTAATGCACCTCGGCCTTCTCGCCGGGTTTCGTCTCGCCTTTCGTGACAATCGCCGTCGTACACGAACAGGACGCCTTGACCTCGGTGATGGTGAACGGCTTCGTCCCCGTATTCTCCACAAAGAACGCCCCCTCGACGTTGGTGCCCACGAACACCTCGCCGTGGTCTCTGGACGTCTCGAGCAGTTTCGCCTGCGCCGTGGTTTCCGCCACCGCCAGCGTCGCGCATCCAAAGATCGCCATGGCGATAGCGCCTCGCCACGCCGCCCGGTCCATCCTGGACACTTTAATATTGATTCCCATAACGCTCACCTCGTGTCTGCCGACCACCCCATTATAGACCATCCCCTCCGGCCTCTTCCCTTGGAACACACCCGCCGCCACCGTATACTTCGCCCGACGGTTTTGCCGGGGACCGACCAGGGGAGGACCATTCATGAGCATCCACCGTTCCAACATCAACCGAAGAGACTTCTTCCGCAAGGCCGGCGCAGGCATGACCGCCGTCGGCGTCCTCGCGAAGACGCGGACCGTCCCCGTGGATCCCCACAACCCCAAGACCGGTCGCTTGCTCAAGGAAGGCGAACCCATCGGCATCGGCATGATCGGCGTCGGCGGCATGGGCAGCGGCCACGTCGGAGAATTGCTCAATCTCGAGAAGAAAGGCGACAACTCACAGATTCGCGCGATCTGCGATTGCTATACGCGTCGAAACAAAAGCAATCAAAAGCGCGTCAAGGAAGTATCCGGCCGCGATGTCGAGTATTACTACGACTACAAGAAGGTGCTCGAACGCGACGATATCCACGCCGTTGTCATCGCCACGCCCGATCACTGGCACGCCCAAATCAGCATCGACGCCATGCATGCCGGCAAGGACGTGTACTGCCAGAAACCGGTCACGCTCACGATCGAGGAATCCCTCGAAGTGCGCGACACCGCTTTCGCCACCGGCCGCATCTTTCAGTGCGGCGCCCAGCGCAGCTCCGACGACGCCTACTGGCAGGCGAAGAAATTCATCGAACGAGGCGGCATCGGCAAGGTCGTTTGGGCACAGGGCGATTACAGCCGAAATTCCTCCGGCGGCCCCAACGATCGCGGCGGCGAATGGAACTGGCATATCGACGCCGACGCCACCGACGACCCGAATGCCGGCGACGCCTATATCGACTGGCAACAATGGCTCGGGCCCGCAAAAAAACGCCCGTTCTCCCTCGCCCGGTTCTTCCAGTTCCGAAAATACTGGGACTATTCCGGCGGCATCGCGACCGACCTCATGTTCCACATCATGCCGCCCATGATCATCGCAATGGGCCTGAGCGCCCCCGAACGCGCGAGCGCGGCCGGCGGCATCTACGTGCAACACGACGACCGCGAAGTGCCCGACACCTTCATGATCACCCTCGATTATCCCGAGGACATCACCGTCGTCCTCACCTCGAGCATGGCCAACGAACAGTCCAACCCCTTCATGATCCGCGGCCATCGCGGCACCATCCGCTACGAACGGAACAAGCCCATGACCGTCTTCGCCGAACCGGAATTCAAGGAGTGGTTCATCAAAGAGCACGGCGCGGAGCAGATTGAGCTCCCCAAAGAACCCCGCGAGGACCACATGGTGAATTTCCTCAACGCGTGCCGCACGCGCGGGCCCGTTCACTGCGATCCCGAGACCGCCTACCGCGCCATGGCCGCGGTCAAAATGGGCTGCGATTCGTGGCGCGAGGACAAAATGATCTTCTGGGACAACGCCGCCGAACAGTACGCCCGCAGACACCCGCGGCCCAACCGCACCTCGCGCTGGCCGCAGGAACCCGAACCCCTCGCATGAACCGCCGCGTTCGAACAGTGGCCGCCGGCCTCATGCTGCTCTCCGGCGTCACCCACGTCGCCCAACTCTTCGTCTACCCCAGCCAATACCACGTCATCGGGGCGGCGACATTTGGAGGCATCTACTTCCTGATCGGCCTGTTCTTGCTCGGCCGGCGCAGGGCCCCCCTCTGGTTCGGCGCGATCCTGCCCGCCATCGGCGGCATACTCGGCATCATTCGATTCATCAATCTGCACCGCAACCCATTCAGCGTGTTTCACGTACTGATCGATCTGATCGTCGTGCCCGCCTGCATCTATCTGCTCACCCGAAAGACCCAACCCGAGTAGCCCAGATTTTTCACACCAACAGCCCGTTTTCCTTGTCGCTGCATAAAGGTATGTGCCGCACGAAGTTATATCCTTCATTGCCCGCGGGCGTGAAAAATCCGGGCTATTCCGTCCGTTCACGAACACCCTACCCCAGCGCGTACGGTGGCTCAGGATAATACTCGATATATTTCTGTACCTGCCGCGCGAAGTCTTCGCCGTGCAACTGCCCCGTCAGCCATAGCGCCATATCGATCCCCGCCGACACGCCCGCCGCCGTGACCACGTTCCCGTCCACCACGTACCGCGTGTTCTCGAGCACCGTCACGTCCCCGCGCGCACGCAACTGCCCGATGAATCCCCAATAGGTCGTCACCTTCTTCCCCCGCGCGAACCCCGCCTCGTGAAGCAAGAGCGCGCCCGTGCACACGCTCGTCACCCACTTGCACTTCGCACCCACCCCCTTGAGCCAATCGATCAAAACGGCGTTCTTCACCTCGGCGCGCGTCCCCATCCCGCCCGGCGCCGGCACGATGTCCAACGCCGGCGCGTTGTCGAACGTGTGATCGGCAAGGACGCG
>BTUX01000025.1:0-26429 GCA_045863315.1 Candidatus Hydrogenedentota bacterium | reverse complement strand
CCGCGGCATTCCAAAGTTCACCAGTAATCCGCGCTGCAACCTGGTAGCTTTTAACAGCTTCTAACAAAAAACTAGCGATCATTGTGGTGCGGCCATCTTGGCTGCCTCCCCCGGAAGCCGAGTATGCAGGCAAAGATGCCTGCACCACAAAGTCGGATTGGTGTATTTGTTTTTTGTTAGATGTTCTAAGTGCAAGTAGCCGTTGGTTTCGTATTTGTTGGAAGACTTCATTGGGCGTTCGGTATCCGAGGCAATTCCTGGGCCGGTTGTTTATTTGTTGTACGATGGCGTCAAGTTGGCACTAGGGCAGTTGCGCAAAGCTCCTGGCTTTGGGTAGATCGCGGCGAATGAGGCCGTCAAGTCGGCGGGGACGTGGAATGCCTTGCAGACCGTGGATGTGTCTCGCAAGGGGGACTCATGGCAGGGAGCGTTATCAATACGCCGAGGCGGCGTATACGAAAGGCGCTCGCGCGGTCGGCGGTGTTGGTGATCGCGTGGGAGCATCACACGGGAGATGTCTCGGACGGGAGGGGAGAAATTCGATCGACGACCGCGTTCGAAGCAACGCCGAATCTTGTGAATGGCAGGCTCTATTTTCCAAGTCCGTTCAATAGAATCATCGCGCTCGATCCCGAAACCGGCGCGGAAATTTGGAAATTTGACCACAAGGTGGACCTTTCCAGCCGGTATGCGAACCAGCTCGTCAGCAGGGGCGTAACCTATTGGGAGGACCAGAACGGCGCCGGGCCCAATCCCAAGCGCATCTTCGCCGTCACGAATGACGCGCCCGAAACACGATTCCTCAATCGGACGCGGTGTTGTTGCGCGCTTGAGGCTCGCTCACGCGCTGCTCGCCCTCGGATTCGCCAAAAACGAATCGCCCGCTGGAGCGCGAAAGCACGTTATCGATGAGTCGCAAGAGCGTGGTGTAATCGACGGGTTTGTTCAGGCAGAACAGCGCGCCCATATTCGTAGATAGTCTGCGCTGCTCGGGGCCCGCGTTTCCGGACATCACGATGATGGGGACCCCTCGAAACTGACGCCGAAGCTCCTGCACGGTGGCGAACCCGTCCTGTTGAGGCATGACGATATCGGTAACGACCAGATCCGGCCGGAACTCCTTGCATAAGGAGAGCCCTTCCTGACCGTCGGCCGCCGTGCGGACGGTGTGCCCGTGCTCCTCCAGCAAATGCTGGAAGGTTGTACGCAACACGGGTTCATCATCGATGATGAGAATTCGATGCATGCGCATTCCTTGGCGAACTACCTTGATGGATTCAAACGGCACCCTTCGGTCCGACGATTGTCCAGCCCACTTACTTGCGGTGAGGCGCGCAGGGCGCACCATCGGGTCGAGACCGTCCCCTACCCTGTGCAAAAGGGACGCATGAATCGTGCCAAATCCGGAATCCAAACGGCGAAAGGTATCTCTGAATCGGTTCCGCGCATCGGACCGAATGATGTATTGGGCAGGAATTTAATTGTGAACGCCCCCTAACCCGCATTTCTCACCCGTCGCTCCCGATGACGGGAGCGATTGGTGAGAAATGCTCAGGAGATAACATAGAAGTCAATCGGGTGAGGATTTTTCACACCAACAGCCCGTTTTGCCTGTCGCTGCATAAAGGTATGTGCCGCACGAAGTTGCATCCTTCATTGCCCGCGGGTCTGAAAAATCCGGGCTAACGGTTTGAATGCTGATGTTGGCGGATCTCGTACGATAGTCCCGAACCGGTGTGGGAATGTCTTCCGATTCGGAAAGATTGGAGCACGGCTGCTGCCGTGCGCGGTCGTCACTCATACCCCCGCATGGCCGCGCGGGCATAAAAGACAAGAGTGCTCAAGACAGTCGTGTCGGCCCGGTCAATCAGGTTTTCGCGCAATGTCAAGGGCCTTCATGCGCTGGTAAAGCGTATTGCGGGCGATACCGAGCAATCGCGCGCTCTTGGCGATGTTCCAGTCCGTCCGCTCAAGCACCTCGATGATTCGGTTCTTCGAATCCGCGTCCAACCGACCTCCGTCTCCCGCATTCGACAGGTGGAGACCGCCGGTGCGATTGTTGAGAATTTCAGGCGGAAGGTGCTTGGGCAGAATTACGGAGTCATGACAGACAATGAAGGCGCGCTCGATACAATTCTCAAGTTCGCGCACGTTGCCGGGCCAACGGTAGTGCGACAGGATATCCATGGTCTCGGGCGCCATACCCAGAATTTCTTTCTTGAATGTCGCGTTGAATCGTCGGCAGAAATGGTCAACGAGAAGCGGGATGTCGTCCCTGCGTTCGCGAAGGGGCGGCAGTTCGATGCGGATGACGTTCAGTCGATAGTACAAGTCTTCCCGGAACCCACCCGCCCGCAGCTTCGACGCGAGGTCTTGATTGGTGGATGCGACTATGCGGACGTCTACTTTGATGGGCCGGGTGTCGCCCACGCGTTCGAATTCGCGCTCCTGAAGCACACGCAGCAGGCGCTGCTGCAGGCGCGGCGAGATATCACCAATCTCGTCCAGCAGAATCGTACCGCCGTCGGCGGCCTCGAAACGGCCGACGCGATCGCGCACCGCTCCGGTAAAGGCCCCTTTCACATGGCCGAACAGTTCGCTCTCCAGGATGTCGTCGGCAAGGGCGGCGCAGTTCACCTTGATGAACGGCCCCTTGGAGCGCGGATTGCCATAATGGAGCGCGGCGGCGACCAACTCCTTGCCGGTGCCGCTTTCGCCGCAGATCAACACGGTGCTGTCGGTCACGGCGACATTTTCGACCATCTGAAACACTTCCCGCATTCTCCCGCTCTTGCCGATGATGTTGCGGTACTGGGTCCGATCTTCGAGTTCTTTTTCGAGGCGGGACATGCGCGTGATATCGCGCGCGACCAAGACAGCACCCGAGTACCCCGCGGACGTGTCCAGAAGCGGTGTAACGCTGAGGACGAGGACTTTGGTTCCCGCGTCGGGCAGGTGCGCTTCGATGCCAAACTCGGTTACCGGTACGCGAGAGTCAAGAGTCTTTCGCAGGGCGTCCACCACGGGGGACAGGTCGCCCGAGAACACCTCTTCGGCGATTCGTCCCTCGAGGGCGGAGGAGGAAGTCCCGACCAGGGCTTCGGCGGCGGCGTTGACTTGCCGTATCGTCAGTTCGCCGTCCACCGTGATGATGGCCTCGTTGACGCTGTCGAAAATGGCCTCGAGTTCCCTGCGATATACATCCATCTGGGCGGCATATGCGTCGCGTTCGTCCGCCACGCCTTTTCGATCCAGGGCTAGGCGCACCACGCGTTTCAGATCACGCCCCGTGACCGGCTTGGATAGATAGTCGAAGGCGCCGAGGCGGACCGACTCCGCGGCGGTTTCGACGTTGGGCTCGCCGGTGACCACGATTACAGCGGCGTTGGGCAGCCGCTCATGCGCCAGGCGCAGGACGTCGATTCCCGTCTTGCCCTCCAAGATCACGTCGGTGATGATGACGTCGAACGGGCTCGAGTCAAAGTGGGCTGCGGCCTGATCGTAGTTTTCCGCGGTCTTCACCTCGTGCCCCTCTTCGGCCAGAAACTCGGCGAAGGTGATGCGGAGCACCGGTTCGTCTTCGACAATCAGTACACGCGGCATCAGGCAATCTCCTTAGCCGACGGGTCGCTCGCCGAATGGCCGGTGGCTTGAGCGCGACGTTCCTCGGAATCGAGCGGAAGATCGACGTTGAACCGGGAATACCGCCCCAGTTCACTTTCCACCGTGATCGAACCGCCGTGGTCTTTTACAATGCCGTCCGACACAGACAGCCCAAGCCCCGTCCCCCGGTCTCTGCCTTTGGTCGTGAAAAACGGATCGAACAGGCGATCCAGATAGGACGGATGGATGCCCGTACCCCAGTCTTCGACGACGAGCCGCAGGTAATCCCCCGCGCCGTCACGAACCGGACTGGCGCGGATGAAGAGTTTCTTTCCGGGGTCGTATTGGGGATAGCGTTCCTCGAGTGCGTGAATCGCATTGATGATCAGGTTCATGAGGACTTGTTGAATCTGCTCGCTCCGGCAGCGGACCTTGGGAAGCGTCTCGGGCACGTCGACGGCCAAGTCGATGTTCGCCTTGGCGATGCTCTTGCGGGTAAGCGAGAGCACGACGTTGACTATGTCGGCGAGCCGGGCAAGGCTGTGGTGTTCACGATCCTGCCTGGAAAACGTGAGTAGGTTGCGGACGATCACGGCGACACGGTCGGCCTCGGATCGCACGAGTTCGGCGTATTGGCGTTCCTTCGACCCCTCGGGGAGATTACGTAACAGGATGTCGGCGCAGTTGATGATCCCGTTGATCGGATTGTTGATCTCGTGCCCCACGCCGGCCGCGAGTTCGCCAATCGAGGCCAGTTTGGACGCCTGAATGACTTTTGCCTCCGCGTTGCGCCGTTCTTCGGTTTCACCCAGGGTCCGGGCGATCGCCTCGATCAAGTCGCGGTCCTCCCGCATGCACTGCCGGGGTTCGGCGTCGCTGTTTTCCGCCAAGTAATATACCTCGATGGACCCGCGAACCCGCCCACCCACCGTGATGTCGGCCGAAAGCCCCCACGGCGTCTCGGTAAAACCCGGCTCCCCGTACCGTTGACCGTCAAAGGTAATTCGCGCCCGGGTGATTTCCGGTCGGTAGCAGGCAGGCCGAATTTGATAAGCAACAGCCTCAAACAGTTCGGGATCCGTCAGGCTGGACCGAATCACCTCCCCCACCCCATACAGGCAGGTGATGATTCGATTGCGGTCGGTGAGCTCTTGAAGCAACCGGGCCTGTTCCTGTTCGTTGCGGTTTTGGTGCGTGATGTCCCGCGCTGTCGAAAGTGTGCCGATCACCCGTCCTTCGGAATCGCGCAGGGAGCGGCACCACCAGGCAAGAAGCCGGGGTTCGCCGTCCTTTCTGCGCTGCCAGCTCTCCGTATAGATGGTCGCTTCAGAACCATCAAACAAGGGCTGGACGATCTCATAGGTGTTTTGCTCGCCCACAAAATAATCAGCCGGTTCGCGTCCCAGCGCATCATCGCCGTAAAAATCAAAACCCGCCTGATTCATCCAGACATGCTTTCGATCTAGATCGACTTCCACGATTATGTCCGGCGCGGCGGAAAGTATGGCCTCGTAACGGAACGTGAGCGACCGCAGGGCCTCCTCGGCCTTCTTTTCTCGGGAGATGTCTCTTATGATGCCCGTAAATATCCGCTTCCCCGCGGCGTTGACTTCGCTTACCGACAGGTGCATCGGAAACAGTGTGCCGTCTTTGCGCCGGCCGATGACTTCGCGACCGATTCCGATGATTCGTTTATCGCCCGTTGTCCGATAGTGGCGGATATATTCATCATGGTTGGAGCGGTCCGGTTCCGGCATCAGGACCCAAACGTTCTGACCCACCAATTCGGCGGCCTCGTACCCGAACAGGCGCTCCGCCGAGGGGTTCGCATACCCTACCAACCCGTTCTCGTCGATGACGATTATGCCATCTACGGCCGACTCGACCAGGCCGAAGATCCAGTCCTTGCTGACCCAGAAGGAGTCCCCGCTTTCCTCCGGATCCCTCTCGTAGGTTTGACGCCTTTTCATGACGAGGACGATGGCAACCAAACGTTCAATACCACAATGCGTGAACAGCCACTCGCGGACGCTAAAGCCCGCAACTGGTTTACTTTAGCACAGGACGTGCCCGGAATTCATATCTTGCTGGAAAATATCAATTTACGCCGATTCCGAGTCCGACGATCAAGGGGATCCTCCATCGATCTACGCTCAGGGAGAGCACTTCTGTACTGAGCAATTATGTGCAAGTATAAACCCCGAAAGACCGAAATGCAGGTTCGATTCTGCTTACCGGAATCCCCTGCGGCGGCCAAATCACCGAATGACAAGCGTAGCTGATTGCGCCCATTGCTCTTCGAGTCACAGAACGGCTGTAGTGATAGAATTCGAAAATCGGGAGGACGACATCGTGGACGTCAAGTGGTAGAGTGAAGGAGGCAAGAATAGGACTGTCGAAGTCCGGCATGTGAATTGCGCTCCAAGGGTGCGGGAAGCAGCAGTATGAGCGAGTCCACCAAAGTCGAACCCGGTATGAGCGCCGTCTATATGGAGCGAGCGGAGCTCAATGTCCTGCTCGGCGCTCTGATCGAGAGTGGCTACATCGTGATCGGGCCGACGGTGCAAGACGGGGCCATCGTGTACGGCGAGGTGCGCACGGATTCCAATCTGCCCGTCGGCTTCACGGACGAACAGAACGGCGGGCACTACCGCATCAAGCGGACATCCTCACCGTCACTGTTCTCGTATGCCGTGGGTCCGCATTCGCTGAAGAACTATCTCTATCCCTCGAGCTCGTTGCTGTATCGCGCGCGCGGTTCCAGTTCCGACTTCTCAATCGATACTCCGCACAGCCACGACACTCCTCGTTACGCGTTCATCGGTGTCCGTGCGTGTGAACTGCACGCCATGGGCATTCAAGACAAAGTATTTCTAGGAGGCCAATACGCAGACCCGGGCTATCGGGCACGGCGCGCCGCGGCTTTCATCGTTGCGGTAAACTGCAACAGCCCGTCGGGCGCGTGTTTTTGCGCCTCCATGGGCACGGGCCCCAAAGTGACGGCGGATTTTGATCTGTCGATGACCGAAGTTTGCGCCGGCGAGCAGCACTATTTCGTGATTGAGTGCGGGTCCGCGCAGGGAAAGGCCTTGCTCGATCGCGTCCCTCACCGGGCGGCGTCTTTGGGGGAAGTGCGTGCCGCGGAGGAAGTGATTGAGGGCGCCCGCCAGTCCATGGGCCGGACGATGGACACGGACGGAATCCGCGATCTCTTGTATCGCAATGCGAACAGCCCGCGGTGGGAGGAGACCGCGAAGCGCTGTCTGGCCTGCGCCAACTGTACAATGGCATGCCCGACGTGTTTCTGTTCAACCGTGGAAGATACGACCAGCCTTACGGGAGACGTGGCCGAACGGCGGCGCGTATGGGACTCGTGCTACACCATGGATTTCAGCCACATTCACGGAGGAAGCGTGCGCAAGTCGGGATCGGCGAGGTATCGCCACTGGATCACGCATAAGCTCGCGTCGTGGCATGACCAATTCAACTCGTCGGGATGCGTCGGTTGCGGACGATGCATCACGTGGTGCCCTGTCGGAATCGACATCACCGAGGAAGTGGCGGCGCTGCGTCAGGCGGAAGTTGAACGCAGCGAGGGAAAGGGGGGGTGAGACGATGCTGGAAACAAAAGACGTGAAGCAGATCTTGTCCGAGCACGAATTCCTCAGCGGGATGGAAGAACGTCATATCGAACGAATGGCCGAATTTGCCCGGTTGAAAGTCGTACACGAAGGAGAATACATGTTTCGCGCCGGGGAAGTCGCGGATTGTTGCTACCTCATCCGGGACGGTCGCATCGCAATCGAAGTGCTCCACCCCTCGCGCGGCCCCGTCACGATTCAAACGCTTGGCGCCAACAAAGTGGTGGGTTGGTCGTGGCTATCACCGCCGTATGAATGGCGGTTTGACGGGCGCGCCTTGGAACTCACGCGCGGAGTGTGCATCGGTTCCGATCGGTTGCGGAAGGCCTGCGAGCAGGACCACGAGTTCGGCTACCAGATTCTGATGCGGTTTGTGCCCCTGATCTCGGACCGGCTCGAAGCCACCCGATTGCAACTCCTCGATCTGTACGGGCCCTGAGCGGGCTTGATTCCATGGAACTCTCGCAATGAACGCAGTGCATACCGACCCGATGCTCACACAGCCGTACCGGATTCGACAGGTCCGGCGCGAAACCTCGGACACATTTACGTTCGAACTGGCACGCCCTGATAGGGCCGGACCGGGAGCGTTTCAGCCGGGACAATTCAACATGCTTTACGTGTTCGGGGTAGGCGAAGTGGCCATCTCGATCAGCGGCGACCCGGCGAATCCCGATGCGCTGTTCCATACGACGCGGGCAGTGGGCACCGTCACGCAGGCGATGTCACGATTAAGGGCCGGCCACGTGATTGGGGTCCGCGGTCCGTTCGGGCAAGGCTGGCCTATCGACGCCGCCGAAGGGCAGGACATCGTCGTGGTTACCGGCGGCATCGGCCTCGCGCCACTGCGTCCCTTGTTGTATCGCGTTCTAGCCAATCGAGGTCGCTACGGGCGTCTCGTACTGATGTACGGCGCGCGCACACCGGACGATATTCTGTATCGAAAAGAACTCGAACGGTGGCGGGGACGTTTCGACATGGAGGTGCTGGTCACGGTCGACCGCTCGATAGGCGGCTGGCGCGGGCATGTGGGCGTGGTGACGGAACTTGTGCCGCGGGTGCCTTTCGACCCGTATCACGCCACTGCGTTCGTGTGCGGGCCCGAGATTATGATGAAGTACTCCATCGACGCGCTGGCCAAGCGAGGCCTTCCCCACGAACGGATCTACGTTTCGATGGAGCGAAACATGAAGTGCGCGATCGGGTTCTGCGGCCATTGCCAGTACGGGCCCGAGTTCGTTTGCAGAGACGGCCCCGTGTTTCGCTTTGACCGCGTCAAGCGCTTGTTCGAAATTCGGGAGGTGTAGTATGACTGTCGCGCACAAGCCCAAGTTGGCGGTGTGGAAATTTGCCTCGTGCGACGGCTGCCAACTCAGCCTGCTCGACTGCGAAGACGAACTCCTCGCGGTGGCGGGCGCGATCGAGATCGCCTACTTCCCGGAAGCGACCCGTGCGGTGGTGAAAGGCCCCTACGACCTTTCCCTGGTGGAGGGGTCCATCACGACCTCGCACGACGCCATGCGCATCCAGCAGGTGCGACGGGGATCAAAGCGCCTCGTGACGATTGGCGCCTGCGCGACGGCGGGTGGAATCCAGGCCCTGCGAAATTTCGTGGACGTGGCGGAGTACACGCGCCAGGTGTACGCGACGCCGCAGTACATCAGTACGCTTCCCACGTCGACGCCGATAAGCAGCCACGTATTCGTGGACTTCGAATTGCAGGGATGCCCGATTAACAAGTACCAACTGCTCGAGGTGATTAGCGCGTACCTCCACGGACGCAAGCCCAACGTGGCGGCGCACAGTTTGTGCATCGAATGCAAACGGAAAGGCGTCCCCTGCGTGATGGTGTCGCGGGGGACTCCGTGCATGGGGCCCATTACTCACGCGGGTTGCGGCGCGATTTGTCCCGCCTATAACCGCGGTTGCTATAGCTGCTACGGGCCTATGGAGACGCCGAACGTGGCCTCCCTCGCGGAGTGGTTTGTGCGGCTGAACGCTTCCCGGGACGATGTGGTGCGAAAACTCCGCACGTTTTACGCCGGAAAGGACCCCTACAGAAAAGTGAGCGAGCGGTATGAGGCCCGGTGAGAAAGAGCGGACAATCAAAGTCGATTACATGGCCCGCGTCGAAGGCGAAGGGGCGCTCTTTCTGAAGATTAAGGAAGGCCGCGTCGCCGATGTCAAACTGCGGATTTTTGAACCGCCGCGTTTCTTCGAGGCATTCCTTCGCGGCCGGAAATGGACGGAAGCGCCCGACATTACGGCGCGCATCTGCGGCATCTGCCCCATTGCTTATCAGTCCAGCTCCATCAGCGCAATGGAATCCATTGTCGGGGCGCGCATGGACGGTCCGATTCGCGAACTGCGCCGGCTTGTCTATTGCGGCGAATGGATCGAGAGTCACGTGTTGCACATCGCGATGCTGCACGCGCCGGATTTCCTCGGGTACGAAGATGCGATTCAGATGGCCAAGGATCATCCGGAGGTCGTGAAGAATGCGCTTCGCCTGAAGAAGATCGGCAATGACCTGATGACCCTGCTGGGCGGGCGCGAAATCCACCCCGTCAATCTGCGCGTGGGCGGTTTCTACAAAACGCCGACCCGACGGCAGTTGCAGAACCTGAGAGAGGATCTCCTATGGGCGCGGGGTGCCGCCATCGAATTGACGAAACTGACGGCATCCTTTGATTTTCCCGATTTCGAGCGCGATTACGAGTTCGTTGCGATGCGGCACCCCGACGAGTACCCCTTGTGGGAAGGCCGGCTGGTATCGAACAAAGGCCTGGACATCGCAATCGACTCGTTCTTTGATCACTTCGTCGAGGAACACGTCGAGCACTCGACCTCGCTCCATTCGTTCGTGAAAACGCGCGGTTCATACTTGGTAGGGCCGCTGGCAAGGTTTAACCTGAATTTTGACCGGTTGACGCCCCAATGTCAGGAGCTGGCAAAGCAGTACGGTGTGACGCCGCCGTGCACAAACCCCTTCAAAAGCATTGTGGCGAGAAGCATCGAAACGGTGTACGCCTGCGAGGAGTCTTTGCGAATCATCGACGCGTACGAGGAGCCCGATCGACCCTGTGTCGAGCTGGCGCCGCGCGCAGGGCGCGGCCACGGCTGCAGCGAGGCGCCGCGGGGCATCTGCTATCACACGTATGCGATAGACGACGATGGAGTCATCCGGGACGCGCGAATCGCGCCGCCCACCGCGCAGAACCAGCGGACGATAGAAGAGGACCTCGCCGAGTTTGTGCCGCGGCACGCGCATCTGCCGGACGACCAGTTGACCTGGCGGTGCGAACAGGCTGTCCGCAATTACGATCCCTGCATTTCGTGTTCGTGCCATTTCCTCAAACTACACGTGGACCGCGAATGAGTTTACGTCCATGCATCACGCAAAGGAACATCGCCGCATCCTGGTTATCGGGATCGGAAATCGGTTTCGGCGAGACGACGGCGTTGGGCCGGTCGTCGCAGAATTGGTCCGCGATCGCCTGGAGTCGGCACGCCAAGGCAAGCTGAGCACGGAGCAAGAGGCGCCAGGCCCGACTGCCGGACCGACCGATTGCAAAATCGTTTGCAACGACGTCGTATCCCCCGCCGTTTCGCGGCATCCCCTTCAAAGCGGAACCGTACAGCGCATGGCTTCGCGGCTTCCAATCCGAGAACCGCGTTTGGGTCTCGCTGTGTCGCGGGGCGCGGCCCTCCGCGGAAATCTCTCTGGAAGCATTACCGATATGACGCTTTCGGGTGACATGAGGAACGGGCTCCACGAAGGATTCCCCGGACCGTGTCGCATTGTCGAGCACAGTGGGGAAGGCGCGTCTCTCATGCAGACGTGGCGCTGCGATGACGCGGTGATCCTAATTGACGCCTCCAGCAGCGGCCGTGCCGCCGGTACCGTGATCGAGTTTGACGCGCGTACGTCGGAAACGCCGAGTGGACTGTTCCGGTATTCCACACACGCGTTCAGCGTCGCCGAGGCCATCGAGATGGCGCGGACACTCGACCGGCTCCCTCGGCGACTCCGGGTGTTTGCGATAGAAGGCCTGGATTTTCGGATGGGAACGGGGCTTACACCCGACGTCGAGCAAGCGGCCCGCGTCGTGGCGGACCGCGTGATGGAGCGTATCGCCGAACTGCATTCCGAGGGCCGCTCCCGGTCGGAGCCATGCACGAATTCAGCATCGTAACACGCATACTGGAATTGGCGCTCGACGTGTCGCGACAGCACGGCAATCTGCCCGTCGAGCGTGTGACGGTCGAAATCGGCTCGCTGCGCCAAGTGGCGCCCGACGCGCTGCTGTTTGCGTTCGAGGCGGCGAGCCGCGGGACCAACGCGGAGGGCGCCGTCTTCGAGTGGAACGAAATACCCGCGAAGGTCCTCTGTGAGCGCTGCGAGGCCAAGTTTCAGCCGGCCGAGGCGTTGTGGCTGTGTCCGAAGTGCGGAGCGGGCGGCGGACGGATCATCCACGGCGACGAGTTAATCTTGAAATCGGTGACGCTCGAGGAATGAGTGCAGGAGACCGCGAACATGGAAATCGAAGTCGTACAAAAGATACTGAAGGTAAACGACGAGATCGCCGCGGGCATTCGCGCTTGCCTCGAGCGCGCGCGGGTGGCCGCGGTCAATCTGATCAGCGCGCCGGGATCCGGCAAAACGTCGTTGATCGAAGCCGCGCTGGCCGCATTGAGAGATACGCACCGAATCGGCGTGATCGAGGGCGATCCGGACACGACGCTGGACGCCGAACGCGTGGCGAAATTGGGAGCGCCCGTCGTGCAAATCCAGACGTCCGGCGGGTGCCATCTTGAGGCAAACCTTGTACACCGCGCCATAGACCGGCTGCCGCTGGGTGAACTCGACCTCTTGCTCATCGAAAACGTCGGCAACCTCGTGTGCCCGGTCGAATTCGACCTTGGCGAGTCGGATCGGGTCGCCGTGGTGAGCACGCCCGAGGGCCACGACAAACCGGCGAAGTACCCCAAGTTGTTTCGCAGCGCAAGCACGGTCGTGCTCAACAAGATCGACCTGCTCCCCTACGTCGACTTCGACGAGGCGATCTTCGAGGCCTACGTGCGCAAAACGAACCCAAACGCGCGGATTCTTCGCGTATCGTGCAAAACGGGCGAAGGCATCAACGCGTGGACGCAGTGGCTTGAAAGCCGGTGCCGGACCGGCGTCAGCCAGGCGATCGGTGTGAAGGACCGCGCGTGAGCACTTCGAATCGAGGCTTCCCGAGTTTCACCGGCGACGTTCCTTTCGCGCGCAAGCGCATACTCGTACAGGGCGCCGTCCAGGGTATTGGCTTCCGGCCCTTCGTGTACCGACTCGCGCGCGAACTCGAACTCGCCGGCCAGGTTTGCAACTCGCCGGAGGGTGTGGTCATAGACGCCGAAGGCAATCCGGCCAATCTGAAGCGTCTTCTCGAGCGTTTGGATACGGAAAGGCCGCCGTTGTGCAGAATTGATCGGGTGGTGACCGTCGACCTTTTTCCGGCGGGTTTCAGCGAATTCGTGATCGGCCCGAGCGACCCGGAGGGCGACAAAGTCACGTGCGTACTGCCGGACATCGCGGTCTGCGAGGAATGCCTGCGGGAAATGCGCGATCCAAAGGACCGGCGCTATCGCTATCCGTTCACCAATTGCACGCATTGCGGGCCGCGCTTTTCAATTGTCGAGTCGCTCCCCTACGACCGGCCCAACACGTCGATGAAACGCTTTTCCATGTGCGCGCAGTGCCGCGACGAATATGAAGACCCCGCCAATCGACGCTTCCACGCACAGCCGATAGCGTGCCCACGCTGCGGACCCCGCCTGATGCTGTGGGACGCGTCGGGAAACGAGCGAGCGGCGCATCACGAAGCGGTTCAGGCAGCGGCGGCGTGGATACGCGACGGCCGCATCGTGGCCGTAAAGGGATTGGGGGGATTTCATCTTGTGGTCGATGCGCGAAATGCCGGCGCCATTGATACACTTCGTCGCCGCAAACACAGGGAAGAAAAACCGTTTGCCCTGATGTACCCCAATCTCGAATCGGTGCGCGGGGACTGCCAAGTATCGCAGCTTGAGTCCGAACTGTTGCTTTCACCTGAGGCGCCCATCGTCTTACTGCGCCGCAGAAATGATTCACGGCACGTCGCGGACAATGTAGCGCCGACCTCGCCGACCCTCGGCGCCATGCTGCCCTATACCCCGCTCCATCATCTCCTGCTCGAAGAACTGGGCTTTCCTATTGTGGCGACGAGCGGGAACTTGAGCGAAGAGCCGATCTGCATCGACGAGACGGAAGCGCTGGTCCGGTTGAAGGGCATCGCGGACGGGTACCTCGTGCACGATCGGCCGATTGTGCGCCATGTGGACGATTCAATCGCGCGCGTGGTCGGCGGACGGGAAATGGTGCTGCGTCGTGCGCGCGGCTACGCTCCTTTGCCGATTATTTACGGCGGCGACGGGCCGGCGGTCACGGCATTCGGCGGCCACCTCAAGAATACGGTCGCGGTGAGCAAGGGTTCCCGCGTGTTTCTCAGTCAACACATCGGCGATTTGGAGACGACGCGGGCGTTCGAGGCGTTCGTCCGCGCATCGACAGACCTGGAGACGCTCTACGACGCATCGCCGGTTTGCGTGGCGTGCGATCTGCACGACGACTACCTGAGTACGAAGCACGCGCCTTCGCGGCTTCTGCCGGTGGTGAGGGTGCAACACCACTACGCGCATGCGCTGGCGTGCATGGCGGAGCATCAAATCGAAGGCCCTGTGTTAGCCGTATCATGGGACGGCACGGGCCTTGGCGCGGACGGCACGATTTGGGGCGGCGAGTTTTTGATTGCCGACCGCTCGGAATTTGTGCGCGCCGCGCACCTTCGGCCTTTTCCGTTGCCCGGGGGCGAACAGGCCGTAAAAGAGCCCCGGCGCTCCGCGCTGGCCATACTTATGGCGGTGTACGGCAATTTAGAGGAGATGGGTTTTGTCCCGACCGTGCGCGCCTTTACCGGGACCGAGCTACGCACCCTGCGCACCATGGTCGATCGCAACGTCAATGCCCCGCTGACCAGCAGCGCGGGCCGCTTGTTTGATGCCGTTGCCTCCATAATCGGAATCTGCCAGCGAACGACGTTCGAGGGGCAGGCCGCCATGGCCCTGGAAGGACTGGCCGCGCAGGCGGGCAACGGCGGACGCGACTATGAGGTCGCGATCGACGACGATAGAACGCAGCAGGTATTGGACTGGGCGCCTCTCATTCGCGCCGTGGTGCGCGACCTTGCCGCCGGCGTATCGCCGGCCCAAATCTCGGCGGGGTTTCATGGCGCGCTTGCAAAGTGTATTCTGCACGTGGCGCTTCGCGCCGGGCTTCGTGACGTGGTTTTGACGGGAGGCTGTTTTCAGAACGCCGTGCTCACGGAGGGTGCGATCGCATCGTTGAGGGAGCACCGGTTTCAGCCGCATTGGCACCGGTTCGCCCCCCCGAACGACGGAGGAATTGCGCTGGGTCAGGCCGTATTCGCGTCCCGGTCCGTGCGCCTCAAAGAGGAGCGTAAGGCGAAAGCATGTGTCTAGCCGTGCCGGGAGAGATTCTATCGATAGATGGCGCGGATCCGTTGCTTCGCAAGGCCCGCGTCGCCTTCGGCGGAATCGTGAAGGAAGTATCGCTTGCACTGCTTCCCGAGGCCGAGGTGGGCCAGTACGTCCTCGTGCATGCGGGTATCGGCATCACCGTGGTGAACGAAGCGGAAGCGGCAAAGACCTTCGAATATCTTGCCGAACTGGGCGCGCTCGAGGAGCCGTAGTTTCAGACGATATCCCGACTCCGTCGGTGAATTCCGAAGCGCTGACTAATCGTGCGAGACCTGTTACATGCGAATAGCGGAGACATCCGAGTCGTACAAGGGAGAGGCGATTTGTGAGGTTCATTGACGAATACCGGGACGCGGCCGACGCGCGGAAGCTGGCTCAGGCGATCCGGCACGTCACGACGAGACCGCACACCTTGATGGAAGTCTGCGGCGGGCAGACACATGCCATCGTCAAATATGGCATCGACGACCTGCTGCCGAGCGAGATTACACTCGTGCACGGCCCCGGTTGTCCCGTCTGCGTCACACCCGTCGCAATGATCGACAAGGCGCTCGCCATCGCGCGCATGCCTCGTGTTCTATTCTGTTCGTTCGGCGACATGTTGCGCGTGCCGGGAAGCCGAGAGGATCTGTTTACGGTCAAGGCAGCGGGGGCGGACGTGCGAATCGTGTACTCTCCTCTGGACGCGGTGAAGTTGGCGGCCGAGAATCCAGACCGCGAGGTCGTGTTCTTCGCCGTCGGTTTCGAGACGACGGCCCCGGCCAACGCACTGGCGGTCTACCAGGCGCACCAGCAGGGCATCGAGAACTTCTCGATTTTGTGCTCCCATGTATTGGTGCCTCCCGCCATGGAATCGATCCTCTCATCTCCCGCGTGCCGCGTGCAGGGTTTCCTCGCGGCGGGGCACGTTTGCTCCGTCATGGGTTTCACCGAGTACGAGCCAATCGCCCGCACGTATCGAGTGCCCATCGTGGTGACGGGGTTCGAGCCGCTGGACATCCTCCACGGCGTATATCTGTGTGTGAAACAGTTGGCGGAAGGCCGCGCGGAAGTCGAGAACCAGTATGTTCGCTCCGTTTCGCGCGAGGGCAACCGGAAAGCTCAGGAACTCATCTCCACGGTGTTCCGGATTGTGAATCGGACATGGCGCGGTCTCGGAGAAATCCAGAGTAGCGGCCTCGGCCTGCAATCACCCTTTACCCGGTTCGACGCGGAAGCCCGGTATGACGTCGCCGAAATCGCAGCTCAGGAATCGACCGATTGCATCAGCGGCCTTGTGCTGCAAGGAGTGAAAAAGCCGCATGAGTGTTCGGCTTTTGGGACGCGGTGCACGCCTGAACATCCTCTGGGCGCGCCGATGGTTTCGGGCGAGGGAGCCTGCGCGGCCTACTATCGATACAAGCGAGGGCCCCGCGGCCGCACGGCGGGTGTCGACGGGTAACGTGGCGGACGATCTTGACAGCGGCATTTCCTGTCCGCGCCCGCGTCCGCACGATGAACACATCACCATGGTGCACGGCGGGGGCGGCACGGCCATGCACCGGCTCATCGAACGAGTGTTCATGCCTTCGTTGGGCAATCGGATTCTGCGCGAGCAGCACGACTCGGCCGTGCTCAACGTGGGCGGCACACGATTCGCGTTTTCAACGGATTCGTTCGTCATTCAACCCATCGAGTTCCCGGGCGGAGATATCGGATCGCTTTCCGTATTTGGGACGGTCAACGATCTGGCGATGGCGGGGGCGCGTCCGCTCTACCTGAGCGCCGGATTCATTCTTGAAGAGGGGCTGTCCACCGCGCTCTTGGATCGAATTGTGGCTTCGATGGGGAGGGCGGCGGCGGAGTCCGCAATCCAGATTGTCGCCGCCGACACAAAAGTGGTCGAGCGCGGGCATGGCGACGGACTATTCATCAACACCGCCGGTATCGGAGTAGTCGAGCATGACAGGGAGATCGGCTCCGCCTCAGTCCGGCCCGGCGATGCCGTGCTCGTCAGCGGAGACCTTGGCCGCCACGGCATTGCCGTCATGGCGGTCCGTGAGGGACTTGAGTTCGAAACGACACTGGTCAGCGATTGCGCCCCGTTGGCTGCGCCGGTCTTGGAGTTGCTGGGCGAAGGGGTCGAGGTCCATTGCCTGCGTGATCTCACGCGGGGCGGCCTGACGAGCGCGGTGAACGAAATCGCCACGGCCTCCAGAAGGTCCGTTCACCTTAAGGAAGCGTGGATTCCAGTTCGAGACGAGGTTCGGGGCGCGTGTGAACTGCTCGGACTCGATCCGCTGTCGGTGGCAAACGAAGGGCGGTTTGTGGCCTTTGTCCATCCCCGCGACGCCGACCGGACGCTGGCCATTCTGAAACGCCACTCGAGCGACGGCTCACCCGCGCGAATCGGCGAGGTGACCGACGATACGCCGCCCCGCGTCACGTTGGAAAGCCCGATCGGAAGCGTCCGCATCCTGGACATGTTGACCGGCGAGCAGCTGCCTCGCATCTGCTGACACCCGCGGAACCATACCGATCAGTACAACAGTTCGTGGTAGCGCTTCTGGTCGATCAGTACGCCCTTCAAGTCGAACCATTTCTGCTCGGACCCGGCAATGGCCGACATCGCCTTATTGAACGCCTTCGCCACCTCGTCAAGCCCTGCGATGTAGACGTAAGTCCTGGAATCATTGACGAGGCTCCAGATTTCCATGGCGTTTTCGACAAGCAGTCGATCCAGTTCCGGGGGCGCATTGAAATGGGGGCGCGGGCTGATTGCCTCGAACGCCTTGAAGGTGGGTCTGTCGTAGTACTGCCCGATGTCCCGCTTGATATCGTTCAGGTACAGCGACTCCATGCCGGTGCGGACGCCGTAGAACAGCCTCACTTTGCCCTTCCAACCCTTGCGGACATCGTAGATGTGCTTGACAAATGCGCGGAACGGGGCAATGCCGGTGCCCACGCCGACCATAAGGATATTGCTCGTGTCGTCGCTTGGCATCGAGAAGTGGTGACCGTACGGCCCCGTAATCGCCACCTTGTCGCCCGGCAGCGCGTCGCAAAGAAAGTTGGATGCAATCCCGGGGTAGCGCTCGCCGCTGATCTCGTCAATGTAGTAGCAGCGGCGCACGCAAATTGAAATCGTGGTGCGATCGTCAGTCTCACCGCGGCGGGAGCTGGCAATTGAATACAACCGCAGATGGGCTTCGTTGCCGAACTCGTGCGGACCCGGCGGGAGCACACCGATGGACTGCCCCTCGACGAAGTTAAGACCGCCTTCCGGGATTTCGAGCACGATGTGGCGCACCTCCACATCCGATTGAATGGGAGTGATGCGCGTCGATTCCACGACGATGGCCGTAACCGGCTGGCTCACGTCGTACTCGCGAAGGTTTGTCGCCTGTTCTCCCCTCTTGCTTTCCATTACCCACATCCTCCCTGTTCACTCATCTTCATCGAGCGGAATCCTTCCGCAGGTGCAGAACAGACAGCGGCCTCGGGGTCCGCACGGGTCCTCTCCTCGCTCCGCCGCCCACGCGCCGCCGGACCAACGCGCAATCGTCGTCCAGGCGAGAAGCAAGCCGAGAATCACGATGGCAGCCCCAATTGCTTGTAGCATCGATCAGCCCCCCAACCCGGCAAACCCCATGAACGCGAGCGATAACACGCCCGCGATAATGAGGGTCAACGCCGCGCCGCGCGCGACGTCCGGCACGTCCGCCAATTCCAGTTGTTCGCGCAGGCTGGCCATGATGACGAGGGCCAGCGAGAATCCGGCGCCGGCGCCCAGCGCGTACACGACGCACTGGGCAAAGTCGTACTGCTTAAACGTTTGGAACAGCGCCAATCCGAGGATGGCGCAATTGGTCGTGATAAGGGGAAGGTAGATACCGAGCGCGCGAAACAACGTCGGGCTGTATTTTTTCATCACCATTTCGACGAGTTGCACCGCCGACGCGATCACGACGATATAGCAGATCAGCCGGAGATACTCGACTTGAAAGTAGCCGAGCACCCAGTTGATGCCATATGCGCACAGCGAGCTGACCAGCATGACAAACGTGACGGCCGCCCCCATTCGGCTGGCCGTGTCGAGTTTAGCCGAGACCCCCAGAAACGGGCAGATTCCCAGAAACGTGCTCAACACGAAGTTGTTGATAATGCACGCGTTCAGGAAAATGAATGTCAGTGAGTCCGTATGCACGGATTGCGGTTCCTATGGCGATGGCGTGCGACCGGCTTTGGCTGCGCTGCGTCGTTTCAGCCAGGAAAAAAGAAGCAACCAGCCTCCCAGAACGAAGAACCCTCCCGGCGGGAGCACCATGAGGCCCCACGGCTCGAAGCGATCGCCGAAGACCGGGATGTCGAGCAGGCGTCCGGCGCCCAAAAGCTCGCGCACCGAGCCGAGGCACAGGAGCGCGATGGTAAAGCCCGCGCTCATGCCGAGCGCGTCCAGTACTGAACGGCCGACGGTGTTCTTGGATGCAAACGCCTCGGCCCGCCCGAGAATAATGCAGTTCACCACGATAAGTTGAATGAATGCGCCGAGCGCGAGATAGATTTTCAGGCTGACCGCCTGAATCACGTAATCCACAATCGTTACGAAGGTGGCGATAATGACGATGTACGTGGCGATGCGGACCTGCCTGGGCACAAACCGTCGCAGCATCGATACCAGCGCGCTCGAACACACCAGCACAAACGTCGTTGCAAGGCCCATGGCAAGCGCGTTAATCACCGAGTTTGTCACTGCCAGGGTCGGACACATCCCCAGAAGCATCACAAACACCGGGTTTTCCTTCCATAAACCTTTCGCGAAAACGTCTCTCGCGGACGGTTGCGCGCTGCCGGTAGACGGGGTGCTCATTGTCGCCCCCTGATTTGGTCGAGGTTCTTTTGAATGAGCGGCACGATTCGCTTCCCGCTGTCGTTGATGATGCGCCCGACTGCTTTCGAGGAAATGGTCGCACCCGATATGCCGTCGATTTCCCACGGGTTCGATTTTGTCCCCTGCTTGACCGTGACCACATCGTGCCGGAGCGTGCTTTGGGATTCGTCCAGCTTCAGTTCAAGTCCGTTGAAATTGGCCAGAAACCGCTCGTCTTTGGCGATCTTGTCGCCAAGACCGGGGGTTTCTTTGCTCTCGAGCACCGTAAATCCGGTGGTGCATCCGCGATCGGGCGCATAGCCATACAGCACGCGAATGATGTCCTGATACCCCTGACCCGCGGCCTCGATCGCCACACCGACGAGATGGCCGCTGTCGTCATACCCCGCATACATCTTGGCCCCGGGACCCGGCAACCCATCCACCCGTTTCATCCCACCGCTTTCGACCGCGTACGTAACGCGGGACGTGGCGCCGGGAAGCACCTGAAAGATCGCCTCCTCGACAAGTTGCTGCCGGTTCGCCACGATGCGGGGAAGCGTGAGCTGATACGTGATGACGATGAGGCATCCACTCAACAAGGAGACGCCGCCAAGCGTCCTCACCATACGCCACGTATCGCCCGCAGGATGGGCGACGACGGTCTGTTGATTCGCGGCCGCGTTCATGTTTTCATCCTAGACCGTCTTGCGCCGTAGATGCGCGGCTGGGTCAAGCTGTCGATAATCGGTGAGACGGCATTCCCCAAAAGGATGGCGTACATAACCCCCTCGGGCAGGCCTCCCTTTAATCGAATGATAACGGTAAAGAAACCCATGAGCGCGCCGTAGACCCAGACACCAAGGGGGGTGACCGGCGACGCAACCATATCGGAGGCCATGAACACGGCCCCCAGCATAAGTCCGCCCGCGAAGAGCGTGAAGATTGGGGCGGGGTAGCGCGAGGAGTCCGCGAGATAAAACGCACCGCTGGTGAGGAACGCCGCGAGCAGCATGCTCGCGGGCACGCGCCAATCCAACATCTTTCGCGCCACGAGGTAGGCGCCGCAGATCAGGATGAGCACCGCCGATGTCTCACCTACGCTTCCCGAAGTCATGCCCATGAAGAGTTCACCAGTCCCCGTGGAGACATGGTCAAACTTTTGCAGGGACAACGGCGTGGCGCCGCTGAATCCGTCGACGGCGGCGGCCTTGAGCCATTCGTCCACGGCGACGGCGCGTGCGAACGGAAACGTCAAAGTCGACGGAACAAATGACGTAAACCGGTCGGCGACAAAGGGAGGGGTCCACGTCGTGATCGCGATCGGAAACGCGGCCTGCAAGAAGGCCCGTCCCACGAGCGCGGGATTAAAGACATTATATCCAAGACCACCGAACACGGCCTTGCCGATCGCTACGGAAACGACGCCGCCGACGGCGGCCATCCACAGGGGAAAGCCGGGCGGCAAGGTCAGCCCCAACAGGATGCCTGTTATGACCACGCTGTAGTCGGAGAGTGTCGATTCCTTTCCCGAAACCCGGCACACAACATACTCGGTGAGCACGCACGCCGCGGTTGTCGTGAGGAGTACAGCCAGCGCGCTGAGGCCGAAAGCGAACACCGCGAAACCCGAAATGGGGAGCAGGGCGAAAACGACATTGAGCATGATGGTCTCGACGCCCTGACCTTGCTGCAGGTGCGGAGAGGTGCGAAGTTCTATGGCTGCCGTGCCCGTGCTCATGACGACGCCGCCTTGCGTTCCCGGTTCATCTGCTTCGCGACACGAAAGTGCTGCACCAGGGGGATGTTCGAGGGGCAAACATAGGCGCAACAGCCGCACTCGAAACAGTCGTTGAGGTGATACTGCCGCTCCATGATTTCGTACAGGCCGCTGCGCGCCAGCAGGCCCAACCGCGATGGGTTCAAGTGAATCGGGCAGGCCTCGACGCAACGACCGCACTTGATGCACGGGTAGACCTTCTTCGGTCGCGCAGCCGTCTCGGCTTCGGTCAGCACGAGAACTCCCGTAACGCCCTTGGTGATAGGCACCTCGGGGTCCGCCACGGCCGGACCCATCATCGGGCCGCCGAAGATGATTTCCGTGGCATCCGCGCGGAGTCCCGCGTGACGCAGAGCGAAGCTCAGAGGCGTGCCGAGCGCCATGAGGTAGTTGCCCGGGTGTTCAACGCCCGGTCCGGTAATCGTGACAACCCGTTCGATCAGGCCCTGGTGGCGAGGCAACAGCTCGCCGATTTGCGCCAGCGTGGCGACATTGAACACCGCCACTCCCACGTCGGAAGGCAGTCCGCCGGATGGCACCTCGCGGTCCAGAACGACTTTGATGATCATTTTCTCCGCGCCTTGCGGGTAGTGCGTCTTCAACACGGCGATCCAGGTGGTGGCCGCGCAATTCGGCGCCGCTCGCAGCGCGTCAACGGCGTCGGGCTTGTTGTCTTCGACCGCGATGATGGCGCGGTCGGCCCCCACTGCCTTTTGAACGATACGAATCCCCGCGTGAATATCGGCGGCATACTCGACCATGACCCGGTGGTCCGTCGTCAGGTAGGGTTCGCATTCGCAACCGTTCACAATGACCGTATCGATCCGTTTGCCCTCGGGGACGGCGAGCTTGACGTGTGTGGGAAACGCCGCGCCGCCCAATCCGACGACGCCGGTTTCCTGCACGGCCCGCACGATGTCCGGCGGCGTCATGTTCTCGACGTCCTGCGGCGCGCCGTATAGAATCTCCTGCCCCGCGCCGAGGTACGTGCGAATGATGAGGGATCGCACCATGTCGCCCCTGGCGCTCAAGGTACGTTCAATGCGGTCCACTACACCGGTCGCCGGCGCATGCATCGGGACCGACACAAAGCCGCCCGGGCGGGCGATGGGTTCACCGCGCACCACTTCCTGGCCTTCAACGACACAGGGGACCGCGGGCGCACCCGTATGCTGCGACAGCGGGACGATCAGTTCGGGCGCGAACGGCAGGCGCCGAATGGGCAGCGAATGCGTTGCTTCCTTGTGTTCGGGCGGGTAGATGCCCCGCGCGAACGTCTTTCGTATATGTCGGATTTGGGCTGTCATGCGACGGTCGATGTCGGCGGCCGGGGTTTCGCGTTACATAAACTTCTGCGCACGCTTGATGAGTTTTTCAATGTCTTTTTCGGAACGGTCCGCCGGTATCCCCGGATGAATCACCTGCGCCGTGCACTTCTCGGCCGCGCGGACCAGATCCTTGTAAGGGCCGCCTTTCGGGTCCTTGATATAGGCCTGCTTCTTCTCGTTGTAGGCGAAAATCTTTGGGTTGATCTTGATGCATTCGTCGCAGGCGGTGCACTCGGCCGAATCGATCCATGGCGCCACGTACCCGTTACCGGAGGGCGATGGTGCCGCGGCGACCCCAGCCGAAGCCGGAGCGACCGGCGTTGGGGGCAACGCGGGAACCGGCGACACGCCGGCGGGCGCAATGAGCGCTTCGGCCATGGCCGCGCCGTTACCACTGGCCAGTTCGATAAGGCGCGCGGCCAGCCGACCCGCCAGTTCCGCGCGGACCTGTTGCGCGATGGCTTCCGCATCGATCTCTTTACGGACCCCGGCGATCGCCTTCAGCATGCGCCAGAAATCGCGTCGCTCCTCGGCGGATTGGACGACGGCCTGCGACGGAATCACCCGAATGAGGCGCTGTTTCCTGTCCAACGCCCAGATGTACGGAAAAAGGCCCTCGCGATCGCCCGCATCGAGATCGATGAACTCGTGCAGCGGAACCATCTTCTCGTTCCACGTGTCGCGCGGGGCCGTTCGGAATTGCTTACGGAACCGCCCCTCGGTCACGGCGAAATCCGCAAACGTCATGGGCGTCTCGATCGACGACTTGTTGCCCTGTTCATCGAGATATTCGATGCGATATACGGGCCAGTCCTCATCCAGGTCCGGATTGCCCTCGAGGTCGAAGCATTCCGCCGGAGTTACGCCCTTGTCGGGGTTGTAGCGGTAAATCGGATATGCGCGTGACTCAACGGCGAGCTTGCTCTGATGTTCCGCCGCGTCATCGCCGATCCCGTGTTCGGGCATACAGGGGCTGTAGATGTTGAACAGCGCGGGGCGCCGCGCGTTAAGCCCTTCGATGAAGCCTTCGATCAGGTGTGTGGTGTTCGAGATGCTCCCCTGCAGGACGTAGGTCGTTCGGTGCGCCATCCCGATCAGCCCGATTTCCTTGCGGACCTCCTCCTTGCCTTTAATCGCCTTGCCGAATTGAGCCATGTCGGAGATTTGACCGAGGAAGCCCGAGGTGCAGGCCTGCCCGCCGGTATTGGAATAAACCTGGGTGTCCAGCACCAGGACCTTGACCGGCTTTCCCGTCATCATCAGGCGCGACAAGTTTTGGAAGCCGATGTCGTACATCGCCCCGTCGCCTCCGACGGAAACAACAGGTGGGCACAAGTGGAACTCCTCGTCCGTAAACTGCCTCCAGTTGAAGTACGTGAAAAACTCCTCGTGTTTGGCGGGGTTATACTCGCCGGCCAATTCGAGTTCGGCCATTCGAATGGCCTTGAACCCTTCGGCCATCTTCGCCATGTGGCCTTCGAATACGCCCATCGCCATGGAGGGGGAGTCCTGGAACAGGTGGTTCGCCCACGGGAACGGATACGGGTTGTAGGGGAAAGTCGATCCCCACACGGAGGTGCAACCCGTGGCGTTGATCATGCCCATGTTTGACCGGCCGCGCTTGGTAACGCCTTCCGTATATTGCCACTTCAGGTGGCGCAGCTTCGCGAGCAGATGAGTCACCCACTTCAACCATTCCGCGTCGATGGTCTTGCCGGTGCGGTCCTCGTCAAGCGAGGCCGAAAAGCTGGAGAGGGTCAAGTCCTGGTTGTGCAACTTTTCGAGGGCGTGATCGATCGCCGAGATGTCGCTCAAATTGAGCGTATTCGCCATGCGCAGCCGGATGTGGGTCTCCAGTCTCGTAATGAGATCGTCCAACTTCTCGACATGCCTCTTGACGCGCGGCTGCATCAACGCCTCGACGGTCGCGGTGAACAGGTGCACGACGGTTTTTTCGCCGCAACCCAGGCACGCCCCGTCGCCGCCGACGACGGCCTTGAAATTCCGCTTGTCCAGCAGAAGCGTTTCGAGCGCGCCGATGCGTTCGTCGAGATTCTCGATGCGTATGAAGTCGGGCGAAGTGGTAGGCAGAGACTGCCAGACGTCCCATTCGACCTTGAGCCGTTCGGTGCTTTCCGGCGTCTGCGCCACGGTGCGCAACGCGTCGTCCTCGCACACGCGCACGCATTCGTTGCAGCCCTTGCACGCGTAGGGATCGACCGTAATCGACAACAGGCCGCCGCTGCCGGCGACCTTTTTCTCGCGCTGGGTGTAATACGGCTTGGTAATGGAAAACCGGAATTCGCCCAACTCCGTGAGGAATAGCTTGAATTCCGATTCCAGTTCGGCCTTCTGATCATCATCCAATGTCGAGGTTGTGCAGGTGTCGGCGACCGCGTCCCTGATGAGGCGGTTTACGTCGGCGGCTTCGCCCTCCGCGTCCAATCGCGATCGAAGAATGCGCTCCGTGGTCCGCACGGCTTTGCGGAGATGCTTGACGGCATGGCCGTGTCTTTCCACACGCTGCACCAGGGCTTCGAAGACCTCGGTGACCGAATGTACAAGGCCGGAAATGGCGCTGTCGGGACAAACGGTGTAGCACTTGCCGCACGCGGTGCAATTCTCCGGGATCCACTGGGGATGCTCGAACCGGATTTGGGTCATGTCGCGGAATACGCCGGTCGCCGCCGGGATCAGGCTCAACCCGATGAAAGGATCGACAAGGTTGTCGCTCCCCTGACCGGTAACATAGAAATTGCCGGTTTGCTCCCAGAACCGGTGGACGTCGGTCGCGCGGGCTTCACCCGGCGGCAGTTCCTTGAGGACGGACGGCAGGAGGGGCGCTTTACGCAATATCTGCTCGGCAGGAGTCTGCACGCGCTTCTCCGTGATTTCGCGCACTTCGTCGAACCCGCGCTGCACCACGCGAACGTTTCCTTCCACCACCCGGGCGCCTTTCGCCCCGAACTTGTGTTCGAGCTGGTCGCGAATGGCCTTGAACAGCGTCTCTTCCGTCAGTTTCGCTTGTTCCATCACGGGTGACGCGGCAAAGAACGCGCCCTGGAACGCGATTCCTTGCATGCGAAACTGAAGGTCGGGGTCCGATGCTTCCTCGCGGGCGATCTTGAATGCGTCGAGGTAGTACACCCGAATGTCGTTGTCGACGATGAACTTCTGATACCGGGTGGGAATGGCCTTCCACGTGGCCTCGGGCGTCTCGAGGTCGCTCTGAATGATGAATACGCCGCCCTTCTTCAGACCCGCCAAGGGGTTGGAGTGGTGGAACACGTTGGGGTCCGGCGAGAGCACTACATCGACGTAGTAATACTCACAGTTGATCCGAATGGGCTCCGGCGCGGCGGACAGGTAGTACGTCGTCGGCTGTCCCTTCTTCTCCGACCCGTATTTCGGATTTGCCTTGACGTGATACCCGAGCAAATCAAAGAGGGTCATGGCGAGGTTCTTGCCCGTCGTCATGGCGCCCCAGCCGCCGATCGAATGGAACCGGACCGTAATGCTGTCTTTCGGCATCAGGTTCGGATTCTCGCTTCCGTGGATTGCGAGTTCCTTGATGGCGGGATAGGCGTCCAGGATTTCCTGCTGGTAGATTTCCTGCTTCGGCGTGTACGGCTTGTCTCGCACGAAAT
>BTUX01000024.1:0-26561 GCA_045863315.1 Candidatus Hydrogenedentota bacterium | reverse complement strand
GACGGGGGCGACGGGTGAGAAATGCGGGCTAGGAGGACCGATTGACGGGCAACAAGCAGCGAAACCCGACGGTCGTCAATTGCGACTCCGGGAAGAGCCCTTTCCGAAACGAACACCGCAACTCATGGGGCGGCGAGTGCCACGAACCGCCTCGCACCGTGCGCAACGGCGGGCCGTGTTGTTCCGCATCCTTCCTCTTTTCCGGGTCATACGGCAGGAAGCGTTCCGCGGTCCATTCGTACACATTGCCTGCGAGATCGCACACTCCCTCGGGCGTTCGCCCCTCATCGTGCATCTTCACCAGAGAGGGGATGTTCAGGAAATCTCCATAATTCGCTATGTTCGTGTCCGGCTCTTTATTGCCCCACGGGTATTTTCGGTTCTCCCGGCCCCGCGCGGCAAACTCCCACTGCGCCTCGGTCGGCAACTGCTTTCCCGCCCAGTTCGCATACGCCATCGCATCATCCCACGTAACCCCGATCACCGGCTGGTCAGGTCCGCTAAATTGCGGTTGGCCCCAAAATTTCGGAGCGGGCCGTCCTGTCGCCTTGAGAAATTCGCCATACTGCCGGTTGGTCACGGGGTAAATGTCAATGTAGAACGGCTCGACATAATACTCGAACTCCGGCGCCTCATCGGGCACGCTGCTGTTCCCCATCACGAAACTGCCGCCCTCGATGAGCACCATGCCTTCCGTGGACACCGCGCGCCCGGCGGCGGCCTGCGCCTGCGCGTGTACGGCTTGCCGGTACGCCTCGGAAAATGCCTGCATCAACTGCCGGCGAAAATCGCCCGCGCTCTGCCACCGGTCCTCGCGCGGTTCTTGGATCGCCTTTTGCACGACCGCGATAATCGAGGGCGCGACATCCTTGCGCAGCGATTCAATCTCGACCTGTTCCTCGATGGGGGTCCGCAGGGTCAGCATCTCACGAAGAATCAACCCGACCGCGTACAAGTCCGCCCGCAAGTCCACGTCGTGATGGCGAATCTGTTCCGGCGCCGCGTACGCCTCCGTGCCGACCACCCGCGTCGGCTTCCCCTCCGCCTGCGGGGGTTCGATGTCAAACGCCTTGGCCAGACCGAAATCGAGCACCTTGACGCGCTCGCCCACCAGCAACATGACGTTCTCCGGTTTCAGGTCGCGGTGTATCACCGTGCGGTGGGCGTACTCGAGCGCGGCGAGAATCTGAGCGGCGAAAGACACAACAAGCCGCACGTCCACCAGTCGTCGGTTGGCCCGGCACGCGCGCAGGAATGCCCGTAGCGAGTGCCCGTGCAGGAACTCCATCGAGATGTACATGATGCCTTCCGGCGTTGCGCTGACATCATGGACGGCGACGACGTTCTCATGCCGTAGCCGCCGTGCAATCTGCGCCTCCTGCACGAAAAGCTGCATCCCTTTTTCACTGCTGAGAATGTGCGGGTGCAAGAACTTCAAGGCGACCCGTTCGTTCATCAGCGTGTCGCGCGCCCGGTATACCACGCCCATGCCCCCTTTGCCGATCGGGGCTTCAATTACATATCGATCGGAAATGCGGCGGCCTGGTGTAAAATCAAGGGTGAGCTGCGGCGCTCCACCGTGCCCGCCTGACACCATGATGCGCGAACCGCATCCAAAGCAGACCCCCCAACGGCCTTGCACCGTGGGGGGCACGAGTATGGTGAGCCCGCATTTTGCACAGGTGACGGAAATCATGACAAGAGCGGGATGCTATCATGCCGGCGGCAAATCCGGCAAACGGCCCGCGCGTGTGCTGCCTGCGCGATCCACGTTCACCCATTCGGATTCCAGCCGCGGCCCCGCGGCCCGCTCGCTACCCCCCCAGGAAATCGTCGCAGTACCGGTACGCTTCGATCAACGCCTGTTCACCCTCTTTTCCGGGCCTCGCATTACCATGTTCCATCCCCATGATCCCCGTGAATCCTTTGGAATGAATATGCTTGAAAATGTTCCGGTAGTTCATCTCGCCTGTCGTGGGTTCTTTGCGTCCCGGATTGTCGCCAATCTGAAAATACGCAATCTCGCTCCAGGCCCTGTCGATGTTGGGGATGATGTTGCCCTCGGTGATTTGCTGGTGGTACATGTCGAACAGGATTTTGCACGAGGGACTGCCCACTGCCCTGCAAATCTGGTACGCCTGCGGAATCTTGGACAGGAACAGCCCGGGATGGTCCCGGTACGGATTCAGCGGTTCCAACACCATGATGAGACCGGCGGGCTCACACCGTTCGGCGCACGCTTTCAAATTGTCGATGCAGTATGCCGTCTGATAGTCCCACTCCCGGCCCGTGTCGTATAACCCGGGCACCACCGTCACCCACTTCGCATTCACACGCTTGGCCACTTCGAGGGACTCGCCGATTTCTTTCAACACCCGCTCGCGTGCCTCGGCCTTGTCTGAAGCGAAGGTTACATCCTTGAACGACGCGCTCGCGACGAAAACGCCCATCGTCATGTTCAAGCGCGCCATTTCCTTCGCAATCTTCTCCTGTTCGTCGACCGGCCTACCCTTCATGCCGTTGTCTTCCAGCGCCGTAAACCCCTGATCCGCCATGAACCGTAACTGATCCAGGAGGTCCTCGCCTGCGCTGTTCTTGAACATCCCGAAATGCGGCGCGTATTTCAGGTTAAACGCATTGGGGGCCGCGGCCGCAGGTTCTCCGCCGCCGGACGTGTTCAAGGCCGCCGCTCCCGCCGCCGCCACGCCTGCCATCAAAAACGTTCTCCGTTCCATTCGAGTCCTCCCTTTCTGGTCGGTGCGTGCAATGTGCTCGATCAGGTCCCTGCTTCACACGGTCGTAATGACGCTTGTGGGCGCCGACACCTTCGAATTGCCTTCTTCACGCGACGCCGCGTTCACTCGGCCGGCGGCGTGTAATTGACTCCCATCGACTCAAGCGTCTTCATAAATCCCTCCTTGTCCACGGCTTTCATCCACGCCTCCTCCGGCTCGACGATCCCTTCCTTCACAAACCGGCCGAGTTCCTCGTTCAACAGGGTCATGCCTTCTTTTTTGGCCGTCTGCATGATGCTGATCATCTGGCTCGTCTTCGCCTCTCGAATCAGCGATGCCACCGCGAAGTTCACCACCAGCACTTCGATAGCGGCCACACGCCCGCCGCCTTTCTTTTTCAACAGATTCTGCGCCACCACCCCTTTCAGCGTGCCCGCCAGCATCGTGCGGATTTGCTGCTGTTGCTCCGGCGGGAATTGGTCGATGAGGCGGTCCACGGTCGAGATCGCGGTGGTCGTATGCAACGTTCCAAACACCAGATGGCCCGTCTCCGCCGTCTCAATTGCAATGTGCGTCGTTTCGAGATCCCGCATCTCGCCGACGAGCACGATGTCGGGGTCTTCTCGCAACGCCGCGCGCAGCGCCGCCTTGAAACTTTTTGTGTGGTTGTGCACCTCGCGCTGGTTAATAAGACAGTTCTTGTTCGTATGCACGAATTCGATGGGGTCCTCGATGGTGATGATGTGCTCGCTGCGGGTGGAATTGATCAGGTCGATCATGGCCGCCAGCGTTGTCGATTTCCCGCTCCCCGTCGGCCCCGTCACGAGCACCAGCCCTTTGCTGAGCTGACAGAATTTTTTCACGGATTCCGGCAATCCCAACTCTTCACAAGTCAGGATTTTCGACGGAATCAGGCGAAACACCCCTCCGATTCCCTTGTGATCGCGGAAAATGTTGCAGCGAAACCGGCCATACCCTTCGAGCGCGTACGCAAAGTCCGTGTCGAATGTGTCGTTGTACTGCTTTTCGTTGTCCGGCGGCATGATCTCGAAGAGGTACTGCTTGACGATGTGCTCGTCCATGACGTCTTCATTCTTCAGCGCAACGATGGACCCGTCCTTGCGTAGTATCGGCTTGCAACCCGTGCAAAAGTGCAGGTCGGACGCCCCGTACTTGACCATCGCCGCAAGGTACTTGTCGATCTGTGCCATTCCCTATTCTCCTCCTTGGTCGAACCCATGCCCCAGCGGAGCGGACGGCCCATCCCGGGCCGCGCCAAGACGCTACCACCCCACACGTCCGCAAGCAAATGGCGCGACGCTTCAACGTGCGCAAACGGCGCATTGATTCGTTCTTGCCATCGGCCTACGATACGCTCGCGTTCATCGACGGAGTTTCCTGCCATGCCCATACGTGTCGCCTTTGTCGGATTCCGCCACGGCCATTCCATTTCCCTGTACCGCGAATTGCGCGAGCACCCCGGGTTCACCGTCGTCGCCGCGTGCGAGGAGGACGCCGAAGCCGCAGGGAAGGCAACCGAGCAGGGCGCGGCCATCACGCACGACCGCTACGAGACGATGCTGTCTGAAGTCGATTGCGACGCCGTTGCGTGCGGAGACTATTACGGGATTCGCGGCGGTCGGCTTATTCAAGCCCTCGAATACGGCCGTCACGTCATTGCCGACAAGCCTCTGTGCACTCGATTGGCTGAAATCGACCGGATTGAGACCCTTGCCAACGCCAAGCACCTCAAAGTGGGCTGCATGCTTCCCCTGCCGTATCACCCGCCGTACGTGACCGCGCGCCGCCTGATCCGCGAAGGCGCGGTCGGTGCGGTGCACAGCGTCACGTTCAACGGGGCGCACGCCCTTAATCGCCACACGCGGCCCGCATGGGTCTTCGAACCCGACAAGTACGGCGGCACCATCAATGACATCGCCATCCACGGGATCGACCTGCTTCCGTGGCTGACCGGCCGCTCCCTCTCGTCCATCGTGGCGGCGCGCACATGGAACGCGCGCTTGCCCGAGCATCCGGGTTTCCACGAAGGCGCCGTCTGCATGCTTTCTCTGGATAACGGCGGCAGTGTATTGGGCGACGTTTCGTGGTTGAGTGCGGACGGGGTGGCATACGGAGTGCCTGTTTATTGGCGCGTCACCATACTTGGAACGGCCGGTGTGCTCGAAACCAACTACCACGCCAAAAACGTGATGGTCTGCAAACAGGCCTCGTCCGCCCCCGAAGAAATTCCGAATGATCCCGGAACGCCGGCGGGTTACCTCGACGACTTCCTCGCCGACTGCGCCAATGAGCCGGTCAAGGACGGACTGGACACGCCGCGGGCGATTCAAAGCGCGCGGATCACACTTCAGATTCAAGCTGCCGCCGACGCGGGAACGCGAGACGTTTCCTTGCTGCGTCCCTGACGCCCATCCGCCAGCGCCTCGTCGACTGTAATGCCGCCCGACACGCGCTGGTCAGGCCGACGCGAGGCGCTTCACCCCCAACGCGGCAACAAACAACGCAGCCTGCATCAAGATGATTGTCGCCCCGCTGGGCAGATTTGCGAAATACGACACATACAAGCCAATGAGCGGCGAAATGACGCCGATCAGAACGGACAGCATCGTCATCTGACGAAACGTTTTCGACACCACCCGGGCGGACGCCGCGGGCAACACCAGAAAAGCGGCAATCAACACAATGCCGACGAGCTTTATCGAGACCACCACGGCCACGGCCATCGCCGCCGCCAGCGCAAAGTCATGGCGGATGACCTGGTGACGGTCCGTCCGCGCCAGGTTCCGATCGAACGAGGCGTACGCCCATGCCCGCCACAGGGGGAACGTGCAGATGCTCAAAATCGCCGTAGCCGCCGCTAGGATGAGGTCCTGCCGAGACACGGCGAGAATCGATCCGAACAGATAGGCAAACGCGTCCCCGGCGAATCCCTCCTTGATTGAAATAAAGACGATGCCCAGCGCCATCGACACTGCGAACAACACGCCAATGGCCGTATCTTCCGCCAAGGCGGTCCGTTCGCGAATCCACACGATTGCCAGCGCAACCACAACGGTGAACGGCAAGGCAACCCACAACGGCGAGGCGTCAATTAGAATCCCCAGCGCAACGCCCCCGAACGCGGCGTGCGCCAGCCCGCTGCCGAGAAAGGCCATCCGGCGCTGCACGATGAATACGCCGAAGTAACCCGAAATGAATCCAACCAAGGCCCCTCCGATGAGGGCGCGCTGCATAAAGGCCGGCGAGAACGGCTCAAGCATGGTTCCGTGTCCCGGAGGCGGACATCCCGAAACCATTCTCAAATGGATAGGAGAATCTCGATGATTTGAAACCGCAGCCCGAAAAATCCGGTTCCGCGTCTCTTACGCCCCCCTTCGAAGCGGAAATTAGGGGGATGTGCTCTCCGGCGGAACGAAGCTTCGCGCGATATCGATGGCGGGTGTGTGCACATGCGAGCTGACGGTTGAGAGTCATGTCGCGTCGCCCTTGCCATGCGTCACCGCCTTGTGCCCGGCATAACCAAACACCTCCAGCAGCCTATACTCCGCGCCCGCATCTTCGGGCGGACCGAACGCGATGACGGTCCGGTTGAGCAAAAGCACGTGGGTGGCATGGACCCTCGCGCCCTCCCAATCGTGCGTGATCATCAGGACCGTCGCCCCGGACTCCTTTTGGTAACGCTCCAGGATGTGGTACATCTCCGCTTCACCCGCCAAGTCCATTCCCGCGCCCGGCTCGTCCAATACGAGCAACTTCGGGCGCCTCACCAGAGAGCGCGCCAGGTACACCCGCTGCAACTCGCCGCCGGACAACCGTGAGATGGCCCGATTGGCCACATGCTTGACGCCGGCGCGTTTCATCGCGTCGAGGGCCGTGTTGCGTTCCTCTTCCGTTACCCGCCACGGCCAATTGCGCCGCATTCCGGTGATTACCAGTTCGATGGCTTGCGCCGGGAACGTGCGATCCAGCGTCTTCAATTGGGGCACGTATCCCAACGCATCGGGTCGTAAAGCTTCCGGGGCACCGCCAAACACCTGCACGGTCCCCCTTGTGGGCATTTGTAGACCCAGAATTAGATTCAACAGGGTCGTCTTGCCCGCGCCGTTGGGGCCGATAATCGCCACGTAACTCCCTTCCGGAACGGACACCGAGACGTCCCGCAGCGCCTCGAACTCGCCGAAATGCACGCAGACATCCTGAATTTCAACCGCGGCACAAGTCACTGGAGGGCGTCCCGCAGCGCGTTCGCGTTGTGCATGATCAGTTCACGGTAGGTCATCCGTCCCTCGACGCCTCCATTCGGGTCGATCTCGGCGATCCTTGTCCCGGTCGCCTCGGCAATCACTTCCGCCGGCCTTCGCGGCAATTGGGGCTCCACAAGAATCGCCTTGACATCCTGCTCCCTCGCGAGATCGATCAGCCGTTTCAGATGCTGCGCCGTCGGTTCCTGGCCCGGCTGCGGCTCCACCGCGCCCACGACGCGGATGCCGTACCTCGAGAAAAAATAATTCCATGACATGTGAAAGGAAATCACCGCGCGACCGCGAAGCGGCCCGAACATGGCCTTCAATTCCGCGTCCATTGCTTTAATCTCGTTCACGAATCGCAAGGCGTTGGCCTTATAGGTATCGCGCCCCTCGGGATCCAGCGCAGACAATCGTTCGACCAAACCCATTCGGGCAACGGCTTCCACCGCTTCCGGGTCGGACCAGTAGTGGCTGTCATACCTCCCGTGATGGTCGTGCGGTTTCGCCGCCTGTGGATTGGAGTCTCCCGAGGGAATTTCGATACTTTCCATCCACGGAAGGCGCAGCGGCTCGTCGACCATTTGAAACGTCGCAACCTTCACGCGCGCCGGCAACCGTGCCGCCCATCCGTCCAGCGATTCGTCAACGTAGAATAACGCGAGCGCGGTTTCCGCCACGGATGCGTCAGCCGGCCGTGGCTCGTACGTATGTGGGGAGGCCCCGGACGGAACCAGAGCGATCACTTCGCCTCGGCCGCCGACAATCTCCGAAAGGATTGCTCTCACAGGATGGATCGTAGCGACGTAGGTGACCCGCGAGGCTTCCCCGGACTTACACGACATCCCGCACATCGCCAAGGCGCAGGTGAGAACGACACGTATACCGTGTACACTGACTCGGAATCGTCCCCAACTGCGGTGTAGGCTACAATGCCATGATCGCATCCATCGAAAACAGGCTGGGCTGGATATAATCAAGGATACAGCTCCTTAAAATGTTAATGATAACGAATTTTCGATATTTCTTGTCAAGTGCCGTGGATTCCAATTCAAATGCCTGAAAATACTCTACTTCCACTCTTTCGGGCTTGCTCGACCATGCTGATAGTTTCGACCGCTCTCGCCTCGGCCGATGAATACAGACCCAATCCACCGGAAAGTCCCCTACGTAGAATGCCCAGCTTGGTTTCCCACGGCATCGAACAACTCCCCAAAGCCGAACTCCTCGGCACACCCGAGGTGCGCACGCTGCTCGGCTATACGCGCAGGCCCCTGCACCTGCCGGACGGACATACGATGGGCGTGTTCTCGTTCAGCTACTCGACCACGGCGAACTGGCTGTTTCTGGTGGATTGCCGAGATCTCACGTTCGAGCGTTTCGACATGCCCAACAACGACAACGGTTCGCACTGCGCGGCCATGACGCCGGACGGAAATATTTATTTCATGCCCTACGCAACGGGCCGCGCATACGTCTTCCGCACGGCGGACCGAATGTTCGAGCCACTCGATACCGAGGTGCCGGAGGGGGAATACACGTGGGACGCTCTAGGCGCATCGAACGGGCACGTCTTCTTCGGCACGTACCCGAACGCCTACTTTGGTGAATACGATCCCGCCAGCGGCAAATGGACGCTATGCAGGAGTGTCGTCGCGAATACGAAGTACGTAACAGGTTTTCAGGAAAGCCCGCAAGGCGTGTTGAAGTTCAAAGCATGGGGACCTGATGAAGTTTGGTTGTCCTTCGATCTGAAGACCCGCCAACTCGGGCGGGGGAATCCGCCGGCGGCGACTCCCCTGCCCGGCGAGGACTGGCCGCTCCCCGACGGCGACGCGCAATTCGCCGCTACCATCGAATGGAACGGGCGCTGGTACGCTATCAGCAATCCAACCGGCCGGTTCTGGCAAATAGTAAATGGGACGCCTAAATTGCGCGGCGAAACGGGCTTTCCCGCCGAGCCGACGTGGTGGTTGAAAGCCGTCGACGACGGTATCGCGGGGGTCAGCTACTTCGGCGGCATGTTCCGGTACGAGCAGGGGTCGGGCGCGTTCAGGACGGGCCAGCTCAACAACCGCGCTCCAGGCGGGAACGCCATCATGTTCCTCGAGACGATCACTCCGGATTGCGTCGTCGGCGCGAACTACAGCCAGCAAAACCTCTTTACAATCGACCCGCACACCGGCGCTATCCGGGAGTCCGGCACATCCATCGCTCGAACTTCGGGCGAACCCATGTGCGCGGTAGGCTTCGGCGGCAAGGCCTATCTCGGCATCTATACCGGCTCGCTCATTTCCGTATATGACCCGAAAGAGCCCTTCCGGTACGGAGTGAATCCCTTGGAAATTGCAGCGCTCGGCAGGGACTACGCGCAGACCCGCCCGCGGGCCGCCGTAACCGATGGCGAACTCGTCTACATCACCTCGGACAGTGAGTACAACAAACTCGGCGGCGCGCTTGCAGTCGTCGATCCCTCGACGGACCGCATCGCGGTGTATCATCACCTCATCCCCGACCAAAACCTGCCGAGTCTCGCGTACGATCCGGTAAGCAGACTCCTATGGGGAGGTACCGACAAGTGGGGACAGATGCGCAGCCACCCGCCGACCCAGCCCAGCGCGCTGATTTACGCTTTCGATCCGGAATCCCGCAGGGTCGTACACCAGCTCGAACCCTGGCCCAACGCCGATGTCGTCACCGTACATGGCGTTCTGCCGGGCGGGGCGGTCGTCGCCTCGAACGCGGATGAGATTGCCGTCATCGATGCCGTCAGCGCGGAAGTCCTGTACAAAGGAGTTTCTCCGATTGGCATCCCGGGCCGAATCCGGCTCGGCGCCAATGGCCGCGCCTACTGTCTCGCCCGGGGGGTTCTGTATCAATGGGAACCCTCGACCAACACGCTTCGCCCCGTTGCCGCCGCCATGGATGCTCGCGACCTCACCGAAAGCTCGCCCGGCACATGGCTCCTCGCGACCCCGACATCGGTATTGAAGGTACGAGTGAGCGAGTGAAGGCGAATGCTCGATCGCATGTGCTCCGCGCAATCGGGGGGCGGAACCGTCAGGCGGCCCGCGCCAGGAATAGCCGCCTCGCGTTCTCGGTCGTGATTCTCGCCAACTCCTCAGGTGAGGTCCCTTTTAGGTCGGCGAGCATATGGGCCGTGTGGACGACATACGCCGGTTCACACCGCTTGCCGCGGTGAGGTTGAGGGGCAAGATACGGGCTGTCCGTCTCGACCAGCAGTCGATCCATCGGTACGATGGCCGCGGCCTCGCGCAGTTGGCCCGCCTTGGGATAGGTCAGGTTGCCGGCAAATGAGACGTAATATCCCTGGTCCACGCAACTCCGTGCGAACTTGGCCTCGCCGGAAAAGCAATGCATGACCACGCCGCGCAGGTCGCGGCTGTAATCGGCCAGAATCTTCAATACGTCGTCGTGGGCGTCGCGGTTGTGAATCACCACCGGCAGGCCCAACTCACAGGCCAAGGTCAGTTGTTCTCGAAAGGCCTGCTGTTGTGCTTCGGGCGGGGCGTCGTTGTGGCGGTAATAGTCGAGCCCAATTTCGCCGATTGCAGCCACGCCAGGCTGCTCGGCGAGTTCGCGTAAGGCAAGGATGCCGGCATTGTCTATTTCTTGGGGATGGTAGGGGTGTACGCCCACGGCCGCGTAGACGCGTTCGCCTGTCATTTCCACCGCCGTCAGACTCGACTTGAGACAATCCCCAATCACAATCACCCAATCGAGGACCGCCAGCGCGCGTTCCAGCACTTCACTTCGGTCCTCGTCAAATCTCGGGTCTTGCAGGTGACAGTGGGTATCGACCAGGCCCATCAGTTTGGATTGCCCTGGCCCGCGCCTCCTGAGGGAGGACCGCCGCGCCGCCGGCGCCGGCGCCTGCCGCGCCGCCTCGGCGCCCCGTGATCAGGGCCTCGCTCCCGATCCGGGCCCACCTCCGACCTCTCCGGGGCCCTACCAGTCTTCGGTTCATCTTCGGTTCCGGAGGTCTCATCCATGAATTCCACAACCGCGGATGGCTCTTCTTCGAACTCGTCCAAGTCGCTGGGAATCGGTTCGTCGTCCGTCATTTCTTGAAGGCGTTCGCGCCAATCCGGCGGCCGGTGCCGTATTTCGGAGAACGCGAACGCGCCTTCGCGACCGAGGGCGACCGCTTGGACCTTCTCTTCCTGGGGCTCTTCCCGCCTGGCCGCGACCTCGCCGCGCCTGCGTTCCTGATACATCTCGTTCTCGTAGCTCAGGCAGCAGAGCAGCCTCCCGCACTGGCCGCTAATCTTGGACGGATTCAAGGAGAGGTTTTGGCGTTTCGCCATCTTCATTGAAATGGGCTTGAATTCGCGCAACCACGTCGAGCAGCACAATTCGCGGCCGCACACCCCAATGCCGCCGACGATCTTCGCCTCGTCTCGCACCTGGATGTGGCGGAGTTCGATTCGCGTCTTCAACTCCTGCGCGAGATCTCGAACCAGTTGCCGGAAATCCACGCGGTCGTCCGCGGTAAAGTAAAAGACGATCTTGTGCTTGTCGAAGGTGTATTCGGCATCAACCAGCTTCATCGGCAGGTTCCGCTCCCGGATCCGCTGCTCGCAAATCTCCTTCGCGCGCGCCTCCTCCATCTGCAGATGGTTGAAATTGATCTGGTCCTGGTGCGTCACCTTGCGCACCACGCTCATCTTGTACCGCTGCCGCTGGTGGTCCGGGCACGGCTCGGGCGGAAGCACACAAGTCCCGAACTCGAGCCCTCGATCGCTGCGAACGATGCAGTTCTCATTGCGCTGCAGCGGTATATCGTCCACCAGGAATGTAAACACCCGCGTCGGTTTGCGCAGGCGCACTTTAACGGTCTGCATCTAGTTCAACTCCTGCTCTGCCGCTAGGGCTCCGCGAGCGTGAAAAACAGGTCCCGGAACACGCGCTCTTCGTTCACGAACCGATCGAGGTAGTATCGCGTCCTCTCGATCGCCGCGACCTTTGCCGGCGCGTCGCCGGACCCGCGGGCCTTCAACCGCGCGTCCCGGTCTTTATTCCAGACCCGTGATGTGTCACCGGTCGCCGCCACGACCATTTCGTCACGGTACCACGTTTCCAGCAGGTAAAGGTAGTCCATCAAATCTCGTTTTACCACCGCGGCCTGCTGGGCAATGCGAACCTCCTTTAATCGGTCCCACTCCTCCCTGTTCCCTTCGTCCAACTTCGCGTGGGCCGATTCGGCCTTCAGGTCGGCCTCAATCTGTTTCCGCCGTCCCTCGAGAAATGCCGCAAACTCTTCCGCCAACAAGACCGGATCTTCACCTCCCGCGATCCGCTCCACCAGTGAAAAAACGACCTGTCGTTTCTCCGAGTCCACCAAATCCAACGCACGGGACATCTGCCCCTCGGCCAATACCGCGACCGAGTCCGCCACTTCGTCTGGCAGGTCGCGTTGATTTTGGAGTAACTCCGAAACCGTTTCCCGCCGCAATGCCCGAAACCGGATCAATTGGCAGCGTGACCGAATCGTCGGCAACAGCATGCGCGGATACTCACTCATCAGTATGAACAAGGACCGGCCGGGTGGTTCTTCCAAAGTCTTCAGGAAGTGATTCTGGGCCGGAAGATTCATTCGTTCGGCGTCGTGAAGGATGAAAATGCGCCACTCGGATTCGAACGGACGCAGCGCCGCGAACTCGTTGATCTCCTCGATGTCCTTCTTGGCAATGAGCCGGGTCTTGCCGGACGGGGCCAACTGCTTGATGTCGGGATGATTGCCGTGGGCGATCTTGCGGCAGGACAGGCATCGGCCGCAGGCATCCGCCTTCGACTGGCGGCAATTGATCGCCTTGGCCAGTTCCAATGCCGCGGACCGCTTGCCCACTCCGCCCGGACCCCAGAACAACAGGCCGTTGGGAATCCGATTGCGGAGGATGAGATTGCGAAGCAGACGCACCGCCACTTCCTGATCTCGAATGTCGGCGAAGCTCATGGCAGGCGCCCTTGTATCACCCGCCACACCTCCGCCGCAACCGCCTCGATCCCCTGCGTCGCATCGATGACATACACGCGGCCCGGTTCCTGAGCGGCGATGCGCAGGAATCCGTCGCGGACCCGCCGATGGAACTCGATGGATTCCTTCTCGATGCGGTCCGGCTCGCCCACGGCCCGCGCACGGGCAAGCCCTGCTTCCACAGGCAAGTCAAGCAGGAACGTAACATCGGGCCAGGTCCCTCGCGTCGCCAACCGGTGCACTTCTTCGATTAGGCTGCGTTCCAGTTGTCGCCCCGCCCCTTGATACGCGGTCGTGGAATCCGCAAACCGATCCGAAACCACGTCGGTCCCCGATTCGAGCGCCGGCCGAATCAACTCATCCACGTGCTGCGCCCGCGCGGCGCCGTACAGCAGCAGCTCGGTTGCAGGGGTCATGTCCGTGTTGGAACCGTCAAGCAGCACCCCTCGAATCAACTCGGCCACCCTTGTTCCACCCGGTTCGCGGGTCACCACAACCCGTCGGCCCCGCGATTCGAGCTGCACTTTCAGCAAAGCAACCTGCGTGGACTTTCCGCAGCCTTCAATCCCCTCGAAGGTGATGAACAGCCCCTTCATAGGCAATCGCGCCGGAAATGCACGCGTTCCGCTGTTCCGAGCCTTTCAGCACAACGCCAAAAGCGCGTCGTGCTTGTCGGGAAAGAAACACGGCAAGAATCCGCCGTCTTTCTCAGGACCATATCCGCGGAATCAGGAACTAGAGACACACCCAGCACACCGCCATGTTCTCGACTACGCCCAAATTTGTCAACGCTGCTGAAGTCGATTGCGACGGAGTCGCGTCCGTTCGAGGCGCCGCTCATTCGCCCAAGGCCTTGCTGCGCGCCGCCTGGGCGGATCGAAAGAACGCCTCCAACTCGTCTGCGGAACCTTCCTCGATCAACTGCCGGACCGCAGTGATCTGGCCCGCGGTTTCATCCAGCCCTTCAACAATCGCCTTTCGGTTGGTCAGGCAGATGTCCCGCCAGATTTCGGGGCGGCCGGCGGCAATGCGCGTGACATCTCGAAACCCTCGGCCTACGAGCGCGTGAACGTCACCCGCCCCCGCGGCAAGTTCGGCGATGATGGCCGCCAGGATATGGGGAATATGGCTTGTGCGCGCGACGAGGCCGTCGTGAAGCGAAGGATCCACCTCCACCACACGCGCCCCAACCGCCCGCCACAAGGAACAGACGGTTTCATGCGCGTCTTCCGCATGGTCCACGCGCGGCTCCACAATAGCTGCACACCCATCGTAAAGGTGTGGCGTGGCATGTTCAGGACCGTACTTTTCCGAACCGGCCATCGGATGGCTGCCCACGAAGCGGTAGGGCTCGGACCACGTCTTGCGCGCGTGCGCGCAAATCTCGGCTTTCGTGCTCGCCACGTCCGTCACAACCGCCGACATGGATATCAGGGGACGAATCGAGTCCAACTCGGAAAGAATCAAACTGGCGGGCGTACACAACACGACCAGGTCCGCGCCCCGCACCGCATCACGAGCGTTCAGAAAGGGTTCATCAATCGCGCCCAGGGACAGGGCCGTGTCCAACGATTCCTGACGCCGGCCCACGCCGCGGACCGTCCTGGCGAGCCCTCGTTCCTTCAGCGCCAGACCCAGCGATCCTCCCAGCAATCCGACACCGACCACCGTCACTGTGCCGAACGATTGGGTCATGAGGCGCCTCGTGCGGCGGCAATCGCCTCGGGCAACGTAAACGCGCCAAGGTACAGCGCCCGTCCTACAATGACCTCGTCGACGCCGTCGGCTTCCGCTTCGCAGACGCGCCGCACGTCATCCAGCGACGACATCCCGCCGGATACCGTCACCGGGATTTCGACGGCCTGCGCCAGCATGCGCGTGGCCTCGATGTTCGGGCCCTTCATCATCCCATCGCTGAGAATGTCCGTGTAGATAATCCGGCTGACGCCCGCGTCCTGCATGTGCCGCGCGAACACCACCGCGTCCGTGTCGGTGTCTTCCAGCCAGGCGTTTAGGGAGACCTTCCCCTTGCGCGCATCGATGCCGACCGCAATCCTGCCAGGATAGGCATCGACGGCCTCCCGAACAAACCGCGGATCGTTGTGGGCCGCCGTGCCGAGAATGGCGCGCTCAACGCCCGCATCGAACACGGCATCGAGATCGCGCATCGAGCGGAGCCCTCCTCCGACTTCAACCGGTACGCCGGATGCCGTCATGCGCCGCAGCGGCTCGGCAATGCAGACACGCCCCTCCCTCGCGCCATCCAGATCGACCACGTGCACGAGTTCCGCGCCCTGCTCCCGGAACCGGCAGGCTTGCGCGACGGGGTCCTCCGCGAACACCGTCTCCTGCCCGTAATCGCCTTGCACCAGGTTGACGCATAGCCCCCCTCGTATGTCCACGGCGGGGACGATTCGCATCGTTACGCGGCGGCAAGCTTGGCTTTGACGGCCTCCACGATCTTCTGGAAACTCGCCTCGTCCGTGGCTGCGATTTCCGCGAGCATCTTGCGGTTGACGTCGATGTTGGCCAGCTTCAGGCCCAGCATGAACCGGCTGTACGAAATGCCCGCCGCCCGGGCCGCCGCGTTGATCCGCGCAATCCACAATTGGCGAAACTCCCGCTTGCGCGCTTTCCGGTCCCGATACGCATACACCCCGGAGTGGTCCACCTGCTGTTTGGCGGTCTTCAGCAGGGTCCCGTGCGAGCCCCGGTAGCCCTTGGCCCTTTTGATTATTTTGCGGCGGCGGTTGCGGGACGCCGGCCCGTTCGTAGCTCTTGGCATGACTTGAAATCCTCTATCGGTTGCCCGCGCGCGTGCGCGGACGAGACTGGCCAACTCGTTACCGGCTGTACGGCAACAACAATTTCACGCGCGCGACGTCCGTCTCGTGCACCAGCGTCGACTTTCCCAATTGCCGTTTGCGTTTCCGGCTCTTCTTGGTCAACTTGTGCCGCACAAACGCGCTCTTGCGCAGATACTTTCCGGTCTTCGTACGCTTCACCCGCTTCGCGGCGGCGCGGTTTGTTTTCAATTTCGGCATAGGCCCTCCTGTGTGCAATCAGCCGCCCCGGCGTTTTCGCCGTGCGCCGTGCCATCGCTCAAATCCTGGAACCAACCCCAAAAACAAATATGGGCCACCGCTCCCGGCCGCCGGGCTCGGACCCCTCCAGCTCTCGACATCGAGGCGGAGCTACTTAGTCGGTGACAACACGACCACCATTTGGCGGCCTTCAATGCGAAGCCGGCTCACGTCGATTTGTTCCTGCGCGAGGTCTTTCGTGGCTTCGATGATTCGGGCCAACAGTTCCTGACCGAACTCCGGGTGCGCCATCTCGCGCCCCCGGAACGTAATCGTCACCTTGACCTTGTTGCCTTCCTGCAGGAACTCCCGCACATGGTTCGTCTTGTAATCAAAATCGTGATCGTCGATCTTTGGGCGGTACTTCACCTCTTTCACGACGATCGTGTGCTGGTGCTTGCGCGATTCCTTCAAGCGCTTGCTTTGCTGGTACTTGTACTTCCCGTAGTCCATAATGCGACACACCGTCGGCGACGCATTCGGCGCTACCTCTACCAGATCCAGACCACGTTCATACGCATCCCGCAGCGCGTCATCGGGCGACATAATCCCGAGCTGGTTTCCCTGTTCGTCGATCACCCGGACTTGCCGTCCGATGATCTGCTCGTTGACCCGCACACGCTGCTCAATCGGCTTGGCGATAACCCATACCTCCTTTGTTCCGTGATCTCTTTCTTTAGAATGGAAGTCTCGCTTCCCCTTGCGCCCCCGCGGGCCACGGTACCCGCGAAAAACACAAAAAGCGCGGCAGAGCACACCATGTCCTCCGCCGCGCGAATCCTCGATTCTCGCGATTTCGACCCTGCGCCCAAACCCCAAAGGGCCGCGGCAAGGTGAGAAGCGGGTGCTTCTGCTTTACCTGAAAGCAAACCAAGCCTACCAAACCACCGCCGGACCTGTCAAATCCTGCTCCTCGCCGCCACAATATGGCTCACAATGGCCGGGCCGTGGTCCCGACTGTTCTCGATGAACACCACATTGCTTTCCTGTCCCGCGCACAGCGTGCCCGCCACGTATAGCCCCGGCACGTTGGTCTGGAAGTTCTCGTCCAACACCGGTTTTCCGCAGGTCCGGTCAATCAGGGCCCCCACGCCCTCAATGAGCGATGTGTCCGGTTCGTAACCCGTCAGCGCCAGCACAAAGTCGTTGGGGATGCTCAAGTTGCCCCCGTCTGCGTTCCGGAGCACGACCTCATCGGGCCGAATCTCCGAGACCTCGACGTTGCGGTAGCATCTAATCGACCCCTCTTTAATGCGGTTCTCAATGTCCGGCTCTATCCAGTACTTGGTATCAAAACGGTCGCCGCGCATCGCCACCGTCACGCGGGCCCCGTTCCGCCACAACTCGAGCGCCACCTCCGCGGCCGAACTCCCTGCGCCGATGATCAGCACGTCCTGATCAAAGTACCAGTGCGATTCGGTGTATCGGTGCGAAACCTTCGGCAGGTCTTCGCCGGGGACTCCCAGCGGCCGTGGGCTGTCGTAGAACCCTGTCGCCATCACGACATTGTGAGCTCGCCACTCATACGGCCGACGATACAGGTCCCGGCCCTGTATTGTGAACAGGCCCTCTTCGCGCCCGACGTTCGTCACTTCCCGGTACGTCACAATCTTCAAACCAAAATACCGGACGAACGCCCTGCAATACTTCAGGTACTCCTGGCGCGTCGGGTTCTTTTCCGTCGTCACCAGCGGGAAACCCGCCAATTCCAGCTTGTCCGCCGTCGAAAACCACCTCATATACGTGGGGTGCGAGCATAACGCGCTGCACACCGGCCCCTTGTCGATCGCGATGGCGTCCAGCCCCGCCTGTCTCGCGGCGTGCAGGACCCCCAGCGCAGCAGGCCCCGCGCCAACGCATACAATATCGTGAACGGTGTCCTGGCCGTTTGAATTCACGCGAATTACCTGTGCTACGAGTGGTTACCCACAGTGACGTACACGTTGCAGCATTCACCACAAGACTACCACCCAAGGCCAAATACCCGCAAAAATCGCCGCGGTAGGCGTGCCGGACAACACTATCTATTGCGTCAGGATTGGATGACACTGCGTGATAACATGTCAATTCCGGCGTGATGAAGGGAGGAGTACGGAGTTCAGTGTATGCGATACGGAATACCACTCCAAACTCGCAGGCTGCTCGTCCCCGATCCGTGGTGTTGCGCGAAAGGCGAATGACAGCGCATATCGAGTGGAACAGCTAGTGTTTAGCACTGAATAACCATTCGCAGGCTACTGTCCTGAATTCTGCGATTGTCGCGCGATTCGCTCCACTTCATTTATCAGCGTTGCGATTTATTCCATGACGAGATCGAGGTGGGCCATCGTTCCGGGTCGGATTACCGCCGGGGCTCTCAATTCCTGCTCAGGGACGTCCGTCCGGGCGACCACATTTATATTTCCCGGAATCAGCAGGTCCAGTTCGTAGAAGCCGGAGGCGTCAGTCACTGTCGACGCGATAACATCACCCGACTCAGGGTCAAGGAGCGTAATTCTGGCGCCGGAGACACCCAATCCCGCCCGCGATACGTTGCCAGATAATGAACCTTCTGAACTGAGTACAAGTGTGGCGACAGTTTCCGCGTCGTTCTGAACCGTAACTGAAATGCTGCCTCGTCCGTATCGAGGTTCCCAAGCCGTTAGCGTGACCGGACCCGGCGAAAGGCCGTGGAGCACAAACGTTCCGTCCTCCGCCGATCGAGCGAGTGAGGCGCTGGGTGGTAACTGCCTCGAAGCTGGACCCAGAAAAATAGAAGCATTGGGGACAGGGTTGCCACTCGCATCCACGACTACACCTGTAACCGTTGTCCTTCCGTGCGCAAGCTGAACGAGGACGTTCTCGACCTTTTGCCCCGCCTGAATTTCACCTAACGCAAGCCGAACCGGCAGGAAACCTTCCGAGCGGACAAATAGCACGTTTGGACCGGGCTCCACCTTGAGGCGAAAGCGTCCCTCCGGATCCGAGAACATTTGGAATGGAGGGTCAGACAGGTTCGGGTTTTCCGGATTGCTCGCGCGTGCAACGCCAATCCCAAATTGCGGAACAGGTTTTCTATCCCGATCAGAAATAACCAATCCCGAGACGGATGCAGGAGCAGCCATGCGAATGACTACATCCATCGACCCTGCGGGGATGTCAATTAGGGATTCACTCGAGAACTCAGGATGGGTGGCGTCGACCCGGCATAGACCTTCAGGAATGTCGCGGACGATATACTCGCCATAGTCATCGCTTTTAGTACTTCGCCCACGCCGGTCTGGACACGATACCCGGATGGTTGCACGTGCAATGGGATTTCCAAGCGTATCCGTAACTCGCCCTGCAATGGAGAGGAACTCACCTTCCTCATAAACTAATCGGACACCTTGAAGTCTTTGGTTTTCACCGATCTCGATAAGCTTTGTTTGTCCGACAGGCCGAACGAACCCTTCCGGGTCGCTTGGCGCCAACCGCAGTTCGTAGGAACCAGCGGTCAACCCGACCAAAGCGAAGCGGCCTGCGGAATCCGACATGGCCATGGGAGCCACGTCTGCTGAGGACACTACCGTATCGCGCGGTCTAGCCACGACGTACATCACAAGCGGCCGCAATGATCGGTCAGTCACAGTCCCCGAAATGGAAGAATTCCGGGCCGATGCCAGGACGATTTGAATTCCTTTCAAACCTGAGTCGGTAACCGTAACGGGATGCGCCAATGCCCCCAGTAAAGTTGGCGTTTCGGCGGAAATCGTCAGTGTCTCTCCGGGTTCGAAGCCCGTTAGCTGAAATGTACCATCGTCCTTTGCGGAGGTTTCGCGCAAAGCGCGGCCCCTCGCGACCACTCGAGCGCCCAAGGCGGGAGTGCCATCCGCATGCGTTACGGAACCCGATACCGCAACCCCCACATTCAACTCAAAATCGACCGTCACTCGATCAATGCCACGCTGCACCACGATGGTACGGCTGGCTTCATGCCAGGGCACAAGGGCCGAGCTTGTCGAGCGGGCCGAAAGCTGCCATTCCCCAAACGCCATGCCGGCCATGGTGTACTCGCCAAATTCGTCGGTAATTTCCCGGCGAACGGGCAACGCCCGCAATTCCGGCTGGAATGCAGTAATGATTGCGTCTTTGATTTCCACGCCCGCAGATTTGTCGTATACCGTTCCCACAATCGCAGGGCCGATCACTGCCGTTAATACGACCTCCTGAGTGGTTCCAAGTTCCACGTCCGTAATAACGGGATGCTCCAGCAACACGAGTCGAGGATCCTCAAGGGCAAGGGCGTGCTTACCAACCGGAAGGCACTCAAAGCGGAACGCCCCCAGATTGTCCGTAGTCTCGTGAGAGGGTGCCGACCGCTCGTTGCCGAGGTTGATCGCCACTATGTTGCAGCGCGAGACGGGCCTTTCATCCTCGGAGACGACCCTCCCAGCGATGGCCCCACCCTTCGACAAAACGAAAACGTTGTCGACGTCGCCCACATCAATGGGCGGCGTATCCAGAGGCGCAAAGTCTGATGAGATGATTCGCAAGGTCCACGAGCGCTCGGGTAACATGTCGACACGAAACGCCCCATCGCTGCCAGTCTGCAAGTCGAACGGGCGCGCCGTCCGCGACACATCCTCATGGTCGTGTGCAATAGGTACTATGCGAGCGCCCACGACCGGCCTATCCGTTTCGTCGACCACTCGGCCGGCCAGTGGGCCCGACACACGTAGTATCAGGTTAACTGTTGCGGTAGGGGTGTCGGTCTTAAGATGAACGCTGGTCATGCCCGCAAGGGCATCTCTTTGACCCCAGATCGTGTAGTACGCCAGCGGTATATCCGTAAAGCGAAAGCTGCCATCGTCCTCTGTTTCAACGTCCGTCGTCCGGCTACGGGATTCTCCGGTGACTGTGGAGATAGAGCGGCACAGTTGAACTCGTGCGTTGCGAACTGGGAGACCGTCCGGCCCATAGACGCGACCAAAAATCCGCCCTCTGCCACCGTCAGGAGCAACCACCAAGTGGGCCGCGTCCGACAAAAAATGGCCTGAACTCGTCTCCCTTACGTACGTCGTGCGAACCGGCACCCGGATGGTCGAACCAGCGCCCTCTTCAGGCGTGTGGGAGTTTTTCGGCCAGACCCACAAAACGGTCGCCGCTGCAACGGCAAATAGTACGGCGGCGACGCACAGTAAGCGTCTTCTGCGCTCCCGACTCGATTTGGATTCACCCGGAAGGCCCTTCACGCGTGGCCACTCCTAAATACCTATGGAACAAGCAACGTACTTCACTCCACGACGACACGCCGCCAGTACGCACACTAGATGGATCCATACACCTCTAAACGCGCCTTCTGAATTTCTTTGGCAACCCTGGCATGAAACCAAAATACGCCCCTAACGACCGAGCCGGGCCGCACCCCTTCAGGATATTTTCCTGTCGTGGCTATCCGAAATCTAACTCGATCAATGGCCACCTCAGACCTATCGATGCTCCAGCTAAAGACTCTGTCTAGGGAGTTATCGACCTGCAGCATCTCAATCGCCTGCCCATATGGCGAATAGAGGTCGACTGCACCCTCCGCGCTCTCGTCAGAATTAAGCATTCCAAAGTTCAATTCCGTAGGCACGATTTCGAGAGGTCGTAGTACGTACCCGCTGGCCGTCACAACCTTGTCAGGGACTTCGGTGTCATTTGTCGTCAACACGATGGGAAAATCGAATTTCCCGTACGGAATCGATTCAACAAGCGTTACCGTTACCACCATCGCGCCTCGAATGAAGTCGTGTGCTTCCATTGACACCGCAAAATAGTCGCTCGCGTACTTGCAGTCTTTGACTTGGACGTTTCTCTGCCCCGGAAATGGCCGGAGCACAAACCTTTGTCGGACCGGCTCTCCTTGCCTAATCTCACCGAATTCAATTTTGCTGGGGTGCTCCCTATATACATCCCCTTCAATCTGTAGTAAAACCGGTAGAGTGGCATCGACCAAATACAATCCTACCGCAGCTTGATATCGTCCTTGTTTACCAGCGAGATCTACCGTCACAGGGACATCAATCTTAGCCCCATTTTCAATGGTCCGACCTACAATGTTGTCAACCGTCGTACAGCCACAAGTCGATGTGGTTCTAAGAATCTGTACGGGGTGCCCCTCGAGATTGGTGAGCTCAAATGTGTGAGTCAGCTTAGACTCCTGCCGAGCAGTTGGCACGGTGATGCGGTACTCTGCCCCTTCTCGTAATGGTTGTGTGGGTTGCGAACAACTCGCACTTACTACGCTCGCGAGAATGGCGTACCCAAATGAATTGCACACGGCACAACGAGCCCACATCCCAAAACTCCTCGTGGTAGCTACGCGCCCCGCCTACTCGTAATCACTCAATCCTGTCACTCTCCAAGTGGCGCCCTTCGGATGTAGCACGCACCCCCTCGGCGATCATGCCACTAGCACCGGACCGATATCGCCGAATGTGACACGCCCATGAATTTGCGCGATGCATTTCGCGAAAGACGTCCAACGTGTGTAACGTGCCCGAAGCCTGTTCGTTTGCTGCCTGCCCACGCAGACTCCCGCCCCTTTAAGGTTCGCCACATCCCCGTTTGGTGTCCGTCCGCTCGCTTAACCGGTGCAAGGCGCACCCGTCGGGACCTGACCCGGATCGTAATCAATCCAGTCTACACCCGGCACGCACAGCCTCAGTGTCCCAGAACAGAATGGACTCGAAGTGCTCCAGTCACAATCTGAGTAGTGTAAGCATCCCCAATCGTACCCATCAAGACCACAGACGCTCCGTCCCTCCTCACCGGGGTCGACCTGCTTACAGACAGGCTTCTGATACACAGCGATGACGATCGCCCCCATATGGCGACAACCTGCTCTAGTATCGCAAAAATCACTGCACTGTTGAATCGTAGCTGAGCATAGTTCCCACACTTGTTTATAACATCCCGCTATTGCCGCGCTCGGTAGTCCAACGTTCAGCACGACGCCAAACCCTACGATTGCTATAACTACTCTCTTCGCCATCATTGTACACATCCTCTCTCGTATCCTGAAAACTCTTCCTGTCGCGAGAAAGACGCCTCACGCCGAAGTTTTGCAGGCTTCAGTAGCAGTAACCGCCCAACTGTAACCTCCTTTTGCTACGGTGTTTCAAGTGACATTGGAACCAATTCGTTTCCTTCCATTTTGAGGACCTTGGTTCTACCCGAGTGATCGGTACGGTGAATGAGCGTCGCATTCGGCATTGGGAGGGCCGTCCAAGTGAATTGACGCGGATCGAATTCTTGTCCAATCTCCACAGAGGAGAGCTGCGATCGAATGAGCTTCACCACGCGGCGATGGCCTGCGGCATCGGGTTCACCATACGAATAATTAATCCAATTCGTGGGAAACCAGATCCCCTTGTCAATTTCTTTAAGTGATATTTCGACCTTTCCTACAGGAACGTTAACACCACCAGAGTCTTCATAAGCTGCTACATCTGTAAACAGATAGCGTTTGTTGCCGTCAATCGTATATACGCGTAGGGGGAATTGCGGGTTTTCACGGTCATACACGCCTACATGGTACACTTTATCGTTTGATAGCGTAATTCTGAATTCACTCCTGACATCGCTATGGAGCGCCAGAATTTCAGACAGGGTGAAAAAGCCGTCACCGAATCCGTGTTTCATTACATCGCGGGCAGTGAAAAGGTTGAGGTGAACTGCTGCCTGTTTTTGTAGCGAATCGAGCGAGAGGTGCTCCCACATGTATCCCGCCGGATTGCCCTCGAGATAGTAGATGGCATACTCCGAATTTACGACAAGAAAGTCTGTCTCTATACGGGCAGGCGAAGATGACGCTGCCGTATAGTAGAATTTAGTCCGTTTGTACCAGCGGTCTTTTGAACGGGCTTTCTGCTCCCGAAGCAAATGAACCCGGGTGAAGTTATTGGGCAATTCCCCCTCGTGAACTTCCTCGAAAGTTACCGCGTATGCACCTATGCGCGACAATAACTTGCGGTGTTCTGCTTCGAACTGCTTAAGGAGTGCGACGGGTTGGTCTACAGTGACTCGCCCTTGAACATCGCCCCCTTCAAGGAACTGCACAAACAACCCCAAACAAAGTAGTAGAGTCATGCTCACATTCCCCAGAAAAACATGATCATGATACTTACCTAAGTGTACCCCCCCCCCCCCCCGAAAAAGTCAACTAATTTTTTCGCCAATTTTTCCAAGCTTTACAAGCCGAGGAACCCACCTGGGCTCTCGCTGCCGTAAGACGGCAAATTCAGCGTGGCGGCCTTGCGCACGCAGTCTTGCGGCATGGATCACTCCGAGCGCGGCGGGCCCCGCGCCAACGCATACAATATCGTGGACCGTTTCCCGGCCGTTGGATTTCATACGAACTGCTTGCACTCCGAACCCTTATACACGGTGACGTACGCATCGCAGCCGTGAAAGCAAAGACTATCGCCCGCGGGTCGATAGCCGCAAGAATTCAGCGCGTCGAACGTGTTATACCCGTTAAACGTCGTGGCATGTTGTCGGCCTTGCTCCAATTGCCACCCGCCGGTCCCGGGGCGGATCAGCTGTGCTTCGCGGCGGCCCGGCCCGCGCGAATATTCAGCATTTCGACAAACAGCGAAAAGGCCATGGCGAAGTAGATGTACCCCTTCGGCACGTGCACATGCCATCCCTCTGCAACAAGCATGACGCCAATGAGCAGCAAAAACGACAGCGCGAGCATCTTGATGGTGGGGTGCCGCGCGATGAATCCGCTCACAGCGCCCGCGAAAACCAGCATCACGAGGACCGCGACGATCACCGCGGCGATCATGATTTCGATGTGCTTGGCCATTCCCACCGCCGTGATCACCGAATCGAGTGAAAAGACGACGTCGAGCAACATAATCTGGACCAGGACCATGCCAAACGATGCCCTCTTGACGGCCGGGCCGCGATGATCGGCGCCTTCGACCCGCTCGTGAATCTCGTAGGTGGCTTTCCCAATCAGAAACAGCCCGCCGATCAGCAAGATCAGGTCGCGCCCGGACACCTCGTGTTCCAGCACGGCGAACAGCGGTTGCGTCAGTTGCATGATCCAACTGAGCGCAAGCAACAACGCGATCCGCATGATCATCGCAAGGCTGAGTCCAATCGTACGGGCCCTTCCCTGCAAGGCGGGCTCGAGCTTGCCGGTCAAGATGGCGATGAAAACTATGTTGTCGATGCCGAGCACGATTTCGAGGGCCGTCAACGTTACAAATGCGATCAAACTCTCGGGCGTAAGCAGATGTTCCACTACCCGTGCCTCCTTCTTTGGCCAATTCGTTGGATTCGGCCGAGCAGGCTAACAAAACGGCTGCATGCCTACCAAACCTGTCGATACCGGCGCGACGCGATCACCATGACGCGGTTACGGCCGCTTGCGCGCATGGAAGCCTCTCACGCGCACGAATCTTCGCTGATTCGCCGCGTGATACCTGCGCCTGCTTATGCTATGGTTGGGGCGTCGCTTTTCCATCGTTGAAACCAAACACCGGTAATTCCCGCATGTCACTCGCCGAATCGCTGGCCTCCGTCCTCGTCGATCCCGTCTCGCACCAGCCCTTGCGCGCGACGAAGTCCGCCTTAGAGGGGTCCGCATCCCGCGTATTCCGACCGGGTCCGGAAGGGTATTTCGATTTCACGCTCGCAGATCGTTTCCATGATATGGAAACCACCACCGAGGAGTACGCGGACGAACAGCGCGAGTCGTGGCGCCGCTTTTATGTCGAGTATCTGAAACCATGGGTCCAGCGCGAGGACGCCCGCCGAGTCCTCGAGGTCGGCTGTGGCATGGGCATGGGGGTCCGATTCCTTCGTGACGACGGCTTCGAGGCCTACGGAGTGGACATCCCTTGTCTGGCCCGGTACTGGGCGCGCGCGGGAAACGATCCCGCCTATTTCTTCACCTGCGATGGGGCGGCCATGCCGTTTCGGGACCGGTATTTTGACGCGGTGTACACGCTGGGCACGATTGAACACATCGGCGCAACAGTCGGCCACTACACCTTGAATGACAACTATTGGGATACGCGGATCGCGTTTGCCAAGGAATTGTTGCGCGTGACGCGCACGGGCGGTCGCATCATGGTCTCGTGTCCGAACAAAGCGTTCCCGATCGATATCCATCACGGACCCGCCGACACGGCCACGCCCCCGCACAAGATGCGAATCCGGCGCCGCATCTTCGATCGTTTCGGCATGACCCTCCACAAACCGTTCGGCAAATACCACCTACTGTCCTACGGCGAGTTGAGAAGTTTGTTCTGCGACGCAGGGCGGGCCCAGTCTATCACCCCGCTTCCGCTCAAGCACTATTTCGCGTTCAAGCGGACCGGTCGCCTGGGTCCGCTCCGCCCCATCAAGAGCGCTATCGTGGCGTATGTCGAGTCGATGCCGGCGCTCCTGCGGCGCAGCCCGCTGAATCCATTTCTCGTGGTGGAGGTGCGTCGTTGACGCATGTGGCGCGGGTCGGTCG